>JAKSSR010000036.1 GCA_024402995.1 Clostridia bacterium | reverse complement strand
GAACCGCAGGGGCTTGAAGAAAACAAGAGCATTGCCCGTCAGGGCGGAAAGATTGCCGGGAACGCCAGAAAAGAAATTGAACAGAATACCGGCAAGCCTGTCATCACATCGAAAAATGCAGCGCAGCTGAATGCCGTTGTAACAAAGCTGATCGAGAACAGCGACGACAAAAAGTCTTGAAAACTGCCATTCCGGATAATCAGGAAAGGAGTGTGAGAAATGAAAGCTGCATAAAGCAGGTGTCTTTTATGTTATGACGCTATAACTCGCTAAAACAGATCCAGCATGGAATCCAGATAGACCGCTTCCCGGACTTGGAGCTGATATTCCGGCTTAGTCATGTAGTACAGAAGGAATTCAAGCACTATGGCACTGCCCAAGGTACGTCCTTCTATTTTAAAATTACTGAAACCGCAGGGCAGGTAGTCATTGACAATGTCACAGATACCGATAAAAGCGGGGTTTTTCATGGCAAGAGAAAAACGGTACCCCTCCCCCGCTCCGGGAGCCTTGCAGACGTGTTCAGGACCGTCCTCGCCCAGATTCTTCCGACTGACGCTTTCATAGCAAGCCTTGCGGTCCCTGCAGCCTATCCAGCAGCATTCATTGCAGAGAAACTCAACCTTGTTCTTTTCTTCCTGATTCAAAGGACCCAACAGTTCAAGGCTTTTATTCAAACGGAAATCAGGAACCACGTATGTAAACTCCGACCGGTCCAGTTCTTTTTTCAGAAGGTCAAACTCAGTCAAAACCTTGGTAGTTGAGGACACAAAGTAAAGGCCCGGATAATTCTTTTTCAGGTAATCAAGCAGCAGTTCGGAGTGAACGATGACTCCGTTCTGCTGTTTCTGCTTTTCAAAGAGAGCACAGAGAGCATTACACTTTTCGTCACGCAGATGCTCCGGCCTCAAGAGAGAATTGCTGAAAGTAAGCCTGGAAGAAATTCCGTATTCCTCCATGAGGGCCAGCATCTCTTCCGCATCAGTATCCCCAAGGCCTTCACGGCCGCCGCCCCAGAGACAGTCCGCAGGGGCGCCGTAGACTGAAGCGATCTCGCACCAATCGTAGAAATACTCACGATGACTCCTGAAAAGAGGCAGGAAAACTTTATAAAATTCGAAGAACTCAAAGAGTCCCGGAAGATGATAATACGCTTTGTTCATTTTTGCTATTTGTCGCTTTCGAAAAAGTCCATGGGGTCCACCGCTTCGCCGTCCACTGTGACGCTGAAGGCCAGGTGAGGTCCCGTTGACAGTCCCGTAGAACCTACGGTCCCTATGGCATTACCGGAATACACCACTTCACCGACGCCTACGTCCAGTCTGTCCAAATGACTGTAGCAAGTGTATATTTCGCCCGGGTGATTAGTGTCCGTCAGGTGCAGGATCTTCACGTAATTTCCCAGCTTGCTGTCAAACTCCGCCGCCACGACCTCGCCGGGAAAGGCACAGTACACAGAACTGCCCTTTTCGGCGGCTATGTCGACCTCATCATGAAAAAGAGTCTCGCCGGTTACCGGATAAACCCGCTCCGCAAAGGGCGATGAGACCGTCGTGCTATCACAGGGCCAGACCCAGGATGCATCGGAGAAGGAATCAGTGTCGATGACGGAAAAACCGGTAACTGTCATACTGCTGGAAAACATGGCCTCACGTATTCTGTCTACACCTAAATCAGGATCATCTGTAAGGACAGTATAAGTAATACCTCCATCCATATCGGGAACGCGTTCAGTAAGAGTCAGCTGATACTTGTATGCTTTGCCGTTGCCGTCATAGTACACACTTTCAGCGGCGCCTTCATCGTTTTTCTCTAAAGGATCATATACGCTATCAACTGCTTCTTCATCATTTTTCTTTGCGGGATCTGTCAGCAGGCAAACCGCAGCGCCAATGCAAAGGATAACCGTAAGGCAGACGATCCAGAAAGCGGGCTTTCTGTAATTCAGTACGTTTTTAATACGTCCTTTCACGTCGGTCTCGCCGAAAGCGACGGGACAGGCTGTGATCATGCGGCGGCTGACTGCGCATGAAAGAAGGGCCTCAGAATAAGACGAAATGCTTTCCTTGTCCATGTTCTCTATGACTTTTTCATCACAGGCAGCCTCTATATCACGGCAAAGCAGCGCATAGGCAAGCCAGAGGAAAGGATTGAACCAGTATACCGAAAGAAGCAGATAACCCAGAGGCTTCCACCAGTGGTCGCGTCTCCGGAGATGAGCCTTTTCATGAGCAATAACACTTTTCTTTGCAGCCTCGTCCATACCCGATGGAAGGTAGATGCGCGGGCTGACTATGCCTAGTATGAACGGAGAATCAATATCGTCGCAGACGTAAATGTTTCCGGAACTTTTGACAGACGCAGAAGTCTCGCTGCGGAGCTTCAGCCAGCTGATGACGGCATGAGCAGACATGACGCAGACGCCAAAAGCCCAGACGTACACAAAGGGCGGCAGATAGACATCCGAAGTACGGGTTCCTACTGTCATGCTGTCAGGGGACAGGTTATCATTGACAAGACCCGGATAAGAGAAGCTCAGCTTCGGCTTTTCCGTTTTGCCATTGTACTGAAAATACTCTACCTGACCATTTTCATTGGTGTCAAAATCCAGCAGATTAAACGCAGAAAGACTGCTGCTGAAGCTGAATGGGAAAATAAGTCTCAGAGCGACCAGAGCCCACAGCAGGCAGATAAACTTTTTCGGAGCTTTTTTAAGCAGCAGCCTCAGTACCAGGATCACCAGCACCATAATGCCTGCCACAAGACTCATGTTTATAAGGCGGGTAAACAATGAATACATCTTATCCCTCCTTATACTCGTCTATCATCCTGCGGATTTCCGCAGCTTCCGAGGAACTCAGTTTTTTGCCGGACATGAAGGCCGCAAGAAAAGCCGGCAAAGATCCGTCAAATTCTTCTTCCACAAATTTCTCGCTCTTCGAAGCATTGAATTGATCCCGGGAAACAACAGCGGATACCAGACCGTTTTCGTTTTTAAACAGCCCCTTTTCGCATAGTTTTCTAAGGACGGTGTAAGTTGTGGGCTTCTTCCAGTTGAGTTCTCTTTCACAGATCTTTACCAGTTCCCCTGAACCGATGGGCTCTCTGTCCCATATGATCTGGGCAAAAGCCTCCTGGACTTCGCCAAGTTCTACATAGTTCATATTTATGATCCCCTTTTTGGTTTACTTAGAATAAACTACGCGCAGAGTTTATCATGGATAAACCATTCTGTCAAGAGAAAGAGTACCGGTTCTCTGCTTCATTTGAACATTAACCTAATCTTAAGGAATTTCTTAACTGTTTATTAACAATTGGGTCGTATAATCAGGAAGATCCGACGTGGCTGACAAAACTGTCACACCCATGTCACAAGGTTCAATGGCAGGCAAAGGGGAAGCCGTCATGCTGAAAAAGGCTCCGGGACTCTTTATTAAAATGCCCCTCACTTCGTTCCTTCAGCTTTTCCTGTACCACTCTATACCCTTTTTCTGCGCAAAAGCCCTGGGGCTGAGCGCATCCTGGCTGCCCTGCGTCCTGACACAGAGTTTTCTCTTTGTGTCCGTATCCTCTCTGCCCCTTCCCGGTGCATCCGGAGTTACAGAGGCCGGATTCGCGGCTCTTTTCGGAGCGGGTTTTACAGGTCAGGATCTGGCAAGCCTACTTATTCTTTCAAGGACCGTAAGCTTCATTATTCCCCTGATCGTCACGGGGATACTCAGTCTTTTGGCGCGGCTTCCTGAGCGAGGTTAAGCGAAAAGCTGCTGCCCTTTCCAACGGTGCTTTCCGCTTTAAGCTCAACGGACAGGAGCTTTGCGGCTTTTCCCGCCAGATAGAGGCCCAGACCGCTGGACTTTTCTCCCAGGCGACCGTTTATACCGGTATAGCCCTTCTCGAAGATCCTGGGAAGATCCTCTTCGGCAATACCTATCCCCGTATCGGAAATGACCAGGCAGTCTCCGTCCATGGAAATGGTAATGGAGCCTTTATAGGTATATTTAACGGCATTGGAAAGGATCTGGTCAAGAATGCAGCAGAACCACTTGCGGTCGGTGCGTATGTTTCGGTCAAGTTCTTCGTATTCAAGGTGAAGTTTTTTCCCGACAAATTGAGGAGCAAGCTTGCGCAGTGACTCGCGGACCATGTCGTCCAGGTCGTATTCCCTTATGACCAGATCGTTGCTTGAGCTGCCCAGACGAATGTACTGAAGGACCATTTCAACGTACTGTTCGACGCGCAGAAGTTCAGTGCGTATAGCGATGTTTTCCGGAGTGTCCTCGGAAACTCTAAGCTTCATGACGGCGATAGGCGTCTTTATCTGATGGACCCAGGCCGTAAAATAGTCAAGGCTGTCCTGGCGGTCTTCGTTGAATTCTTCGGTAACGGCATCGAGAGTCCTGCCGAGGGTACGTATCATTTCCTGGTAGTCCTCCTCGGCTACAGTGTGTGGGTCGGGAAGCCTGTCCCAGTCGGAAACAATGGAAGCCAAAGCATAGAAGCGTTCTCCGGAACGCTTTTTTTCTTTGCAGTAATCCACGGTCATAAGCACCAGCAGGAAAAAGAGACTGAGAGCCAGGGAGTAAAGAAGAGGCTCTAACATGATGCTGTAAAGCTCGAAGACAAGTATGTTGACGGCGCAGACCAGTGCCCACAGAGCAATGGCTGCCCGCTTCTTTTTTATTACGGTCTTAAGTATCTTCATGAGATCATGTACCCTATTCCGGGACGGGTCTGTATGACCCCGGTCAGTCCGTTTTCCTCCAGCTTTCGGCGCAGGCGGGTGACGTTGACGGTGAGAGTGTTTTCCTCAACAAAGCAGTCGTCGTTCCAGAGGCGTATCATGAGAGTTTCGCGGCTGACGATCTTTCCACGGTTTTCCACTAAAGTCTGCAGTATGCGGAACTCGTTTTTGGTCAGATCTATGGTCTCACCGTTTACGATAACGCTGCAGGCGCTTAAATTGAGCGTAGCGCCGTGAAACTCCACCGTATTGAGATTTACCCCGATCTCGTAAGTTCGCCTTAAAATAGCCTGAATTTTGGCGTTCAGGAGCATGGGTTCCACGGGCTTTGCGATAAAATCATCTCCGCCCATATTTATAGCCATGACCACGTTCATGTTGTCCGACGCGGAAGACACGAAAATAATGGGGACTACAGAGTTCCTGCGTATTTCCGCGGTCCAGTAATAACCGTCCTTGTAGGGCAGCATAATGTCCATGAGGACCAGATCGGGATCGTAGACCGTAAACTCCTCCAGCACGTTGTGAAAGTCGCTGACGGTGCGGACTTCGTTGCCGTAGCCTTCTATTTGCTTCTTCATTTCAAGGGCC
Organism: Clostridia bacterium; assembly: GCA_024402995.1. Classification (GTDB taxonomy): domain Bacteria; phylum Bacillota; class Clostridia; order Peptostreptococcales; family Anaerovoracaceae; genus JAKSSR01. Next base: position 12,308 of record JAKSSR010000036.1, on the reverse strand, counting down.
AGGGAATAATCGTCCTCGACCAGCAGAATGCGATACATAAGCTCTCCTGTAAATTGCAAATCGCCACCCCGCATAACAGGGTGGCTTAAGTATCAGTGAACTATTTTATAATACGTCTTTGACGTTCCTCTGTAAATCAGAACGTACACCAGAGCAAATACCACGTAGGTGATAAGAGCGCAGTCCAGGAACAGGCGGTTGCTGTAGAGCATAAAGACGTTCAGCATGCTCTTGAGCATTGGGTAAGCAAAGGCAAGATGTACCCCCGCCGTTACCAGAGGCAGGAAGAATACCAGCAGCACCTGACCGTTGATAGTCTTCTTTACTTCTTCTTTGCTCATGCCGATCTTCTCCATGATCTGGAAGCGTTCCCGGTCTTCGTAGCCCTCGGAGATCTGCTTATAGTAGATTATGAGGACAGTGGCGAACATGCTTACAGCACCGAGGAGTATGCCCAGGAACAACAGGGTCGCGTACATTCCAAGCATTGCAACTCTTGTATCCCAGACACAGTCTAAGCACCAGGCGAGGTAATCCGGGTCGGCCTTCTGACTCTTAACATAGGCCGACAGATCCTCGCGAAGATCTTTTCTTATGCTGTCGAAAGCAGCGCCGGCGGCCTTTCTGTCGGCAAATTTAACACATATGCGGGAAGTGATCTTTGACGCAAAATCTCCATAGGCGGCCCGCTGATTCCGGTAGATTTCTTCCAGAGCAGACTGATCGGATACGACTACGCCGTAGGTCGAAAAAGGATTACTGAGCATTGCGATGCTGCAGGGAAAATCGGAAAACTGGTTCTTAACGTTATACTCGCAGCCGTGAAGGTAAATAGTTCCCGTCATATCAGAAGCCTTTTCGGAAGCTGAGGAAATGCCGCAGCATGCGATCTCTCTTCCGCTGAGGTCAAATCTTTCGCCGGTGAGTCTTTCATAGGTATCGTTGGTAATGAAGAAGAACTCTCTGAGACCGGCCATGACCTCCATGTTTCCCATGGCGGCATACAACTCAGATTCAGCGTAGAGATGATTGTCCTGCACGTAATAGGAAACGAAAAGGTATTCTTCGGGATTTACGTATTGGATTTCCACGCCGTTTTTTTCCGCAGCCTTGCGAACAGCCTCCTCAAGGATATCAGTAGGAACAGCCACCGAATCATCCCTTTCACCGGTGCCGTAGTTATAGTCAGCGCTCAGATATATATCCTCGGGATAAGTTCTGTCTAAAGTATTGTTCATGCCGGTATATAGACTGACCGTGGTGGAGATCATGACAAGAACGCCTGTGGCGAGAATTGCAATGGACGCAAGGCCTACGGCATTCTGCTTCATTCTGTAAAGCAGGCCCGAAACAGCCGGCATGTGTTTCTTGTTGTAATAGTATTTTCCGTTTTTCTTCAGAGCCTTGAGCACGAAAATGCTTCCGGAAACAAAGAGGAAGTAGGTTCCGATAATTACCAGAATTACAGCAACAAAGAACAGACCCAGAGCCTGAAGAGGATTCTTCGTAGTCAGTGCAATAACGTAGCCGCTGCCGAGAGTCAGTACGCCGATGACCAGCAGAAACCACTTGACCTTAGGTTCCTTTTCACCTGCAGACTTGCTGGACAGCAGTTCAACAGGCTTCATTCTGGCAATGCTGACGCGATTGAAGAAATAAGTGATCAGATCGACGGCAACGAAGAACAATGCTGAAGGAAGTATGGTCTTTAAGGTGATGAAATAAAAACCGACGATGACGTCTGTTTCAAGCAATTTGCAGATGAGCAGAGAGCAAAGTTTGTAGAAAAGAATACCCACGCCTATGCCGCCTGCAATGGCGACGGAATCGCTGATAAGCCCTTCATGAAGGAGGACCTTGCCTATGTGGCGCTTTTCCATACCCAGAACGTTATAAACACCGAACTCCCTCTTGCGCTGTTTCATAAGGAAGCTGTTGGTGTAAAACATCAGGATACTGGAAAGGATGACCAGGACGGCGACACCCATGGCCATAAAGGTCGGAATGTAGTCACCGCCCTTGATTTCCCTGAGCCTTTCATCAAGAGCGAGGGTCACTGCAATATAAAAGCAGCCTAAAAGACCCATTTCCGCAAGAATGCGGGGAACGAAGAAACGATAGTTTTTCTTAATATTGTTCCAGGCTATTTTTCTGTAGAAACCGCGTTTCATTATCCGTTCCTCCCTGTGCGAAGCATGGTAAGGGTGTCGGAAATTTTCTTGTAGAGTTCTTCGTTGGTGCATCCTCCGCGGTAGATCTGGTGGAAGACAACGCCGTCGCGGATAAAGAGGACGCGGTTTGCGTGAGATGCCGCGTCAGTTGAGTGGGTGACCATGAGAATGGTCTGACCGTTCCTGTTCATGTCGGAGAAGACGCGGAGAAGTTCAGAAGAAGACTGAGAATCCAAGGCTCCCGTAGGTTCGTCGGCGAGAATGATCTTCGGCTGAGTAATGAGGGCTCTTGCCGCAGCAGCGCGCTGCTTCTGACCGCCGGAAACCTCGTAGGGGAACTTTGTCAGGATCTCGCTTATGCCCAGAGAAAGAGCAATGGGAGCCAGACGGCTTTCCATTTCGGAAATGCTCTTGCCGCTGAGGACCAGAGGAAGAAGAATATTGTCCTTCAGACTGAAGGTATCGAGAAGATTGAATTCCTGGAAGACAAAGCCCAGATTGTCCCGGCGAAATGCCGCAAGCTCGCTTTCTTCAACAGATGAAAGATCCTTGCCGTCCAGAACGACGGTGCCTGAGCTGGCCTTGTCCAGTGCTGCCAGTATATTGAGAAGAGTGGTCTTTCCGGAGCCGGATTCACCCATAATGGCAACGTATTCACCGGCATCAACAGAAAAACTTACGCCTTTGAGAGCCTGCACCTGAGTTCCGCCGAAGCGGGTGGTGTAGTTCTTTTTCAGGTCATTTACTTTTAATATTTCCATGTGTTAATCCTCCGTTTCGCTTTATGCATCAAGTTTAACGGAATTAACCAAAGGGTAAAATTGATTGGTCTTACGGGAAAGTGACAAATCTGTAAGACAGCCCTTATTCGGCCTTTTTCTTAAAGGGCAGTTCACATTCGTAACAGAACCAGTCCTCTTCGATCCAGTTGGTCTCGCCCACATTACGGAATCCGCAGCGGTCATAGAGCTTCTTTGCCGAAGGATTGTTCTGGCTTACTGTGAAATGCAGGGAGTCAAAGCCTTTTTTTGCCGCATCGTCAAGTGCAAACATGAGAAGGTCTTCTGCCAGATGTCGGCCCTGAAGATCCGGAGCGATACCGAGTCTGCATCCTTCGCAGGGATTTTTATGATCCTTGCTCCAGCATTCCAGACGCAGAAAAATGGATTCCGCAGGCTGAATACCCACTGTACCGACTATGCGTCCACCGTCGTCTGCAACATAAAGACCGCCGCAGTCCAGAGATTCTTTGAAAAATTCCGGCGTGGGATATTCTTCATCCCAAACAGCGCCGGGCTGTTTTATGATTTCCTTTACAATGAGCATAATGCCATCAATATCTGATAAAGTCGCTTTTCTGAATTCCATACTTACCTGCCAAAAATCAGCAATGCCGGAAGAGACATGCAGAACAAATAACCAATGATGATAAAAATGAGATTCCGGGGCATGGTGAAGACTGCCGCAAATTCCCTGAGCAGAGCGCTGGGCCAGTAATAGGGAGCCACCTTTCCGCCTATACCTGTGCATTTAAGACCTATTTTGCGCGCGTAGAGAAGACAGCGGTAAACGTGATAGTTACTGGAAACCAGAGCAATGCGTCCGTAGTCGGGCCCAATGAGAGCCTGACAGTTTTTCAGGTTTTCCATTGTGGTCCCGGACTTATCCTCAAGAATGATGCGTTCTTCGGGAACGCCCTTCTCAAGCAGATAATTCTTCATGGCCTGAGCCTCGCTGATTTTTTCATCAGGTCCCTGGCCTCCGCTTGGCATAAGAACGGGCTTGACCTTGCAGTTTTCATATATCTTAATTGCGGCATCAAGCCTGCCTTCCAGAAGCCTGGACGTTTTTTCCCCATCGATAAGACCGCATCCGTGAATTATTACGTAATCAAAGGCCTGTCTTCTGGGAATATGCTCAATGAAGATATTGTAGAGAACAAAACCCAGAATAAGGACGCAGAAATAAAACACTGTGCATCCAAAGAGGAAACTGAAACCAAACAAGAAGTTTGTAGTCTGTATCTTTTCAAAGGAGAAAGCCAGAACGGAATAAATTAGGGAGACTTCTCCCAGGGCAACTATCACGCCGAGCGCAAGAGAAAGCATATTGGACAGACTGCGTCTTTCTTTTTTCATCATTATGACGCCGTTTCGTATGAGCATTACGGGGACTGCCAGCAAGGCAAGGACTCCCGCAAAGAACATGACCAGAAATGCGATGCCCATATAATCACCGAAAAGACCGGCCACGAAAAATACTGAAATGAGGAGCGCAGCAAGCAGATACAGGCAGTTTCTGAACCTCTGTGGTCTGATAACAGACATAAGGACCACAAAGGACCAGATCAATATGAGTTTCGGACCTATTGCATTTATATTTGCGATAATTGTATTCATTGTTTTACCTAAAAAACCGCCCTGCTGAAGTACAGGGCGGTTTGCTTATCATTTTGATCCTGACCTTGGTACTACAGCAGTCTCTGAAGCTGTTCGGGGTTGTCGCAGTATTCCAGAGCGACTTCCTTTTCAATGAGACCCTGCTTGTAAAGGCTGAGGATGGACTGATTCATGGAGACCATGCCGTCTGCAGCGCCGGCTGCGATGACGTTGTTGATCTGGTGGGTCTTGTTGTCGCGGATCATGCTCTTGACCGCATTGGTCATGTTCATGATCTCGAAAGCAGGAACAAGTCCGCCGCCCTTCTTGGGCAGAAGCTGCTGGCAAACGACAGTGCGCAGGACTGAGCTGAGCTGGATTCTGATCTGTGCCTGCTGATCTGCGGGGAAGGTATCGATGATTCTGTCAACGGTGTTGACAGCGCCCTTGGTATGAAGTGTCGCAATGAGCAGATGGCCGGTTTCGGCTGCAGTCATTGCGGTACGAATTGTTTCTGCGTCGCGGAGCTCGCCCAGCTGAATGACGTCCGGTGCCTGACGCAGGCAGGAACGCAGAGCGCTGAGGAAGTCCTGAGTGTCGATGGCTATCTCACGCTGGGAAACGATACTTTCGTCGTCACGGTGGAGGAATTCAATGGGGTCTTCCAGAGTTATGATATGGCAGTTTCTGGTGTGGTTTACGCGGTCAACGATGCAGGCCTGAGTTGTGGACTTACCGCTGCCTGCAGTACCGGTAACAAGGACCATGCCGTAGGTGAGTTCGGACAGATTCATGATGTTTTCGGGGATGCCCATTTTCTTGTAATCGGGAATGCTGAAGGAAACGATCCTGATTACAGCTGCCAGTGAACCTCTCTGCTGATATGCGTTGACACGGAAACGGGCAAGACCGCCGACAGCAAAGGAAAAGTCGTCATCACCGGTTTGTATGAGCTTGTCCATATTTCTTCCGGCCATGGCGTAGGTTTCTTTGATGAGCTCGCCGGTCATATCCGGCATGAGTCTGATATCATCGGCAGGTTCGATTTTTCCGCCGACCTTGATGCCTACAGGACCGCCCGCGACGATGAAAACGTCTGACGCGTTGCGTTCAACTGACATCTGAAGATAATCTCTTAAACTTGCCATAATATTTCCTCCGTATTAATCACCTGACCAGACGCTGAGGCTTTCATCAGCCTCCCAGTCTGCAGTGGACACTGTCTGCCAGCGCAGAATAGTATAATCGCTTCCGTTGATCATAACATCAACTTCCAGCGCCTGTGAATCAGTTACCGCTATGGAATAACTGTATTTATTACCGTCCTGCTTTACGCCGTCGGGCACAAAGCCGCAGCGAAGGCTGGACAGGATCTCTTCGGCCCTTGCATCTGCCTCGTAATAGCCTGCGGTTGCTTCAAGAGTCTTGTCGCTGAGACGTCCGTCGGACTGGACAGTGGACAGGGACAGGAGAGCAAATACAGTGAGACACAATACAGCGAAAATGACCAGCAGGGAGCTGCCGCCTATGGTCGGCGGAGAGAAAGAACGCTCTTTGTCTTTCATTATTCCACCTCCTGCCATTTAACGGTCAATTCAACAATGGTGTCATTGTCATCGGCAACGCTGACGACTGCGGCGCCGAGAAGATCGTTATCGGTCTCCTGAGGAGTTACAGTCACAGTGAACCCGTCCTTTTCAGTAACGGACGCCTCCGCGGAGTGCTGAGCCTTGATCTCTTCTGCAGCGCTCTGTGCAATGATGACAGCCCGGTCGCGGCTCTGGTTGTCTGCAGACTTCAGATCAGCCCAGACAAATGCTCTGAGACAAAGGGCTGCCGCAAGAGCAAAGACCGCTATCATGATAATGAGTTCAATGAGAGTCAGGGGGGATTTGCTTCTCATATTCCGCTGACCTCCATTCCTCTTACGTTCAAACAGAAACTGGACTCATAGCCTTCTCTGTCGGTGACGGATACGTTGATAAGTCCGTTTTCGGAGTAAACCTTCAAATCTTCCGCTTCGACGACCTTTTCACCGTCTTCGGGGAGGAAACCTCCGTCTTCTGCGGTAAAGAGTTCGCAGAGCCAACCGTCGCAGCAGTAAACGCGGGTAACATAGGTCCAGCCGTCAATATCTTCCGCAAATACAAGGCAGTCGTAACCGTCAAAGGATTCAACGGAGACAGCGTCGGGAGAACCTGCCTGACGTACCTTCGTTACTATGTACTGACTGCAGGTCCTTGCGGAAAAGCTTGCCTGGTCACGCTGGGTAAGGCGCTTATAAGCCCCTGCGCCGGTAAGAAGGACCGACATGATACAGACGGCAAAGACACCGAACATGAGCAGTGTGGCAAGTCCGCTTATGCTGTTTTTGGAATTGTTTTTCTTCTTCATTATTGCTGTATTTCAATTACCGTAATGTCCGGCATGAGGTTTTCGGAAAAGACCTCATAGAAGACGTTGTAATTGCTTTCGTCGATAAGAATACCGTAATGTTCCACTAAGTAATCAAGTGTGGGCGGGTAGATACCCTCCGTTGCATAGCAGGCTGCGCAGGCTCTGCGTATGGAGGTTTCAAGCTGATCGCGGCCCTCCGCTCCGCGGCCTTCGTCAAAATTAGACACAGCCGTAAAGAAGAAGACTATGACGCCGATTATTACTATGGGCAATACAGCCGTTTTCAATATGGGCCAGATTTTCTTCTTAAACATTTTTACTACCCGATAACAGCCATTATGTGCATAAGGGGCATCATAACAGCAAGGAGAATAAGTCCAACGAGTACGGAGCATACGATGACCATGGCAGGTTCCACCTGTCCGACCTTTGCTTCTACAGCATATTCGCTGGATTCAGCAAGGCGTCTTGCTACCTGTTCCATGGCAGTGTCACCTGCGCCGGCTCTGATACCGGTTTCAAGGAGACGGCATTCAGCCTTGGGAAGAAGACCGGCTTCGTTCATTGCGGTGGAAAGGTTTGCGCCGTTGAAGATCTTTTCAAGGCAGTCCTTGCAGCGTGCCTGAGCAGTGGGGATGCCTTCAAGAATAGAGGTTGAAAGACTGATGGCGTCTTCGGGAGTAAGTCCGCTGGAAATCCCCATGGACAGAGCTCCTGCAAAGCGTGCCATGTTCAGCTGGCCGGAAATACCCTTGTCGCCGAACTTGCCGCGGTACCAGGTAAGGATCTTCTCACGGAAGGAGGGAGAAGCGGCAAATGCAATGACCAGAGCAACGATGATTCCCAGAAGTACGCAAAGTACCGGCATGAACTTGCCCAGGGCCTGTCCCAGAGAAAGAAGACCGCCGGCAACGCCGCTGAGGGAAGCACCCAGCTGAGTATAAACTTCATTGAAGATAGGCAGAACGTAAACGAGAAGAACAACGATCACCGCCAGCATGATGAGCAGGAGAATTGCAGGATAGAGCAATGCCGTGCGCAGACGCTGGTTAATGGCTGCCTGAGTTTCGTAATGGTTGGACAGAGCGTTGAGAGCCTCTTCTGTACGTCCCGATTCCTCACCGACGGTAAGGAGAGAGCATACGTAATCGGGGAAAGATTCCGTATCCTTGAAGACCTGGTTGAGAGGAAGACCCATATCCGCTTCTGCGGCCATGTCCTTGAGCAGCTCTTTCATGGGGCCTTCTTCGTCTTCCGCCATGAGGGAAAGACCGTCTGCGGGGCCGACTCCTGCGTGGAGCATCATGCTCAGGCTCAGACAAAGAGCACCAATATCATCGTTTGACAATCTGACTTTCTTCATAAAAAAACTCCCGATAATTGAAAAATGTCCGGTCCCTCGTTAAGAGACCGGACGAGGTATAAGCACTAGTAGAAGTACTTGGATGTATAGTTGTTGCCGTCGCCGATGTACTTAAGGATATCAGCGCTTTCCTTTGCGGAAGAAGCAAAGGTCGGATCCATTCTCTGCCAGTTCTTTCCGTCGAAGTAAACGGCGCTGTTGATCCAGCCGTCCTTGGCGGAATAAACACTGATCCATGCGTGATAAGCGGTTCCGGCATAGCCGATGACCAGCTTGCAGGGAACGCCCTGGCTGCGCAGCATGCCTGTCATGACAGCGGCATAGTCGAAGCAGATACCCTTCTGCTTGGAGAGAACGGTGTCAAGTACGGGCAGATAACCGCTCTGAACGGTCTTTGCCAGTTCCTTGTCGTAGGTAAAATTCTTAACAACGTAGGTATAGACAGCGGCGACCTTGTCCAACTCAGTGGTGCAGCCCTTGCAGAGCTCTTCAGCCTTTTTTACAGTGTTGGGGGCTGCGGAATAGTCCACATACTGATTAGGTCTCACGAAGGGAGCAAACTCGTCAGTCATGGTTACAGTCATCTTCTGGGATACAACGTTGGCATACTTGGTTCCGGAAACGTTTTCGTAGACTGCCACGGTATATTCTCCGTTGCCGTCAGAGAACGGGAAGGATGCCCAGGTCTGGGGGGTGATATTATAGGTGTAGGTTGTAGTGGGGCCCTTGACCTGCGCCTTCAGTTTGCTGGTGGTAGAGGCGGTATACTGGACCATTACGTAACCGTCCTTGGTATTGGAATAGTCGATAACAGCCTTGGTAGCCTTCTTGGTAAGAGTGCCGGAAGCCTCGCAAACCAGATAGTTAGGTACTGCAGCAACAGGTGCGTCAGCAAGAGCGACGGCTTCGTCTTCAATATCAACGACTTCCATATCGGCATCTTCACTTATTTCGGTAGTCATACCGACCTTGTCCACTGTGATCTCCTTGGAACCGCAAGCGGCAAGAGATACGCACAGCATTGCGCCTGCAAGTAAAAGACATAAGGCTTTTTTCATGGTTTTCTCCTTTTCTAACTGAAATAGTTTACCATTTTCAGTCATGCTATGTAAATATAAAAATATTTATTTGGCTAAATTAATGTTTCATCAGTTACATATTGCAAACCGGTTACATTTATGATATTGTTTTTGTAACTAACGATTGGATCACAGATTTGGAGGATTACCATGTTGAACCAAACCATAACGGTCAGGATGTTTGGTAACTTTACAATCGAATCAGACGGGAAATCAATTGACGATAGCAGCAATCGTTCCAGAAAAGTCTGGACCCTGCTGGCTTATTTGATTTACAATCGCAACCGCGCAGTTCCTCAGGAAGAACTAATTGACCTTCTCTGGGGCGAAAACGACAGCGACAGCGATCCCCGCGGAGCCCTCAAGGCTATTTTCTACCGTGTTCGCACAAGCTTGGATAAACTGGGCAAATCTGCAGGTCATGAGCTGATCATCAACCGCGCGGGAGCCTACTCCTGGAACAACGAGTACACCGTAGTCTGCGATATTGACGAATTTGAAAGACTCATTAAAGAAGCCACCGAATCCGCCGATCCTGACCTTGCCCTCAGCCTGTACGAGCAAGCCCTGGATCTTTACCACGGAAGCTTCCTGGCTAAGATGTCCATGGAGTCCTGGGTCATTCCTCTTGAGGTTTATTTCTCAAAGCTTTACACCGATACTGTTCTTACCACTCTGGACATCCTTAAGGAACGCAACCTTATGGATTCCGCGTGCCGAGTTGCTCAGAACGCACTTCAGTACGATCCGTATAATGAAGATATCTATTATCATTATATGACCGCCATGCTTGCCCTGGGTAACCGCAAGGGAGTCATGGAAGCCTACGAAGAACTTAAAGAACAGCTCTACGCAATGTTCAGCGTTCAGCCTTCCGAGAAAATCAGGGAACTTTACCGCGACGCAGGAAAGACCATCAACAGTACCAGCGTTTCCCCGGATATCATTCGCGATCAGCTCCGCGAACAGGACATGATCAAGGGAGCCCTCATCTGTGAGTATGATTTTTTCAAGGTTCTTTATCATTCAGCCGCCAGAACTATTGTCAGAAACGGTGATGTTATCCACATTGCCATGTTCTCACTCAGCGGCCCTGATGGAAGCGAACTTGCAAAGCGCAGCCTCGACCGCGCCATGGAGAACCTCCAGGAGCAGATCCGCATCAACTTAAGAAGCGGAGACAGTGCCGCCCGCTGCAGCGCATCACAGTTTGTCGTAATGCTTCAGCAGTCCAACTATGAGAACAGCTGCATGGTCTGCGACCGTATCGTGAGAGCTTACTTCAGACAGTATCCTCACTCCCCGGCCGAGATCCGCTATTCGGTCCAGCCCTTAGAGCCCATGCTCTAAAACTGAATATTACTTTAAATCTTCCTGCCGGAGGCTCTCAGAGCTTTCGGCAGTTTTCATTTCTCCGGCAAGGACAGCCTGGACTACCCATCTGGTAGCATGACCGTTGCCGGTGCAGGTGGACAGCGTAATGATGCTGTCACTTGTATCAGGGACGATGCCGCAGTCAATAACAGACTTTTCAAGGGAGAAGTCTATGACGCGCTGCTTGTATTCTTCCTTATCGTACATTACCCAGTAGGTGCAGTCAGTGACCTTCGGCTCAAAGGAAGCGAAAATGTCATATCTTCTGATGCAGCCGTCAACACAGATGTATACGCTGGGATGTTCTTCAAAGAAGCTCTGCTTCTTGTAGCTTGCGAGAGTTCCGAACATGCTGGTGTTGCCCATGCGGTGTCCGTAAATTATGGTATTGAAATCGGTAAAATCTTCAGAGCACTGGCATTCGATGAAGATTGAACCTCCAGCGTTGGCCTTGCCAAGCCAGGTATGTTCAAGATAGAACTGATTGTCATCTCCCTGCATAAGGGGGTAATCTACCAGGGTACCGGGAATAACGATCCAGCCCTTGACGTCTGCACTTTCCTCTCTCAGAGCGTCCAAGTTGGTCATTGCAAGTCTGCGAGCGTTGGCGTCGGTGGTTATATCCTCAAGTTTTGAAATAGGTTCTTCCGGTTCAGGATCACCGGTCAAAACTTCAGGTTCTTCAAAAGGCTGAGGCCCTTCGGGCAAAGCCGTAATATCTTCATTGAGACCCGCTATAGCCGAAGCCTCACCGTAATCCTGAGAACTCTCACGGTACTGGATCCTGCTCAGGACATAGAGTCCGCAGCTTCCGGCAAATACCATTGCGCATATGATCAAAAGGAAGATTCTTCTGCCCTTTTTCTTTCTGAGTCTCTCTTCTTTGCTTCTCATGTAATACTCCTTTTACAATATTGAGTATACTCGCAGGAGGTTACATCTTTGGTTACAAACTCCATATTCACGTTCAAAATAACAGAATTTATCTCAAAAATCAATAATCTGTCCGTTACATTTTTATTACAAGGATGCATCTCCAGGGGCAATGAAAAAGGGTCCCAAGGCAGGGGACCCCTCTTCTGAAGGCTTTGTGTATCAAGTTAAACTTGTTTGTCTTCTTTTTTATTATGCTCTTCTTGCCTTGATCTCTTCGACTGCTGCGCCCATGAGAGCGATGAGGGAGAGGATCATACCGACCATCCAGATGGTGCTGTTGTCACCGGTTGCGGGGACTGCTGCAAGGGGAACTTCTTCTTCGAAGATTTCCATTTCTTCGTCTTCTTCAGTTTCTTCAACTGCTTCGGTGATTTCTGCGGGGAGTTCGGAGAGAGCTACTTCTTCATCTTCGATTTCTTCGATTTCTTCGACTTCTTCGGTTTCTTCCTCAGTTTCTTCTTCAGTTTCCTCGACTACGGTAGTGGTGTAAACTCTCTTGGTTTCTTCCTTGACTTCTTCAGTCTCTTCTTCTACTTCTTCGGTCTCTTCTTCGACTTCTTCAGTCTCTTCTTCGACTTCTTCTTCGATTTCTTCAGTCTCTTCTTCGACT
>JAKSSR010000035.1 GCA_024402995.1 Clostridia bacterium | reverse complement strand
TGATTTCTACGCCAAGGATGCCATGGCGACAGTAAGGTATTCAAAAGAAAATTCATAAGATTTCAAAAAATAAAAAAGATCGTCTGCCGATTTTCCGGCGGACGATCTTTTTTGCTTTATTGCTAGTGGAACATCTCCTGGACCTTGATTCCTTCAAGGATTTTGGCTTCGGAGCGGCGATGGGGATCGATGGAAGTCTGAACTCTGTCCACCAGTGCAGTAAGGACTGCTTCCATGACGAAGTAGAAAATTGCCACAGTAATGAGAGCAAAGAAGGCTTCGTAGGTGCGGCTTCTTACCAGGTCGCCCATTTTGGTCAGATCCATGACGGCAATGTAACCGACTACGGAGGTTTCCTTAATGAGAGATACTACATTGCTCTTGTAGATGGGCAGGAAGTGCTGAGCTGCCTGAGGCAGAATTATCTTGAAGAAGCATTGATTGTCGCTGTATCCCAGAGCTCTGGAAGCTTCGGTCTGTCCCCTTGAAATGGCGTTGCATCCTACTCTGAGCATGCCGTACATTCCGCAGCCGAAGATCATGGTGAAGCCGATGACGGAGATCCAGGTGCCGCTGACGTTTGCTTTTCCGAAAACGACAAAGAAGAGTATCATCAGGAAAACGACAGTGGGAATGCCTTCAATAAATCCGCTGAATACCTTTGTAATGAAGTTTGCGGCTTTGTTTCCCTTGCGGCAGGCAAGGTAGAGGACAAATCCGAATACTGTACCGAAGATAATGGAAAGACAGGTGATGAGCATGGTGCGTCCGATTCCTTCGGCGAAGAGCTTCCAGCGGGATTCCTTAATGAAAGTCTTGTAGAAACTGTCCTTCAGTTCGTCAATAAATCCTGCGGCACTTTCGTCTTCACCTTCAAGAACGAAAACTACGTCGCAGCGATAGTAGGGATCAGACAGGACGGAAGCGTCGGCGCGTTCTTCATCAACGACGATGTTCATGCCGAAGTCATACTTATCGGAAAGAACTCCGATAGCAATGGCATCGAACTCCATGGCCTGGAAATTCCATTCATAACCGTAGGCTGCGCAGAAGTTCATCATGAATTCCACGTCGTAGCCGGAGAAAGTGCCGTTGCTTTCGAATGAGAAGGGCTCATAGCCGCCTTCAATGGCGATGATGACTTCACCGTTTTCACCGCTGGTCTGAGGAATCTCCTTAATGACACAGGTGTTGGGATCCCAGTTCTTTACCCAGTAATCATATAAAGCATCAAGCCAGCCGTTTTCTCTGCGGGTCTGAATAAACTCCTGCATCTGGCTGTAGAGCCTTTCCTGGCTGTTATCGCGGTTGCCGATGATGACAGCGAAATCGCAGTATCCTGCGGCTTCTTCAAGGCGGACCAATTCAGGGTGTTCGTATCTCTGAGCATAGAAGCCGACTTCTTCTATAAGATAAGTATCGATTTTGTGGTTGGAGAGGGCGGGGATCATGTCGTTGGGCATCTTGTAGTAGAGCCATTCCTCGCCTTCGATGCGGTCTTTTATCAGGTCCTCGTAGAGGACGCCGGTCTGAACGCCTATGGTCTTGCCGTCCAGGTCTTTAATTGTGGAAATATCGCTGCCGGCTTCAGACGCAAAGACGCTGACAGTGCCGAAAAGCATTGAAATTACAAGGATCACGCAAATAGCGATTGCAGAAAACTTTTTCATTCCTATGCCTCCTCCCACTTGAATCTGAGGGTGATCTTATTGTTGTAATCAGCGAAGGGATTTTCCTGGCTGGGTTCTTCCACGGGGAAGGTTTCGTCCTCCAGGACTGTGGTGCGTTCCTGCAGGATCTCATCCAGAAGTCCGTTGCCTGTGGTGTAAGGATCGAAGTGCTCACCTTTGTAGCGTATGCGCAGGGTAAGGATGTCCTGCTTTTCGGAGTATTCAATGCCTACGCGGACGTCATAGTCAGAGTCGCGGGCAATGATATTGTTGAGGGCGATTTCTTCCAGAGCAAGCTGCAGCTTGGAAACACGTTCGTTTTCGATAAGCAGCTTTTCTGCGTAGGCCTGAAGTTCATCGTACATGGCTTCAAAGTCGAAGTTCTCGTCCTTAACGTGGTAGGTAAGTGAGCTGAGTCTTCTGATAAAGCGCTTGGTCTTTTCTTTTTTCGGTGTCTCGAAGATCTCCTTGGGGGTTCCCTCTTCGTAGATGCCGCCGTCGCACATGAAGAAAACTCTGTTTGCGATCTTGCGGGCAAAATCCATTTCGTGGGTGACTATCATCATGGTCACGCCGGTCTTCGCCAGCATGCGGATAACGGATTGAACTTCTCCGATCATTGACGGATCCAGAGCGGAAGTGGGCTCGTCAAAGAGAATGATTTCAGGATCCATGGCTAAAGCGCGGGCAATGGCGATACGCTGCTGCTGTCCGCCGGAAAGTTCTTCCGGATAGCTCATTGCCTTGGCCCAGAGACCGACAGTATTGAGAAGGTCCATGGCCTTATCATAGGCTTCCTGGCGGCTTCTTCCCAGCAAAGTGATCTGGGGATTCATGATGTTTTCGAGGACGGTAAGATGGCCGAAGAGGTTAAAGGACTGGAAGACCATGCCCATTTTCTTGCGGACTTCATTGATGTTGCAGCTGCCGTCGGTAATGTTCTGTCCGTTGACGATAATGTCTCCGGAGGTGGGCTCTTCAAGCAGATTGATGCAGCGGAGCAGGGTAGACTTGCCTGTTCCGGAGGGACCGATAATTGAGATGATATCACCGTTATTTATAACGCAATTGATATCCTCGAGCGGTGTTACGTTGTCATAAATTTTCCTGAGATGTCTGATTTCGATCATCGTTTTTTCTCCCTTGCAGAAAAAAAAGCAGCTCAAGAGCAAAAACACTGAGCTGCGAAGATATCAATGTTATTTGCAGTCTGGGTGGATTGCTGTTATGGCGGCGGAATTCCTCATTCCCGTCTCTACCCGGTATGCACTTTTTATCATTGTGGACTGATCACACTCCTTTCGTGTATCGTTGTTTTGCAAGGGGAGTATAAGGCCTGGGGGGAAAAAAAGCAAGTACTTTTTTTGTTTATTTTTTAACTATCTTTTCCTGCCTGCAAAGAACAGGGCCAGGGTGCCAGGCCCTGCATGAGAACCTACCACGGGACCGATATCGGTGATGCTTGCCGCTTTGTTTTTAGATTTTGCATGTATCATGCTTTCAAGGAGAAGGGCATCCTCTAGGCAGTCGCCGTGAGATATGAAATAGGGGGCTTCCGGATCCTCTGCCAGAAGTTGATACTTCTCTGCGAGGGCCTTAATTGCCGCTCTGCGGCCCCTGACTTTAGTCACAGGTACCAGATGACCTTCATCGTCTACGTGGAGTATGGGTTTGATATCCAGCACTGTTGCTGCAAAGGCTGCCGAGGGGCTGACTCTTCCTCCGCGTTTAAGGTATTTGAGGTCATCGACCGTGAACCAGTGAGAAATGCGGGGTATTGTTTCCTCAATATATTTTATTAAAGAACTAAAGTCCGCTCCTCCTTTTTTCTTCTGTACTGCAAGATAGACCAGAAGTCCAAGGCCTGCGGACCCGCAAAGAGAATCGATCACCGCGACCTTGTTTTTCGGATACTCTGACGCAAGTTCTGCTGCCGCTAGATCCGCGGAATTTCTGCAGGCGCTCAGGCCTGATGAAAAGCATATGTACAGCACGTTTAAGCCCTGTTGAAGGGCTTTACTGAATACGTCTGTGTATTCTGCTGTGTTAACGGCAGAAGTCTGGAATACGGTCCCCGCCCGCATTTCATCGTAAAACTCTGTCATAACAATATCTCGATTGTAACAGTCCCTTGGCGAATCCGCCTTTCTAAAGCTCAGGTCTATGCATTGCACTCCCCAGCTTTTCAGTGTCTTCGGACTGATATCGCAGCCTGAATCTGTAATGATCAGATAATCCATTGTATACCTCCTTTAAATGTTTCCCCTGTGTTATTCCGCGGAAATCAGGTAGTGATAAACGGCTTGTCTTCCGCAGACTACCGTTACCTGCTTTTCCGCCCCCAGGTGAGCACGAAGCATATCCGCATGGCGCTCTGCCTGCTCTCTTTTTATTCCCTTGCCGTAGTAGAGGGTGATTATCTCCCTGTCACCAATGTCTTCGGTAAAACGGATAAGGCACTCATCAAGGCTGTTTTCCGCGTATTTAAGGCTTTTATCCACTAAACCGATAAATTGTCTGCGTCTTACCTTTACCCCATTGATTTCGGCGTTTTTGACCGCTCTGGTGACTGAAAAGGACTTGACTGTATCTTTTGCCGAGGTCATTGAGGTGATATTGTCCTCCTGGTTAGCCGACGGGTCAAAGGCAATCATGGCTGAGATCCCCTGAGGGATCGTTACTGTATTAAGTACGTCAACTTGGATATGCTCTGACATCTCAGCTGCCTGCTTTGCAGCAAGGATAACATTTGAGTTGTTGGGCAGAATTATGACACGGCGGCTGTTTACAGCTTTGATGGCTTTCAGGAAATCGCTGGCGCTGGGGTTCATGCTTTGGCCGCCGGAAACTGTATAGGAGGCGCCGAGTTCCATGAAAAGGTCGTGCAGACCATCCCCATTAGCTACTGCAATGACCGCACAGGCGTCCTGAAGAGTTTCCTTTTCTGCTTCTTTCTGCTCATATGAAGTTACAAGGCTGCTGTGCTGCTGCCGCATGTTTTCAACTTTAATGAACTGCGGTACGCCCAAGGCCATCATTTTTTCAAGTACAGTCATAGGCTCGTTGGTATGGACGTGGACCTTGACGATTTCATCATCGTAGACGAGGACGACACTGTCTCCCAACCCGTCAAGGAAGGAATGCAGACCGTCTATCGCAGTTTGAGCAGTATTCTCGCCGCGGTTTATCAGGCATTCTGTGCAGAACGAAAAAGCGATTTCGTCATTTGAGAATACTGAAAAATCCGCTCTGCTATTGGGAATATCTTCGTAAAGAAAGGAACTTTCACCAAAGCTTTCTCCTGACAGCGCCTTTAACATGCCTTCAACAACGACGGTAAAACCGAATCCTCCCGAGTCTACGACCTTGGCTTTCTTTAAGGCCGGCAGCAGTTCAGGGGTTTTCTTCAGCGATTCACGGGCAAGAGCGGAAATCTGCTGCAATACAGCTGTGACGTCATCTGAAACGCTGCTTGTTTCAAAATCGGTGCAGTCCTTCATCACTGTAAGGATAGTTCCTTCCACAGGCTTCATAACTGCGTTTCTGGCAGCTTGAGATCCACTGCGGAATGCTTTTGTCAGCAACAGGGAATCTGCCGCTTCATGGCCTGCAAATGCTGATGCCATGCCGCGAAAGAACAATGACAGTATGACCCCGGAATTCCCTCTTGCTGCCCGCATAACTGCTTTTGCTGTCGCTTCAGAATATGCTGCCAGAGAACTGTCCTGCAGGGGGACATTTCTCACTGTGTCCAGGGTCAGGAACATATTGGAACCGGTGTCGCCGTCGGGTACGGGAAAGACATTAAGACGGTTGATTTCGTCCTTTCTTTCCTGCAAAGCGGCTGCCGCAGAGCAAAGCATGCGCCGGTAAAGGCCGGCGTCAATTCTCTTTATTGTCACAGGCTTGCCTCCGTTTTATTTTGATTTGTCAGTTTCTTTTGTGTTTGCCGCGGTTTTGATAATGCAAAATGCTGATACTGCCAGCATAGCCGCTTCTGCCGCGTGTGTAAGAATAGCCCTGTGCCTTAAGGCTCTTGCAACATCAGAATAGCGATAGCTGCCCCGATCACCTTCCTGATGGAAAGTATGAGGAATTCGATGTATTCCCTGATAATAAGCTCTGCATTCACTGCAGTTTTCAAGATGCTCCTCTATGATTTTTCTGCTTTCTTCACTGATGGCATCGTCATCGCAGAGTGGAAGTAAATCTCGAATAATACAGCAATCAGTCATTGAATAAGACCTCCTTGATTCTTTCTTTAGTTCTGGTAAAAATAACAGCTGCCGATTCTGGGGAAATACCTGTAAGACCGGCAAGCTCAAAGTAGTCCGCATCTCCGAATATACGCAGAAGGAGAATGAGGCTGTTTCTTTGCGGAATACCGCTCAGGAAAGCGTCCAGTTTACCGGTACTGACTTTACCTGTCCATTGGAATTCGGCTTTTTCTGATACAGGTGTTTCCGGGTCCGTGATCAGGAGGCTGAAATCCAGAACTTGATTCTGCGTTTTCAGGAAATGCATGAACTGTTTACAGGCTTCTTCAAGAAGCCAGATTTTCATGCTGCAGGTTTCTTTGTATCGTAAGATGTTTTTACAGGCATTGACAAAGGTATTCTGAGTCAGGCGCTGCGCAGCATCCGTGCTCTGAGTCAAAACGTGAAGGAAAGAATATACACTCTGATAGTTTTCTCTATAGATTTTTTCGAAGTCGTTAATATAGGCTTTCACTGCTTCACCTCCGTTTATTTGTTTTATTGACTCTTTCCAGCTCACGTTCCCTGTTCCAGAGGATTGAGATTCGTATTTCCCGGCCGGAAAAGATTCGTCTGACGTTCTCAATATGCTTGATCCACATTGCACAGGCCGGGATCAGGTAAAGTATCATTCCTGCCGTTGAACCGCCGTTAATTCTGTAAATGAAGGGAAATGCGGCTGAAGCAAGAATGGGTACGACTGCCAGATAGCCTGTAATAAGTGCAAGAATTGCTCCTGAACATATCATTATGAGAAAGCACAGAGGATCGTAAGCCAGAACAATGCCCCCGAGACATGCCAGTCCTTTTCCGCCTCTGAACTTAAGCTGGACAGGGAACATGTGTCCTAAAATGCAGGATACCCCAGCGACCTCCTTAGCAAGTGATGTCTGCGGGAATAGTGCTGATGCAAGAATAATGGCTAAATAGGCTTTCATAATATCGAGGAGGGCGGTAATAAGCCCGACCTTGCGGCCGAAAAGGACCATGGCGTTTGACGCTCCGGGGTTACCCGTTCCTTTATCTCTTATGTCGAACCCTTTGGATCTGGAATAAATGTAAGCCGGGTTAATGCCTCCCAGAAGATATGCGCCTGTTGCAATAAAAGGGTATGCAGCGTATGTCATTTCTTTTTTCTCCCCTTAGATTTTTTAAAAATAATGTCAGACCTTATTGACAAGGTTTAAGTGAAGGAGTATATTTCAGGTGGGTGGAAAAATATTACCACTTAGCGCATGTTAAATCAAGTAATAATTTTCTTAATTACCGCCTGATAGTGAACAAAACGAAGCGGAATACTATGGAAAAGAATATACCTGAAGAAAGAAAAAAAAGATTTTCAAGAATATGGTCAACGTCCCGCTCCGATGCGGGAAAGAGCCGTGAATTTATGGCAAACGGTCTTGGTGTCTCGGTCAAGACCATACAAAACTGGGAAAACGGAAACACTTTTCCGGATTTGTTTTTAGGAAGCGAATGGTTCAGAGTCCTCGGTTTGAACCCGCTTCCCTATTATCTGGCATATATTTTTCCGGACTTCTTTGACGGGATTGCCCCGGAGGACGAGGATCACGAAATTGAAGATGCTCTGATGATGTATATTCAAAATCTGACCACTGCTGAAAAGCGTCAGCTTCTGTATCTCATCGCCGGGCATCACGGCAGTCCCTGGTATTCTCTCCTTCAAATGTTTACGGCCCACTGCCATACCAGCATGAAATCCAGAGTCAATGTGGCGAGGACTATACTTGATAATTATGAAATGGAAGAAATGACCGGAGACCTGGTCTGTACCGACAACGTGGCACCTAACCTCAACATACTGAGAAATGCCATAGAAGAAGGAAAACGGGCGGTCATAAAAAACACTAAAGGGTATACAAACGTCATACCCGAAAGACAGACAAACGGAGAAAACTCATGATAAACGTATTACGCATGGCATATTATTATCGATTTGATTGGTTCCTTACTATTTTCAATAGTACGGTCAGTTTGCGGTGCATTTGATGTATGAGTTTTTATCATAGGCAAGGTGCAGCACAGATTGACCTGTGGGGCACCTTTTTTTAGTACACGGATTTATCGGGAGAAAAGAAATGATCATAGTTTTAAAGCCCAATGCTGAAAAAGAAAGACAGGAGCAGCTCATCGACTGGCTGAAAAACCTGAATATAGGAGTTCATGTTTCCGTAGGAGAGTTTCAGACTGTTCTCGGTCTTATCGGTGACACGGCCAAAGTTGACGTTGACCTTATCGGGAGCCTGGATATAGTCGACAGCGTAAAGCGTGTTTCTGAGACCTTCAAATGTGCAAATAGAAAATTCCACCCTGAAGATACTGTCATTCAGGTAGGTAAACTTAAGATCGGTGGCGGAAACTTCTGCACTATAGCCGGTCCCTGTTCAGTTGAGTCGGAAGAGCAGATCGTGTCAATAGCTGAAGCCGTAAAGGCCGCCGGAGCTAATATGCTTCGCGGAGGAGCTTTCAAGCCAAGAACCTCCCCATATGACTTTCAGGGCCTTAAGGCAGAAGGTATTGAACTCTTGAAAATAGCCAGAGAGAAGACCGGTCTTCCCATTGTTACCGAAATAATGAATCTGACGGATCTTCCTCTTTTTGAGGATGTAGACGTTCTTCAGGTCGGTGCAAGAAACACTCAGAATTTTGATCTGCTGAAAGAACTTGGACAGACGCGCAAACCTATCCTTCTGAAAAGAGGTCTGTCCGGCACTCTCAAGGAACTTCTCATGAGCGCGGAATACATCATGGCCAACGGCAACGAAAACGTTATTCTCTGCGAGCGTGGAATCAGGACTTACAGCGATTATCTGCGCAATACCCTGGATTTGTCAGCGGTACCCATGCTCCACGAGCTCACTCATCTTCCGGTAATTGTTGATCCCAGCCATGCCACTGGAATAGCAAGGATAGTTCCTCCCATGGCAATGGCGGCGACTGCTTGCGGATGTGACGGGCTGATCATTGAAGTACATAATGATCCTCCCCGCGCTCTGTGCGACGGCGCTCAGTCCCTCAGACCTGAAGATTTCGCGGAGCTGATGAGAAAAGTCCGCTCCGTTAGGGAGGCTGTAAAGTGACTGTCGGCATCATAGGCCTCGGCCTCATAGGCGGTTCTTTTGCAAAGGCTTACAGCAGAGCAGGGCATAAGGTCCTCGGACTTGATACGGATATTGCAATGCTGCAATACGCAATTATGAGCGGAAAGGTTTCTGCTGTTCTTGAAGATAACCTCCTGTCTCAATGTGATCTTATACTGATTTGTACCTATCCTGAGGCAATGATAAGTTTTCTCAATGAAAAGGGTAACAAAATCGGTGTGAAGCCTGTTGTCATCGATTGCTGCGGAACAAAGCGAAATATCGTAGAGCATGGGTTTGCCGTCGCCGGGAAATATGGATTTTCGTATGTGGGAGGCCATCCCATGGCTGGTACCCAGTATTCGGGTTTTAAGTATTCAGACGAGGATCTTTTTTCCGGATCGACTATGGTCATCGTTCCCGAAAACACTGACGATCTTCTTTTTCTTGACAGAGTAAAGCAATTGCTCATGCCGGCAGGTTTTGGAAGGGTAACCGTAACCACGGCAGATAAGCACGATGAGATTATTGCTTTTACTTCACAGCTTGCCCACATAGTATCCAATGCCTTCATTAAAAGTCCTACTTCACGTAAGCATTTTGGAATATCGGCCGGCAGCTATAGGGATCTTACGCGGGTCGCCTGGCTCAATCCTGAGATGTGGGCTCAGCTTTTCCTCGATAACGACGACAACTTACTTAATGAAATTGACATACTGATCGGAAATCTTGTTCAGTATAGAGACGCCATAGCAGAAGGTGATAAAAACCGGCTGATTAGTCTTCTGGAGGAGGGCCGGAGAATAAAGGAGGAGGTAGACGGCAAGTGAATGCTATTACTGTAAAAGCGTCAAAGACTTATCAGATCCTCATAGGCCGGGACATCCTCCCGCAGACAGGTCTGCTTTTTCGTGAGATTGTACATAAAGCCTCAAAAGTGATGCTGGTCTCCGATGACAACGTGTTCCCCCTGTATGGAGAACGCGTTTCCTCAAGCCTCCGCAAAAGTGGGTTGGACGTGTTTTCATTTATTTTGCCTCACGGAGAAAGAAGCAAAAATCTCGATAACTACGGAAAACTCCTAAATGAAATGTGCAGTGTACATTTGTCACGGAACGATGTTGTAGCTGCTCTCGGAGGAGGTGTTGTCGGGGACCTGGCTGGTTTTGCTGCGGCAACATACCTAAGAGGCGTTTCCTTTGTCCAGATGCCTACGACCCTTCTGGCAGCTGTAGATTCCTCGGTAGGAGGAAAAACAGCGGTGGATCTCCCGGAAGGGAAAAACCAGGTGGGCTGTTTCTATCAGCCGGATCTTGTTATCTGTGATATTCATTGCCTTGATACTCTCCCTGTCGAAGAGTACCGCAGCGGATGCGCTGAAATAATAAAATATGCCATTCTTGACGGTGACGGGCTTTTCTCCGAGATACTTGAGACTCCTATCTGCAGTCAGTATGAGAATATAATCAGTCGATGCGTAATGCTTAAAAAGAAATACGTAGAAGAAGACGAGTGTGATACCGGATGCCGTATGCTGCTTAATTTGGGACATACTATTGGTCATGCAGTCGAAAAATGCAGCCTGTACTCAATACCTCACGGTCAGGCTGTAGCCATGGGAATGGCGGCTGCAGCAAAAGCAGGGGAAGCAATGGGGTGTAGCAGGCCCGGATTGTCAGATACCGTTGGCGGGATTATTGCATCTTACGGACTGCCGGCAGATCTTCCTTTTTCGGCAGAAGAGCTGGCAGAAGCGGCCCTTTACGATAAGAAGAACACATCTCGTTCCATAAGATTCATAGTTCCTGCAGAATTGGGAAACTGCAGAATAATAACTGCAGAAAAAAACGGATTCATAGATTGGCTGAAAGCCGGTGGAGCAAAATGATGCAAACAATTAAAGCCGGGACTCGCAGAGGAGCAATACGGATTCCTTCTTCCAAATCTCTTGCTCACAGAGCATTTATATGCGCGGCTCTTTCTGAAAGTCCCGTTGACGTAAGATGTACCGGTATATCAAAAGATATCGGCGCAACAGTGGACTGCCTCCGGTCTCTTGGAGCTGTGTTTTCAGAGACCGGGGCCAACGTATTCCGGGTCACACCCGTTAATGAACACCTGCCCGATCCTGCAATTATGCGCTGCGGCGAAAGTGGTTCAACTCTCCGTTTTCTTCTCCCCATCGCCGCAGCTCTGGGCAGGAATGCATGCTTTTTCACGGAAGGAAGGCTGGCAGAACGTCCGATCGATGAACTGATCGGACAACTGGCAAGAAACGGTGCTGTAATAGTACGTAAGGAAAAGCAGTTAGAGTGCTTCGGCCGGTTAGACTGCGGAGTATACACTGTACCCGGAGATGTTTCTTCACAGTATATATCCGGTCTGCTGTTTGCTCTTCCCCTGTTGGAAGGCCACAGCCGACTTGAGATAACCGGGAAAAGCGAATCTTCGCCTTATATTGCCTTAACAGAGAGCGTCCTCGAAACCGCCGGTATTGTCTTTGAGAAAAATAAAAGCGGTTACAGCATTCGCGGGAAACAGAAATACAGATTCCCTGAACGCGTCAATGTGGAAGGCGATTGGTCCAATGCCGCATTTTTCCTTTGTATGGGAGCTTTTTCTCCCGAAGGTATTGCCGTTTCCGGCCTTTCGCCGGATTCCCGCCAGGGCGACAGGAGCATTGTTGATATCCTTAAGAAATACGGTGCAGATGTTATGGTTGAAGAGGATGTGATCCTTGTAAAGAAAAAAGAAAAGCATCCTATGACCATAGATGTTTCGGAAATCCCGGACCTCGTCCCTGTACTGTGTGTGCTTCTTGCCGCGGCTGAAGGCGATTCTCTGATAACAAATGCACGGAGATTGAGGTTTAAAGAATCTGACCGGCTGAAAACTACGGCCGATATGATAAATGCCCTTGGCGGTTTTGTATCAGAAAACGAAGACGGTATTGCCATAAAGGGAAGGGGTGGACTCACAGGCGGTACGGTCGATCCGCAAAACGATCACCGTATTGCCATGGCAGCAGCGGCTGCTGCTTCGATCTGCGAAAGAGAAGTGAGAGTGATCAACTCTGAATGTACAGAGAAATCTTATCCATCATTCTGGAAGGATCTCAGCAGTCTGGAGGTTATATAATGGGCAGCTTATACGGAGAAAATATAAAACTTACAATATTCGGACAGTCTCATTCACCAGCCATAGGAATGACTCTTGAAGGTATACCTGCCGGTGAAGAAATCAATACGGGGACTTTGCAGAACTTCTTAAACCGCAGGGCGCCGGGAAATAATGAGTTTTCTACGCCCCGCAAAGAGGACGATGTCCCGGAGTTCATCAGCGGGTTTATTGACGGTCATACCTGCGGAGTCCCATTGACTGCAATTATCAGAAACCGTGATACAAGATCCGGAGACTACAGTGAACTGAAAAACGTACCAAGACCCGGCCATGCGGACTATACCGGCGCGATCAAGTACGGAGGATATCAGGACTATGCCGGGGGAGGGCATTTTTCGGGACGGCTTACAGCGCCGCTCTGCGTTGCCGGCGGAATATGCATTCAGCTTCTTGAAAAAGAGGGCATACGTATTATCAGCCGCATTGCTTCCATCGGAAGCGTCGAGGATAAGGGGCCTCTTGAGGTTTCAACATCTGAAAAGGCTTTTCCCGTCGTTGATGATGAGTGCGGACAAAAAATGCAGGCTCTCATAAATGAAACGAAGGAAAAGGGTGATTCTGTAGGGGGCACCGTTCAGTGCGCAGTTTTAGGTCTTCCTGTCGGTCTCGGCGATCCTATGTTCGGCGGAATGGAAAACCGCATCGCTCAGATCGTCTTCGGGATCCCGGCCGTAAAAGGCCTTGAATTCGGGAAGGGATTTGCCTCGACTCTGCTCAAAGGAAGTGAAAATAACGACCCGTTCTTTGCTGACGGGGGACGGATTATGACCTCCGGCAACAATTGCGGCGGTATTCTCGGCGGCATTACCAATGGTATGCCTCTGATTTTCAGAGTGGCTGTAAAGCCAACGCCTTCTATATCATTGCCGCAGCAGAGTGCAGATATCAGAACCGGGACAAGTGCCATTCTTACAGTAAAGGGCAGACACGACCCTTGTATCGTTCCGAGGGCTGTCCCTTGCGTTGAGGCGGCTGCAGCTATTGCGGTATATGACGCACTGCTCGGGAGAAGAAAGGAGATCACTAATGGATCTGCAGGATTACAGGAAAACAATTGATGAAATAGACAGCCGGCTGATACGACTTATCACTGAGCGGATGGATGTCGTTTCATCAATTGCTGAGTATAAAAAAAAGAACTCTCTGCCTGTCCTTGATTCGGGAAGAGAAAAGGAAAAACTATTATCGGTGCTGGAAGCTACTCCGGACGATCTGAAAGAATATACTCCGCTGTTTTTTTCACTTCTTTTTGAACTCAGCCGGAGCTACCAGAACCGCCGTAACGGAAACTTGAGTCCTCTTGCGGAGGATATAAAACGGGCTGTAAACAATACGCCACAGCTTTTTCCGTCTAACGTGAGCGTGGCATGCCAGGGTGTACTCGGGGCAAACTCACAGATAGCCTGCGACAAGCTTTTCAGATATCCAAAGACCATGTTCTTTTCGTCTTTTGAGGCGGTTTTTTCTGCCGTTGACAAAGGCCTTTGCGACTATGGTGTGATACCCGTTGAAAACAGCAGCGCTGGCTCAGTGAATTCGGTATATGACCTGATGATGAAGCATCACTTCTACATAGTGCGGAGCATAAGGCTGAAGGTGGACCATAATCTCATGGCAAAGCCGGGAGTCAGGCTCGAGGATATAAGGACAGTATATTCTCATGAGCAGGCTTTGCATCAGTGCTCTGCTTTTCTCAGTACCCTTGAAAACGTTAGGCTGATTCCCTGTGAGAATACTGCTGCCGCGGCAAAAAAAGTTTCAGAATCGTCCCTGGATGACGTGGCAGCCCTTGCTTCTGAGCCGTGTGCCGAATACTACGGTTTGAACTGTCTTGCCTCATCGGTCCAGAACACAGACAATAACTATACCCGTTTCATATGTATATCTAAGAAGCTTGAAATATATCCGGGTGCGGACAGGACGAGTCTTATGATGATACTTCCTCATACTCAGGGCTCACTTTACAAAACCCTGTCAAGGTTCTATGCATTGGGGATCAACCTTAATAAACTTGAAAGCCGCCCCCTTCCGAATAAAGAGTTTGAATTCATGTTCTACTTTGATCTGGATACGCCTGTCTATTCTCCGGCCTTGCTTCAGCTCATGGGAGAGCTTCCGACCATTTGCGATAAGCATCAGTATTTAGGCAGCTACAGCGAGGTTTTCTGATATGTCATCCTTTGGACTGCTTGGTGAAAAATTGTCTCATAGTTATTCGCCCAAGCTTCACTCAATGCTGGGCGATTACTCTTACGACTTGTTTGAAGTTGAGAAAAATGATGTGGAGAGCTTTATCCGGTCAGGGAAGTGGGAAGGACTTAACGTCACCATACCGTACAAAAAAACTGTTTTTTCCTTTATTGACGAGTTAAGTGAAGATGCAGGAGAAACCGGATGCGTAAATACCGTAGTCAGGAGAAACGGTGTGCTTTACGGTGATAATACAGACGTATACGGGTTTAAGAGCCTTGTTGCTTTTTCAGGAATCGATGTGGCGAATAAAAAAGCAGTAGTTCTCGGAAGCGGAGGCGCTTCGGCTGCCGCATGCGCAGCGTTGAGATCCATGGGTTCTGTGCCTGTTGTGATCAGCAGACATGGACCGGATAATTATATGAATTTAAGTGCTCATAGAGACGCTCAGATAATAGTAAATACAACGCCTGTGGGAATGTTCCCCTATAACGGACAGCGGGTCATTGACCTGAATGACTTTCCTGACTGCATTGGTGTGCTGGACGTTATATATAATCCGCGGATGACAGCGCTTCTAATAGATGCTGAGAAAAAGAATATTCCCCGGGCAAATGGGCTGTATATGCTGGTCGCTCAGGCAAAGCGAAGCGCTGAACTGTTTGCAGGAAAGGTCATTCCCGATCGTGAGGTCGGAAGAATATACGCGGAACTGGACCGTTCAATGAGGAATATCGTTTTAGTTGGTATGCCCGGATGCGGAAAAACTACCGCAGCTTCCGAAATCGGCCGACTTACCGGGCGAAAAGTCATTGATACGGACAGCCTCTTTGAAGTCAGAAATAAGATGACTCCGGCGCAGTATATTGTTGCTTACGGCGAGCCTGCTTTTCGATTGAAGGAGCATGAAATTGTTATTGAGGCCGGCAGTATGTCCGGAGCTGTCATCGCCACCGGAGGCGGTGTCGTTACCTTTGAAAAAAACTATGAGGCACTTCACCAGAACGGAATCATAATCTGGCTGCAGCGCAGCCCGGATAAGCTCTGCACGCAGGGCCGGCCATTATCCGTAAGTAAGAGTCTTGAAGACCTTTATAGCGAAAGGGAAGATTTGTACCGGAAATTTGCGGACTGCACTGTGGACCTGGATCGTGAGAATTACATGGTTAAGCTGCTTCGCATAGTCAGTGGGGTAGAGGAATGAAGATATTAGTCATAAATGGTCCGAACATAAATATGCTTGGCACGCGTGAACCTAACGTATACGGAAAACAGAATTATGATGCGCTGGTTAAATACATCTATGATGTGGGACAAGAGCTGAAAATAACAGCTGACTGTTTTCAGAGCAATCATGAGGGTGAAATCGTTGATGCGATTCAGGATGCCCTCGGAAAATACCAGGGTATCGTCATCAATCCGGCCGCATATACTCATACGAGTATTGCTATTCTAGATGCTTTGAAGGCGGTGGATTTACCTGCGGTAGAGGTCCATCTTTCCGACGTTTCCCGAAGAGAGCCATTCAGGCAGATCTCATATGCAGGTATGGCTTGCATCAAAACATACATGGGCTTGGGGTTTGAAGGCTACCGGCAGGCGATTTGTTTCCTTGCGTCACATATAAATGAAAAAGCAAATCCAGTGAAAGATTCATAACGGCAAAAGCTGTTGCCTGTACTGTCCTGCAGCCTTTTGGGTGTCTCCTCACATGCCCTTTATACATTTGCCTTTGCAGGACAGCAATAAAAAAGTGTGCCGCTTTTGCGGCACACTTCTGTTTTTTGATTATTCTTCGGAGAACAGGGGAGAGGAATAATAACGGTCTCCGCTGTCGGGAAGAAGTGCGACAATGACCTTGCCCTTGTTTTCGGGACGCTTTGCCAGCTGGATCGCTGCAGAAAGAGCGGCACCGGAAGAAATACCGGTAGAGATACCTTCTTTCTTGGCCAGCAGCTTTGCTGTGTCGTAAGATTCCTGGCTGGTTGCCTTAATGACCTCGTCGTAGATCTTTGTGTTGAGGATC
Source organism: Clostridia bacterium (assembly GCA_024402995.1). Taxonomy (GTDB): domain Bacteria; phylum Bacillota; class Clostridia; order Peptostreptococcales; family Anaerovoracaceae; genus JAKSSR01. Next base: position 2,161 of record JAKSSR010000035.1, on the reverse strand, counting down.
TCAGGAACGAAGCCTGCGCCAATGCCCTGGATCTTGTGGGGGCCGCCATGTCCTTCTGAGAGGACAGGGGAGTCTGCAGGTTCAACGGCGATGACCTTAACAGCAGGATTCTGCTCCTTAAGGTATTCGCCTGTTCCGGTAAGAGTTCCGCCGGTGCCTACGCCAGCGACGAAAAAGTCGACCTGACCGTCGGTATCATTCCAGATCTCCGGGCCTGTGGTTGCTCTGTGAACAGCGGGGTTTGCCGGATTGACGAACTGTCCGGGAATGAAGCTTCCGGGGATCTCCTTAGCAAGTTCTTCAGCCTTTTCGATAGCCCCGGTCATGCCCTTGGCGCCTTCAGTCAGCACCAGTTCCGCACCGTATGCTTTAAGAATGTTGCGGCGTTCTGCGCTCATGGTTTCGGGCATGGTAAGGATGATCCTGTAACCCTTGGCAGCGGCAATGGAGGCGAGGCCGATGCCTGTGTTTCCGGAAGTGGATTCGATGATCACGGAGCCTTCCTTAAGCAAGCCCTTTGCCTCTGCGTCTTCGATCATTGCCATTGCGGTACGGTCCTTAACGCTTCCTGTGGGATTGAAGAATTCCACCTTGGCCAGAACTGTGGCTTCGAGACCAAGTTCTTTTTCAATATTTACAAGCTCTACGAGGGGGGTGTTTCCGATCAATCCCAGGGCTCCTTTATAAATTTTAGACATATATAAAACCTTATCCTTTCTGTATGGATCACTGCTCTTTGCTGCGGTTGTAAACGGCCTTTCCGGGAGCTACCGACGTGGTAAGCCAGACGTTGCCGCCGATGACCGCGTCGTCTCCGATATAAACATCCCCGCCGAGAATAGTCGCTCCTGCGTAGATGACGACATTATTGCCGATATTGGGGTGGCGCTTGATTCCTTTTACGAGGGTGCCGTCGTCTGCAACGGGGAAGCTCTTTGCGCCGAGAGTTACGTGCTGATAGAGCTTGACGTTTTCCCCGATGACTGTGGTTTCACCGATTACTACGCCGGTACCGTGGTCGATAAAGAATCTTTTGCCTATAGTCGCGCCGGGATGAATGTCAATGCCTGTTTTCTGATGGGCATATTCTGTCATAAGTCTTGCTACTACGGTTTGACCGAGAAGGTAAAGCTCATGGGCGATCCTGAAAATGCCAATGGCCAGGTACGCAGGGTAAGCGAGTATGATCTCATCTACGCTTTTTGCTGCCGGGTCGCCTTCGTAGCCTGCTCTGATATCTGTGACGAGATACTCCATTATAGATGGGATCCTGTCAAGAAGACTGTCGACCACATGTTCAGCTTCCGACTCGGAAAGAGTGCGCTTCAGGGCTTCAAAAAGGCAGTCGTTGGCGGTCTTGAGGTAATAGGCTCTGACGTTTTCTCCGCATCCGCTGGCCTCGGGGTGAGTACAGTAGGTGGGGAACATGGCATCCAGATAGTAACGGGATGCTTTGATTACCAGGTCCTTGTAGCCTGCGTAGTCCGTGTTGAATCTGTCTGCGCTTTCGTCGACGATGCTCTGAAGTTTTGCTGTGATTGTGCTTAAGTCTTTCATTATTTTCCTTTGTAAACGTTGATTTTTAAAGTAATTTTAAGTGCAGGTATATGATATACCTATTTACCTACCATGTCAATAGGTAAAAGCCCTTGATTTACCTACTAACCTACTGTATAATAGGGAGTATGACAAGGAGGCTTTGGTCAATGATTTCAACAAAAGGACGCTATGCGCTTCGTGTTATGATCGATCTTGCAGAAAGTGACTGCAATGCTTACACTCCCCTGAAGGATATAGCCATCAGACAGGGAATTTCAAAGAAATACCTGGAGACCATAGTTAAGGAACTTGTTTCCGCAGGTATGCTTTCTGCTGCCAGCGGAAAGGGCGGCGGATATAAACTCAACAGAAAGCCGGAGGAATACGCTGTGGGCGAGATCATAGAGCTTATGGAAGGTTCACTGGGAACTGTAGCCTGCCTTGCAAAAGGCGCAGCCCCGTGCCCCAGAGTTTCAGACTGTAAGACCCTTCCCCTCTGGGAAGAATACGATCAAATGGTCCATGACTTCTTTTACAGTAAATACTTAAGTGATCTAATTAATAAGGACAGCGGAAAATAACCGCTGTCCTTTGTTTTTAGTTGTTTGTAAAATTATTTTAT
>JAKSSR010000034.1 GCA_024402995.1 Clostridia bacterium | reverse complement strand
CATTCAAGTTAGCGCCGCTGTAATTCATATGAAAGCAATTTTTGAAGCGTTGCGCGGTGTACTATTACATTCAAGTTAGCGCCGCTGTAATTCATATGAAAGCAATTTTTGAAGCGTTGCGCAGCGTACTATTATAGTCAAGTTATAGCATCTGGTTGTGTGGTGTTATATTCTTTAGAGAAGAAATCAAAAATAACATGAAAAAAGGACCGTTTTGAAACGGTCCTTTTACTTGGTACACGGTACAAGACTCGAACTTGTGACCCCCTCCACGTCAAGGAGGTGCTCTCCCAACTGAGCTAACCGTGCACAGCACTCTTTCAGTATACATCAGTTCTGAAAAAATGCAAGCACTTTTTTCAAGTTTTTAAAATTTTATTGAAGCTATGCCTCCGAAGGGGTCGAAAGCTACCAGAACGGGGGTTGTTCCATTAGGTGTGCTGAATGACTCTACATCCATTAAGGGCGCCGGATCTGTTCCATTGCCAATAGACGATGAACGGAAGAGACCATCGCCCGTAAGGGTTCCACAGGCCCAGAAATCTAAAAGAGCCAGGCGGTCCTGAGCGCGGACCTTGCGAAGCTTTTCCTGCTGGGTGCTTGTGAGCATGGACGTACTCAGACGCCGGGTGTAGGAGGTGATCAGGTTGTGAGTAATGGTGCTTTCAGTGGTTATCCTGCCCTTGGAAAGCTTGGTCCCCGCTGCCAGCCTTACGGCGAAGGGCGCCCCTGCAAAGGCAAGACGCTTCAGGGAATTTTCAACGGCCTGTGGACCGCAGTCGCAGGAAATGAAGCGGCGTCCCAGAGAAAAGGCCGACGCAGCTAAAGTTCCGCTGCCCCCGAAGAAGTCTGCGCAAAGGTCGCCGGGATCGGTGAAGGATTCAACCAGTATCTTTACCAGAGCTTCCGGCTTCTGAGTGGCGTAGCCCGTGCGTTCCGAAGAGGTGCGTCCCACCATGTCTACAGCAAGAACGTCACGCCTGTTGACCATGGTATACCAGCCGACGTTGTCCTTGAACTCTTCAACGCCCTTAAAGTGATAGGGCTTGAAGCCGCGGTTATAGGATTTCTCAAGTTGTGGATTGAAGGTGTACTCACTGCCCTTGGAGTAGACCAGAATAATATCGTGCTTATGGGCAAAGCTCTTCTTGCTTGCGCCGCCGGACTTGTAGGTCCAGATAAGCTCGTTTACAAAGCGGTCGGCGCCGAAGATCTCGTCCATGAGTATCTTTACGTAGTGTACCGCGTGACGGTCCATGTGAATGGCAATTACACCGCGTTCAGTCAGCAGGCGCCGCATATAAATAAGGCGTACAGTGAGCATGCTGAGGAAGTTCTCCAGACTTCCGTCCCATGTGTCGGCGTAGGACTTGCTTTTAACGTCCCCGTTTCCGACGCTGATGCGTGAACTGTAGTCCGCGCCGGAGAAGAAGGGCGGGTCTATGTATATAAAATCGATTTTTCCGCAGACGTCGGAGCCTGCCAGAGATTTGAGCAGATCCAGATTGTCCCCTAAAACCAGCTGGTTGGGGACTTGAGCCGGGTCAGCGTTTTCCGGGCAGCCGAAGAGAGCGACTGTGTTGAAACGCTTTCCCGTTTCGTCCGCCTCTACCTCGGCAATGGCTGATTCATATACACTTGCTAAATTGTGAAGAATGCTCATAGAGCAATTCTAACACATTTCATGGAACAAAAAAAGCGAAATGTGATATACTTACCTGGTATGAATACTTATCTTGAACTTTTTTTAAGCTTTGCGAAAATCGGTGTCATGACCTTTGGCGGCGGCATGGCCATGCTGCCCATGCTCCAGAGAGAAGTGGTCGAAAAGCAGGGCTGGGCAACTGAAGAAGAACTGCTGGACTATTTCGCCATAGGCCAGTGCACTCCCGGGATCATCGCGGTAAACACCGCGACTTTTGTGGGACGTAAAGAAAAGGGTATCGGAGGGGGTATTGCGGCCACTTTGGGCGTGGTTTTCCCTTCCCTTGTAATAATTACCGTTCTTGCGGCATTCCTTGCGAATTTCGCGGATATTCTGTGGGTACAGAAGGCATTTGCGGGCATCCGTGTGGCGGTCTGTGTTCTGGTGCTTAACGCTTTCGTCAAGCTTCTACGGAAAAATGTAAAAGGCTCCGCCGCTGTCGGCATATTTGCGGCAGTGCTCGCAGGCGCCGTATTTACCGGCATTTCTCCCATTGTATACGTAATACTTGCGGCGGCTGCCGGCATAGTGATAAAAGGACTGGAGGCTAAGAAATGATCTGTCTTCAGCTTTTCTGGGAATTTTTCAAAACAGGCCTCTTTGCCGTAGGCGGAGGAATGGCAACACTGCCTTTTCTTCAGGAAATGTCGGCAAAGACCGGTTGGTTCTCCCTGACCGACCTGGCCAATATGGTGGCGGTGTCCGAATCGACGCCGGGCCCAATAGGGGTAAACATGGCAACCTACGTGGGCTATACCACAGCAGGCATAGCAGGCGCACTCAGCGCTACTTTAGGCCTCATTATGCCTTCCCTGGTCATAATACTGATAATATCAGCCTTCCTTCAGGCTTTCCGCGCCAATAAATTTGTAGACAGGGCATTCTTCGGAATACGTCCCGCATCAACGGCCATGGTGGGAGCGGCGGCTCTGTCCCTCATTTCTCTGTGCATGTTTGGAGTGGGCAAGTTCGTAAAGCTCTTTGAAGGCGGCGTAAGCATAAGCCTTGCGGCAGTGCTGCTCTTTGCGGCGATCTGGCTGCTAAGCAATAAGGTGAAGCCTCTTGAGAAGCTTCACCCCATCGTTTTCATCGGCATTGGCGCCGTATGCGGTATTCTCTTTTTCTAGCGCAGCTTTTTAGGCGACAGCAGGGCAACGAGCCCGACTATTGCCAGTACAGGCAGGGCTATTTTGAAGAGGCCCAGTACGAAGGCCGCTATGATCATTCCCGGCAGAAGCACCAGGGAGAGGATCACGTTGGCAGCACCCCAGGCCATGCGGATCGCAAGCCAGATGAGCTTGCCGAAGATAGCGATCATCGCGATTATAAAAATAAGTGTAAGCATATTTCAGTCCCCCTTTGCAGTATATAGTGTATAACGTATTTCTGCGGAAATAAATGCTTTTCCTCAGGCAATAGGAGGCCTTATTATCCCGGATTTTGCAGAATAAAGGAGCAGCATGGGAAGAAAGTCCACAAAGGAAAACAAGAACGTCTACCAGCAGGCCAGAGAGGACCGGGAGCTTACCCGTGAGGCTGCCGCTCTGCAGCTGGAGTTCATCTCCGATGACCGAATTGAAAAGATCGAGAGTGACAAAGTCATTGCCAGGCCTGAGGAGGTCATGAAAATGGCCGAGTGCTACAAACATCCCGAGCTTTGCAACTACTACTGCTCTCACGAGTGCCCCATAGGTCAGCGCTACGTTCCGGAGGTAGGTCTCAAGGAACTGTCTCAGATCTCTCTTGAAATGCTGGCCTCTCTCAACGCTCTTGAAAAGCAGAAGAACCGTCTTATTGAGATCGCCGTCGACGGAATAGTCCACAAGGATGAAAAAGAAGATTTTATAAAGATCCGCAGCCAGCTTGAGGAAATGTCCAAGGCTATAAGCGCTTTGACCATCTGGGTAGACAACGCGGTCAACACCGGAAAAATAGAGTAACTTTTAAGTGGGCGCTGCCCAGGAAAGGATAGATCACATTCAAATGAAAAAGACAGTTAGAGACATTGAACTTAAAGGCAAGAAGGTCATTTGCCGCTGCGATTTCAACGTTCCCATGAAGAACGGCGTCATTACCGACGACACCAGGATCACCGCTGCCATGCCTACCGTTGAATACATGCTGGGCCAGGGCGCTTCCGTCATCCTCATGAGCCACCTGGGCAAGCCCAAGGGAGAACCCAAGGCTGAACTGAGCCTTGCTCCTGTTGCTGCCCGTCTTTCCCAGCTTCTCAAGCAGGAAGTCATCTTCGCTCAGTCCGACGTTGTTGTAGACGACGACGTCCGTGCAAAGGCAGCTGCTCTTCAGCCCGGTCAGGTAATGCTCCTTGAAAACACCCGTTTCCGCAAGGAAGAAGAAAAGAACGAAGAAGGCTTCTGCAGAGATCTTGCATCCCTGGCTGACGTTTACGTAAGCGATGCCTTCGGCACCGTTCACAGGGCCCACGCTTCTACTACCGGTATCGCAACCTTCATGAAAGAGGCTGTCAGCGGTTTCCTCATTGAAAAGGAACTGAAGTACCTGGGTGAGGCAGTTGAAGAACCCAAGAGACCCTTCGTCGCCATTCTGGGCGGAGCAAAGGTCTCCGACAAGATCGTCGTTATCGAAAATCTCATTAAGAAGGCCGACACCATTATCATCGGCGGCGGCATGGCATATACCTTCCTCAAGGCCAACGGCTTTGAAGTGGGCAACTCTCTCGTGGACGAAGAACATCTGGACTTTGCACGCGAAGTTCAGCAGAAGGCCCGTGACAACGGCGTTATGATGCTTCTTCCCGTAGACAGCAAGCTGGGCGACAAGTTCGCAGAAGACTGCCAGACCATGGTCGCAGGCAGCAACGAAATGCCCGAAGGCTGGATGGGCATGGACATCGGCCCCAAGACCATCGGCGTATATTCCGACACCATTAAGACTGCAGGAACCGTAGTCTGGAACGGTCCCATGGGCGTCTTTGAATTCCCCGCCTTTGAGGACGGCACCAAGGCTGTTGCAAAGGCAATGGCAGAAAGCCAGGCAACTACCGTCATCGGCGGCGGCGACAGCGCTGCCGCAGTAAAGCAGTTCGGTTTTGCCGACAGGATGACTCACGTCTCCACCGGCGGCGGCGCATCCCTCGAATTCCTCGAAGGTAAGGAACTTCCCGGCGTTGCAGCTCTTAATGATAAGTAGGTTGAAAATGAGAAAAAAGTTTATCTGCGGAAACTGGAAAATGAACAAGACCGTTGAAGAAGCGGTCCTTTTCGCCAATGAATTCCGCCAAATCTATATGCCGGTGGCAAACAGAAAGGTCGCTGTTGCGGCTCCCTTTACCGCTTTATTCAGCCTTAAGCTCTGCTTTGAAGGAAGCGGCGTAGGTGTCGGCGCCCAGAACATGCATTTTGAGGACAGCGGCGCTTTTACCGGCGAGATTTCCGCTCCCATGCTGAAGGAGATCGGCGTGGATTACGTGATAATCGGCCACTCCGAGAGACGTCAGTACTTTGGCGAGACCGACGAAACGGTCAATAAGAAGCTGAAGAAGGCCCTGGAAGCCGGTCTTGGTCCCATTGTCTGCGTGGGCGAAAGCCTGGAGCAGAGAGAGGCCGGAACCCAGTTTGATCTGGTCGGCGCTCAGGTCAAGGCAGCCTTTGAAGGCGTTGTCGCTGAGGATATTGAAAAGATCACCCTGGCCTACGAGCCCATCTGGGCCATAGGCACCGGAAGGACTGCCACTGCGGAGCAGGCTCAGGAAATGTGCGCCTTCATCCGCAAGACTGCGGCAAACATCTATGGCGCAGAAACCGCCGAAAAACTGACCATCCAGTACGGCGGATCAGTCAAACCGTCCAATGCGGCTGAACTACTTACCCAGCCGGACATCGACGGCGCCCTGGTCGGCGGCGCATCCCTTAAACCCGCTGATTTCTGGGGAATTATAAATTACTAAGACCGACCCGCCATGCGGGTATAATCCAAAAATGTGAAAAGGAGCGTGCGAAAACGAATTCTCGTCTTCCGCACGCTCTCTTTTTATCGGGTATTTTCTCCCTGCCGGTGTTGATTTGATAATTCAATCTACAAAAAACTCATAGAAAATATCATAGTATTTCCCGCTGATTCTCACCGGAACTACAAGTCGATATGTACCTTTTTTCAGCCGTCCGTATCTTGAATTCACATTTATGAATTCAGAATAGGTTGTATTTGGTTTGGTCTGTGAGTCTGAGATGCTTGGACTTTGCTGCTCATCGTACAAAATAGGGGTATACGTAATCGGCAAACTATTCTCTTTCTCTTTTATGCAAAACCATTCCCCATTTTTATTGAAAAGTATTTGGGCTTTATCGATGAAGCAAACCGCTTCGTTTTTCTCGCCTGTACTTATTTGGTATTCAACTATCTGTGATTTCGAAATTGAGAATGTTGAAATATAAATTGTATCCAGAGAATCAAAACCCAGAACATACTGCTCGCCAATACATATCTTAGGTTGTATCCTTGTAATTAAAGCATAACAGGATAAAAATACTATAATAACTAAAAACAATATATTAATTAGTTTTCGCATTGTAAAATTCATTTGTTCGCCTCCTTTCACTTTGTATTCATCAATTAAACGATCCAAAAGTCAAAAAGGTGACGCATATTGAAAATATTTTTAATAAATGTTTTCTGCGATTCTGATAGTTGCTTCTGTACCGATGTTTGTGTCAATTTCGATAAGATAGCCTTAGTCACCGCAATAATCAAGTGTTTTCGGTGACAACATTGACTATTTGCTGATTTCGTCACCGATATGTGTGGATTGACCTGTATTTGAACGGTGGCCGAGGCCTGAGAATTGTAGGGTTGTCACTGAGGGACTGCTTTTTTCACTGCCCTTTACATTTTTGTCTATCTTACAGTATCTGATATATGGCCTTTATGGTCTTTTCGTAGTCATCCTCTCCGACGCCGATTATCAGGTTAAGGGCGCCTGCTCCCTGGTTGACCGTCGAAAGGTTTACTCCGGCGGCTGCCACAGCGGTGAGTATGCGGCCTATGAGGCCCGGGGAGGGACCGGCTGACTCGCCCACTATGGTGATCATGGAAAGCTTGTCTTCGACATATAAAACGTCGGGGGCGAGCTTTTCCTTTATGTCGCGGAGTATCTTTTCCCTCGCCGGGGCGAGCAGGTCGCTGCGGACGATGACCGAAACTGTATCAATGCCGGTAAGGCACTGTTCAAAGGGCACGTGGTAGTTCTTGAACAGGTCCAGGATCACGGCGGTGAAGCCTGCTCCGTCGGAGACCATCGACTTTTCGACCTGAACGACGGACATCCCCTTGCGGCCTGCAACGCCGGTCATTGGATGAAGCTCCGCGCTTTCCGGCAGTTTGGCAACTATGGTCGTACCCGGGTCCTCCGGTCTGTTGGTGTTTCTGATATTTACTGGGATGCCGGCTTTGGCGACGGGTACTACTGCGTCGGTGTGGAGGACCGACGCGCCCATGTAAGACAGCGTGCGCAGCTCCCGGTAGTTTATGTATTCCACCACCCTGGGATCTTTTACGATCCTGGGATCCGCGGCCAGCATGCCGGAAACGTCAGTCCAGTTTTCGTAGATATCGGCACCGACAGCGGCTGCAACGATGGCGCCGGTAAAGTCTGAACCGCCGCGGGAGAAGGTCTTTATGGCGCCGTCGGCCTTGCGCCCGTAGAAGCCTGCAATGACCGCATGCTCTTTGTCCCTCAGGGTCTCGGCAAGCATTTTATAAGTGGTTTCCCGTTCCAGAACGCCGTAGTCGTCGAAGCGGACGCAGCGGGCCGGATCCACAAAGTCCCAGCCCAGATAGGCAGCCAGTATCCTTGAGTTCAGGTACTCGCCTCTGCTTGCCATGTAGTCCCGCTGGGGCGCTGTCTTCAGATGGGTGCGTATGATCTCGATCTCCGACGCCAGGTCAAAGTCTATGCCAAGCTCGCAGATTATGTCGAAAAAGCGGTTGTCCACCTGGTGAAGAGTTGCGGCGAAATCGCCGCCGCTGAAGGCCTGGTCAAAGCAGCGGTAGAGCAGGTCGGTGACCTTGGTATCGTCTACCCTGCGTTTTCCGGGAGCGGAAGCAACCACAAAGCGCCTGGAAGGATCCCTTTCAATTATTGCGCGTACCTTTCTGAACTGGCCTGCGTCGGCCAGCGAGGTCCCGCCGAATTTCAGAACTGTAGTTTTCATTGATTTTTACCTGATAGTACTAATGTCGTAGGGTGTTGTCTGATATACGAAATAGTTGAGCCAGTTGCTGTAGAACAGATTGCCGTGGCCTCTCCAGCGGACGACCGGAGGCTGAGTGGGGTCGTCGTCCGGGTAGTAGTTGTCCGGAATGTGTATGGGCTTTCCTGCGGCAACGTCCCGGTCATATTCGTTTTTCAGTGTCTCCGGATCGTACTCCATGTGGCCCAGAACGAAGATCTGCCTTCCGTTTTCCGTCATTGCCACGTGGACGCCGGCCTCCCCGGAACTGGACATGATGCGAAGCTCCGGCACTGCGGCAATATCCTCCGTGCGCACGTTGACGTGGCGTGAGTGGGGAACGTAGTAGATGTCGTCGAAGCCTCTGAAAAGAATGGAGTGTTTGCAGTCCACTGTGTGGGGAAACACTCCAAAGAGTTTTTCCGGAAGCACATACTTGTCTATGCCGTAGAAATGATAGTAGGCGGCAAGAGCGCCCCAGCAGAGGAAGATGGTGCTGTGGACATGGGTCTTGCTCCAGTCCATGATCCCGACCACCTCGTCCCAGTAGTCCACGTCCTCGTATTTGACAAAGTCCAGGGGAGCGCCGGTTATCAGGCAGCCGTCGAAGTTGCGTTCTTTGACGTCCTCAAAGCTTTTGTAGAACTTTTTCAGATGTCCCGGAGGGGTATTCTTGGATTCGTGATTTTTGGGCATTAGGAGAGTCAGGTTGATCTGCAGGGGAGTATTGCCCAGAAGCCTTGAAAACTGAGTCTCTGTGGCTATCTTGGTGGGCATCAGGTTGACCAGAAGGATCTCCAGGGGACGGATGTCCTGAGTGCTGGCCCGGTCCTCGGTCATGACGAATATGTTTTCCTGCCGCAGGGTTTCCGCTGCGGGAAGGCTGTTTGGAATTTTGATCGGCATGGTGTCCTCCTTGTGCGGCTGATTTAGATGGCGTCCAGTGCCTGAGCTATGTCGGCTATCAGGTCTTCCTTGCTTTCCAGGCCGCAGGACATGCGTACCAGGCCGGCGGGGATGCCTGCCGCTGCCAGCTGCTGGTCAGTCATCTGGCGGTGAGTTGACGTTGCGGGGTTGAGGCAGCAGGTGCGGGCGTCTGCAACGTGAGTCTCAATGGCGGCCAGCTTAAGGTTCTTCATGAAGATCTGGGCTGCTTCTCTGCCGCCTGCCAGCTCGAAGCTGACCACGCCGCAGGAGCCCTTCGGCAGATATTTCTTTGCGGCCTCGTGGTACTTGTCGCCGGGGAGACCGCAGTAGCTGACCTTGGCAACCTTGGGGTGCTTTGCCAGGAATTCTGCAACAGCCTGGCCGTTTTCGCAGTGGCGGGCAACTCTGATGTGAAGGCTTTCCAGACCCATGTTGAGATAGAAGGCATTCTGTGGAGACTGAATGGCACCGAAATCTCTCATGAGCTGGGCTGTGCACTTGGTTATGAAGGCTCCTCCCTGACCGAACTTCTCTGCGTAGGTAATGCCGTGGTAGCTTTCGTCGGGAGTGGTGAGGCCGGGGAACTTGTCGGCGTTGGCCATCCAGTCGAACTTGCCTGAATCGACAATTGCGCCGCCTACTGCTACACCGTGACCGTCCATATACTTGGTGGTGGAGTGGGTTACTATGTCGGCGCCCCATTCAAAGGGTCTGCAGTTTATGGGTGTTGCAAAGGTGTTGTCCACAATGAGGGGCACTCCGTGAGCGTGGGCGCACTTTGCGAAAAGTTCAATGTCAAGGACCGTAAGTGCCGGGTTTGCAATGGTCTCGCCGAAGACCAGCTTGGTGTTGGGCCTGAATGCCGCGTTCAGCTCTTCCTCTGTGCAGTCCGGAGCAACGAAGGTCGCTTCAATGCCCATTTTTGCCATGGTGACTGAAATGAGGTTGAAGGTCCCGCCGTAAATGCTGGAGCTGGCGACGATGTGGTCGCCGCAGCCGGCTATATTGAAGAGGGCGAAGAAGTTGGCAGCCTGGCCGGAGGAGGTTAGCATGGCTGCTGTACCGCCTTCAAGCTCGGCGATCTTTGCGGCGACCAGGTCATTGGTGGGGTTGGCCAGACGGGTGTAGAAATATCCGTTGGCCTCCAGGTCGAAAAGCTTGCCCATGTCTTCGCTGGTAGTGTACTTAAAGGTGGTGGACTGGATAATGGGGATCTGTCTGGGTTCTCCGTTGGCGGGGGTGTAGCCGCCCTGGACGCATTTTGTTTCGATTCTGTAGCTGCTCATTTTTATCTCCTTTCGACTGAAAAAGAAAAAGGCTTCCGTCTCATTGTTTTGAGACGAAAGCCTGAATATACTTCCGCGGTACCACTCAAATTACGGTGCTCTGACCGTCACTCTCAGGGCCTATCAGCCCCTTGCGCACTGACGCAGCGTTTCTCGGGTGACCCTAACGGCGCACGCGCCCTCGAATCACCGGCTCAGAAGCCATAGAACATTGAGCATCCTCCTTACCGGCTCGCATCTACCGCCGGCTCTCTGAAAATTCGGACAACCCGTTCCTCTTCGTCACAGCCTTTCAAATATGCCATCATATTAACGGCTGCCGCCGTCCTTGTCAAGTTAATTCTTCGGAGAAATTATGTGAAAAAAATGCTTTACTTCAATCTGTGAAGATGCTATAATCCTTGCATTATTAAAAATGCAACGACGAAAAAGAGTAGGTTCAGGTCACTTCTTTCAGAGAGCTGCCGGTTGGTGAAAGGCTGCAGAATACCGGAGCTGAATACATTTCCGAGCAGCCGCCCGAAAGCGTAAGCAAGTAGGCACGGACGGGAGCGCCCGTTAAAGCGCCAGGGCATGCATGTGCCCCCAGAGGCCTGCCGCAAAAGGCGGGTAAATAGAGGTGGTACCACGGATTATAAATATTCGTCCTCTGTGCTTAAATTTTAGGCGCAGAGGTTTTTTTATAAGCCTCTGCAGCAACAGGAGGTAATTATGATAATTACAGATTTTCTCGAAAAGAACTCAAGACTCTACGGCTCAGAGATCGCTCTGGTAGAAGTCAACCCCTCTGAAGAAAGAGACAACGCCGAGACCTGGCGCGAAGCAAGCCTCATAGAAGAGGCTATGCCCGAAGCCCCCTACAGACGTGAAATGACCTGGCGTGATTTTGACCGCCGCGCCAACCGCTTCGCCAACCTGCTTCTTTCAAGAGGCATCAAGCAGGGCACCAAGGTGGGCATCCTCATGATGAACTGCCTTGAATTCCTCCCCATTTACTTCGGCATTCTCAAAGCCGGCTGCATAGTGGTGCCTCTCAATTATCGTTACGCTTCTGATGAGATCCAATACTGCGTGGATCTGGCCGACATTGAGGTCCTGGTCTTCGGCGTAGAGTTCATCAGCAGAATGGACCCCATTCACGACAAAATGCCCACTGTCCGCAGTTTCTGGTTCGTTGGCAAGGATACTCCTGCATATGCGGAAAACTGCATCAAGCTTTCCGGCTTCTGTTCTTCCAGCCTGCCCCCGGTCAGCCTTACGGAAGATGATTTTGCGGCAATATACTTCTCTTCCGGAACTACAGGCTTCCCCAAGGCTATTCTTCATAAGCACAGAGCTCTTTACAACTCCTGCCTTACTGAACAGAATCACCACAGCCAGACTCACGATGATACCTTCCTCTGCATTCCGCCCCTCTATCACACCGGCGCAAAGATGCACTGGTTCGGCTCACTGATGACGGGAAGCAAGGCAGTCATTCTCCGCGGCGTAAAGCCCGAATGGATACTCCGCACCATTACCGAAGAAAAATGCACCATAGTCTGGCTCCTGGTCCCCTGGGCTCAGGACATTCTGGACTGCATCGACAGCGGCCGGATCAACCTTGACGATTATCTGCTTGACCAGTGGAGGCTCATGCATATAGGCGCTCAGCCTGTTCCTCACAGCCTCATCTGCCGCTGGAAGGAAAAGTTCCCCCATCACGATTACGACACCAACTACGGTCTGTCTGAGTCCATCGGACCCGGCTGCGTACATCTGGGTGTTGAAAATATACATAAAGTCGGCGCAATCGGCGTTCCCGGTTTCGGCTGGGAGGTCAGGATAGTCGATGAGCAGGGAAGAAATGTGGAACAGGGTTCTGTCGGTGAGCTTGCCGTCAAGGGGCCCGGGGTCATGGTAGAATACTACAAAAATCCGGAGGCTACCGCTGAAGTTCTTCGTGACGGCTGGCTGTTCACCGGGGATATGGCCAAGATGGACGAAGACGGTTTCATCTGGCTGGTAGACCGCAAGAAGGACGTCATCATTTCCGGCGGTGAAAACATTTATCCCGTACAGATCGAGGACTTCCTGCGCAAGCACGAAAAGATCAAGGACGTTGCGGTCATCGGTCTTCCCGACAAGAGAGTCGGTGAAATTGCCGCCGCCATCATTTCCCTCAAGGACGGCGTCAGCTGCACAGAGGATGAGATCAACGAATTCTGCCTTGAGCTGCCCAGATACAAGCGTCCCAAGCAGCTCATCTTCGCAGACGTTCCCAGAAATCCCACAGGCAAAATCGAGAAGCCTCTTCTTCGCAGAATCTACGGCGCAGCAAGCATCGTAGAAGAACAGGTAACCAATTAGGAGGAAAACATGAAACAGTTAATGCTCGGCAACGAGGCCGTCGCCCGCGGTCTCTACGAAGCCGGATGCAGCTTCGTATCCAGCTATCCCGGAACCCCCAGTACAGAAATAACGGAAACAGTGGCAAAGTTCAAGGAAGTCTACGCAGAGTGGGCACCCAATGAAAAGGTCGCAATGGAGTCCGCCTTCGGCGCTTCTCTCAACGGAAAGAGATCCTTCTGCGCCATGAAGCACGTCGGTCTCAACGTTGCTGCCGATCCCCTGTTTACCATCGCTTATACAGGCGTCAACGCTGGCTTTATCATTGCCGTCGCCGACGACGCAGGCATGCATTCTTCTCAGAATGAGCAGGACAGCCGCCACTACGCAGTCTCCGCAAAGCTTCCCATGCTGGAGCCCTCTGACTCCGCAGAAGCTCTGGCTTTCACCAAGCTGGCCTATGAGCTTTCCGAGAAATTCGATACTGCCGTCATGATCAAGATGTGCACCAGAGTATCCCATTCTCAGAGCATAGTTGAGACCTCCGACAGAGTTGAGGCCGCTCCCATTCCCTACGAAAGAAAGGCCCAGAAGTTCATCATGACTCCGGCCAATGCCATTAAACGCCACCCCATCGTAGAGGAACGCACTAAGGCACTTACCGAATGGGCAGAGACCGCTGAAATCAACCGCGTAGAAGGCGGAAAATCGGCCGAATACGGCATAATAACCTCCTCTACCTGTTACCAATACGTCAAGGAAGCTTTAGGCGACGATTTCCCCGTTTTAAAGCTTGGAATGATCAATCCTCTTCCCGTAAAGAAGATCAGAGACTTTGCCGCTTCCGTAAAGCAGGTCATTGTCGTTGAAGAGCTTGATCCCGTCATCGAGAACCACTGCAAGACCATTGGCGTAGACGTAAAGGGCAAGGAGCTTTTCGGACTGCTGGGCGAGATCAGCCAGAACAGCGTCCGCAAGGCCTTCGGCTATCCCATGACCGCAGGAGTAAAGCTGGATGAGAGCATTCCTGTCCGTCCTCCCGTCATGTGCGCAGGCTGCCCCCACAGAGGCCTCTTCTACGTTCTCAAGAAAAATCAGCTGAACGTCATCGGCGATATCGGCTGCTACACTCTCGGTTCCGCGGCTCCTCTTGGCGCCATGGACTCCACCATCTGCATGGGCGCTTCCGTTTCCGGACTCCACGGCTTCAACAAGGCCGGCGGAGCTGAATTCGCAAAGAAGACCGTTGCCGTCATAGGCGACTCCACCTTCATGCACAGCGGCGTGACCGGACTTATCAATATCGCTTACAATGAATCTGCGTCTACGGTCATTATTTTAGACAACTCCATTACCGGCATGACCGGCCACCAGCAGAACCCCACCACAGGCTTCAACCTTAAGGGCGACCCCTGTACCAAGATCGACCTGGAGACCCTGTGCAAGGCTGTAGGCATCAAGCGCGTCCGCGTCGTAGATCCCTATAACCTGGCTGAGTGCAACCAAGCGGTCAAGGAAGAACTGGCGGCAGAAGAACCCTCCGTCATTATTTCCAGAAGACCCTGTGCTCTTCTCAAATACGTCAAGCATCCCGGTCCCATTGAAGGCGACGCCTCCAAGTGTGTCGGCTGCAAGAGCTGTATGAAGATCGGCTGCCCGGCCATCAGCATGAAGAAGGGTAAGGTAAGCATTGACGCAACACTTTGCACCGGCTGCGGAGTATGCAGCCAGCTCTGCAATTTCGGAGCTTTAGGAAAGTAAGGAGGAAGGCTATGAAGACTGAAAAACTTATGATAGTAGGCGTCGGCGGACAGGGGACACTTCTTGCCAGCAAAATCGTCGGAAAGCTCCTCCTGGGAAAGGGCTTTGACGTAAAGGTCAGCGAAGTCCACGGCATGAGCCAGCGCGGCGGCAGTGTAGTCACTTACGTAAGCTGGGGCGAAAAGGTATACGCCCCCATCGTCGACAAGGGCGAAGCAGATTATATTCTCGCTTTCGAAATGCTGGAGGCTGCCCGCTACGCGGAATTCCTCAAGCCCGGCGGAAAGCTTATCGCAAACACTCAGCAGACCAACCCCATGCCCGTAATTACCGGCGCTATGGAATATCCCGAAGACATTGAAGGAAAGCTTAAGACTTTAGGCATTGACCTCGATGCCATCGACGCACTTAAAACCGCGGAAGCAGCCGGTTCCGCAAAGGCGACCAATCTGGTCCTTCTGGGAAGACTGGCCAAGTATTTCCCCTATCCCGAAGAAGACTGGATCGAATGCATTAAGACCGGAGTACCCGAAAAGTTCGTTGATATGAATATCAAGGCTTTCAAAATGGGAAAGGAACTTTAATTTATGGAAAGATACTACCAGCGCGAGATCGAATGCGCTTCCTCCGCTGAGATACGGAAAATACAAGAGGAGAAGCTCATTAAGCAGGTCCGCCATGTATGGGAAAACGTGCCTTACTACCGTGCCAAAATGGAAGCGAAGGGTGTTTCCCCAGATGATATACGCTGTCTCGAAGATATAAGCAAGCTGCCCTTTGTTACAAAGGATGATCTTCGTGAAACTTATCCCATGGGCATGCTTGCTGTACCCAGAAGCAAGGTGGTCCGCATACATTCCACTTCGGGAACGACAGGCAAGAGAGTCATCGGCTACTATACTCAGGCAGATCTTGACATGTGGGATGAATGCTGTGCAAGAGCTCTGATCGCCGCAGGCGCAACTGACGAGGATATATGCCAGATATGCTACGGCTACGGTCTTTTCACCGGTGGAATGGGCATTCACGGCGGAAGCCAGAAGGTGGGCTGTCTCACAGTTCCCATGTCTTCCGGCAACACTGAGCGCCAGCTGCAGTTCATGGAGGATCTGGGTTCAACGATCCTCTGCTGCACTCCGTCCTATGCGGCCTATCTTGCGGAATGCATACTCGAAAGGGGACTTCAGGATAAGATCCGGCTGAAAGCCGGGATCCTCGGTGCGGAAGCCTGGAGCGAAGAAATGCGCCAGGACATTGAAAAAAAGCTTGGGATCAAGGCTTTCGATATATACGGACTCACTGAGCTGTCCGGCCCCGGTGTCGCATACGAATGCAGCGCGCAGAACGGAATGCACATCAACGAGGACCATTTCCTTGCGGAAACTGTGGACCCGGTCACTCTGGAGCCTCTCCCCGACGGAGAGCAGGGCGAGCTGGTCTTCACTTCTCTGGACAGGGAGGCCTTCCCCCTTCTTCGTTACCGCACCAAGGACATCTGCGTCATGAGCTCGGAGCCCTGCAGCTGCGGACGTACTCACAAGAAGATCATGAGCCTTCGCGGCAGAAGCGACGACATGCTGGTCATCAAGGGAGTCAACGTATTCCCCAGCCAGATCGAGGCTGTCCTTCTGGAACAGGGCTATCAGGCCAACTACCAGATCGTCGTGGATCGCGTAAACTACACGGACACCATTGAGGTACGCGTGGAAATGACCGCGGAGCACTTCTCCGACTCCCTTGCAGAGATCACCGAAATGGAGAAGAAGCTTTCCGCCGACATCAAGACAATGCTGGGCATTCACGCAAAGGTGCGCCTGGTCGCTCCCCGCTCCATCGAGCGCAGCGAGGGCAAGGCAGTCCGCGTCATAGACAAGAGAAAGATTTAGGAGGACGCTATGGCTATCAGACAGATTTCAGTTTTCCTTGAAAACCGTCCCGGTCAGCTGGCCGAGATCACCAGAATCCTCTACGAGAACGACATCAATCTTCGCGCTCTCAATATTGCGGAGACTGCCGACTACGGCGTTCTCAGACTTATTACGAATCATACGAGTCTGACCCTTGATAAACTCCGCGAAGCAGGTTATATTGCCAATATATCCGAAGTCATAGGTGCAGCCGTCCCCGACCGCCCCGGCGGACTGGCAAGCCTTCTGTCCGTCATTGCGGAAGAGGGCATAGACGTTGGCTACATGTATTCCATACTGGGCCACACCGGCGACCTTTCGTATATGATCTTCCGCGTTACGGACTGCCAGAGAGCAGAAGCGGTACTTGAAAAACACGGTATCCGGACCCTTGACATACAGGGACTGGGAATTCACTAGGAGGATAAAAATGCAGGAACTCAGCAGAAGAAACGCTCAATTCACGGAATCGGTCATCAGAAGAATGACACGTATCTCCATTGCTAAAAACGCCATCAATCTGGCTCAGGGATTCCCTGATTTCGATCCCCCCAAGGCCATTACCGACAGGCTCAAGGAAGTCTGCGACCAGGGTCCCCACCAGTACGCCATTACCATGGGCGCTCCCAATTTCAGAAGAGCCATTGCCAAGAAATGCGAACACTTCATGGGCCGCGCCATTGATCCCGAAACTGAGATCGTATGCACCATCGGCTCCACCGAGGCTATGGTAGACACTCTCTTCGCTCTCACCAACCCCGGCGACAAGGTTGCTCTCTTCAGTCCCTATTTCGAAAACTACCACGCTCAGATCATTATGTGCGACTGCACTCCGGTCTATATTCCCCTTATTCCGCCCACGTATCGCTTTGACGCCAACGTTCTCGAGGACGCCTTCAAAGAGGGCATCAAGGCCATTCTCATCTGCAACCCGTCCAACCCCAGCGGCAGAGTCTTCACCTATGATGAACTGAAGCTCATCGCAGACCTCTGCGTCAAGTACGACGCTTACGCCATTATGGACGAAGTCTATGAGCACATCATCTACGACGGAAGAAAGCACGTATACATGAACAGCCTTCCCGGAATGTGGGAACGTACAGTCAGCTGCTCCTCCCTGTCCAAGACCTATTCCATTACCGGCTGGAGACTTGGCTATGCCATCGCTCCCCGGCACCTCATGGACAGGATCAAGCAGTATCATGACTTCAACGCCGTCGGAGCTGCTTCTCCCCTTATGGAGGCTGCCTGCGTAGGTCTGGAAATGCCCGACAGCTACTATGAAGAATTCGGCGCTCACTACGCTCACATGAAGGATGTTTTCTGCGGCGGCATGAGAGACCTGGGCATTCAGTTCTCCGAGCCTGAAGGGACCTACTTCGTTCTTGCCGATTTCTCCGAATTCGTCAAGAAGGGCCAGAGCGACATCGAATTCTGCGAAGAACTTGTGGACAAGGCCGGCATCGCCTGCGTTCCCGGAAGTTCCTTCTTCAAGGAAAACGTCAACAATATCTGCCGTCTCCACTTCGCAAAGAAGGACGAGACCTTGTATAAGGCTCTGGACTGCCTGTCCGACCTGCACAAGAAGCTTGGAAGATAAGGGCAAAAAGAAATAAAATCGGCTCCACCGGAAAGGCGGAGCCGATTTTTACGTTTCGCTGATGTTTTGCCTGATCACTTGTCGTTGACAACGATGAAGGGCTTGATGGCGCCTGCAACTGCGGCTGCGGGCATGGTCTGAAGGAAGACGCGGCCCGGACCGGTGACTATGGTGTTGAAGAGGCCTTCGCCGCCAAGAAGAACGTTCTTGACGCCCTTGACGGTGACTACGTCGATGGAGCAGCTGGCGTCCATCATGGCCAGATAACCGGTGTCTACGGTGATCTGCTCGCCGGGAGCCAGAGTCTTTTCTACGACGCTGCCGTCCATTTCGATGAAGGCCAGGCCGTTTCCTGAGAGTCTCTGCATAATGAAGCCTTCGCCGCCGAAGAGGCCTGCGCCAAGCTTTTTATTGAAGAAGATGGAGAGCTCAACGCCGGGAGTGGATGCCAGGAATGCGGACTTCTGGCAGACGATCTCCTTGCCGGGGCCTACTTCGATGGCGAGAATGTTTCCGGGGAAGCTGGAAGCGAAAGCGATGGTGCCCTGAGCGCCCTGAGCGGTGTAGATGTTCTGGAACATCTTTTCGCCGGAAAATGCCTTGGAGAACATTTTTCCCAGTCCGCCGCCGCTTGTTTCCATTTTCATGTTGGAGCTCATCCAGCTCATGGAGCCTGCTTCGCAGACCATGCTTTCGCCGGATTCGAGGGTGCATTCCACTACGGGAAGGGGTGTGCCTTTGATCTGATATTGCATTGCATTATTCCTCCTGAAAAATATCGGGTTTGATCGCTGTTATTAACGAGATAATTATATAGGGTCAATATGCCTCTTGCAATGACGTATTTGCCCCGAAAAGGCCTGAAACAAGGGTTTTCAGCGTTAAAAAAGTATACAATTTCCGTTTTGACGCTTGCTTTTGTATGTGCCCTATGCTAAACTAATTCGGTCACAATAGATTTTGGAGGTAAGAAAAGTGAAAA
>JAKSSR010000033.1 GCA_024402995.1 Clostridia bacterium | reverse complement strand
TTACGGCTCCGGAGCCCAAGGCAAAGCGTACTGTTGAGGGTGACCTTGGCGTTTACGTCAACAGAATGAAGGTCATTGAATCCATTGGGGAAGAGCAGTTCAGAGCAGACTGCGAGGCCATGGGCATTGATGCTGACAAGACTTTAGAAAGCTACAAGGCGATCCCCAAGAACGAAGACGAGATCAAGCTGGTAGAAAGACTTACCAAGGAGGCTGTTCTTCGCGCCGTCGAAAGACACGCCGGGCAGATACGCTACGTCTACGGACCCTCCGGGCGTCAGACTCTTGCGGAAGGCAAGGATCTTACTCAGGTCAGACATATAGTGGGTACCGGAGGCGCTCTCACAAGGCTGCCCAACCGTATCCAGCTGATGAAGAACATAATTGCGGACAACGAAAGCGGAATGAAGCTTTATCCCGGCGAAAACGTCGACTTCCTTGTCGATAACGATTACATCATGGCGTCTTTGGGAGTTCTGTCCAAGACGCACAGAGAAGGGGCGATCAGGCTTCTTGAAAAGTCTCTCGGCATCAAATTCCCGAAAAAGCTCTTTATCGACATTCAGAATGAAAAGCACAATGCGGTAAAAGAGCTTCATTCTCTCGCAGCAGAAAAGGCAAAGCACGATGAAGAGCTGGCTGCTCACATCAGGGAGTGTGAGGAGCTGGGCTACGACATGAGCGCCTATAAAGACACTTCTCCCATAGGCGGAGCCACCCGGGAAGAGGTCGAGGCTGTAAAGCGCGAGACTCTCATGAACGACCGGAGCATGCACAAAACAACAGTTGTCAATGCTCCAGAGGAAAGAAAGATCAGCGGAAACGCCGCTGAAAGCAAACTTCCTCAGTGCAATCATGAATGCAAGACCTGTACAAGGATACATTGCCCCACAAGAAGGGTAAATTGCTAATCGCAAATAGGCGATGAACTCTTGAAAATCAACAGGTAAACCATAGGAAAAAATAGGTGAGTGACGGCGTTGATCCACCGTCACTTTTTCTATGGACAAAAGGGCATTCTGCCAGTCTGTGTGAAGACTTTGTCAAATCTTTGCGTATTGTATTTTTTGTGATATACTGTACTTTCTAAAAGTGTTTTTTAAGCAGGAGGCTGCAGATGACAAAGAAATTTTTCCTGGATATGATCAGCGGATACAAAACCGTTGACTATATCTTTATGGGCGTCCTTTGCCTTATAGTTCTGTACCTGAACGTGGGAGTGGGCATTGCGTGCATCATAATGATGGGAGCCGTAGTGCTCTTTCACAGCAAAGTCACCATGCGGGCGGTCGATGCCAAAATAAGCGAATACGAAGAAAATGCCATAAGCGAGAACAACGACATTTTAAGAAGCCTTACTCTCAGCGGCGTAGTGCCTGCATGTACTGCGGACAGAGAGGGGAATATCTACTGGCAGAACAATGCTTTTTCTCTGGCTTTTCCCGACGGAGCAGGTCTTCCCGACGAACGCGTCTTTTCATCCTTCTTCCTTGAAGACGGCAAGGTAGAGCTGCACAAGCACCTCGGATATACCTATCGCGTAAGCTCTGCGGAGCTTTCCGGCGACGTCCTGCGCAAAATGTTCTACTGGGAAGACATTACGGAGATGGAGGCAATGAAATCTCTTTATGAAAACGAAAAAGACTGCCTTGCCCTAATTGACATTGACAACTTTGACGAGCTTCTTGCCAATACCCCGGTCGACGAGCAGTCTGCGGTTACCGCCGCCATTGCTAAGAAGATCGGCGATTGGTCAGCATCGGTCAACGGTGCCCTGTACAGGGTCAAGAACGACCGTTACGTAATGCTCTGCACCCAGAAATACCTCAACAAGCAGATAGAAGCAAAATTCCCCATCCTTGACGATATCCATGAAATTGAAACGGAAGCGGATTTCCCCACCTCTCTTTCCATAGGTGTTGCCATGGATGCCTCCGATTTTGACGAACTTCAGCGTGAGGCAGAAGATGCCCTTGAACTGGCCATCGGCCGTGGCGGCGACCAGGCTGCCGTAAAGAGCGGCAATGATACCAGGTTCTTCGGCGGAGCTCTTCCGACGGTAGAAAAGCGCAATAAGGGCAAATCAAGGATCATTGCCCACACTCTCAGCCAGCTCATGTACAGTGCTGACAGAGTTCTG
Organism: Clostridia bacterium; assembly: GCA_024402995.1. GTDB lineage: Bacteria > Bacillota > Clostridia > Peptostreptococcales > Anaerovoracaceae > JAKSSR01. The sequence goes on along the minus strand of JAKSSR010000033.1, from coordinate 16,805 downwards.
ATCATGGGTCACACCAGACCTGATATGGACTGCTTCGGCTCTGCAGTAGGTGTATACGCCCTTGCCGCGAATCAGGGCATACCCGCAGATATAGTTCTCAATACCGTAGACGAAGCCATTGAACTTGTTTATGCCCAGAGCCGCAAGAGCGGACGTCAGAGCTTTGTAAACAGCGAAGAAGCTCTGGAACTGGCAACGGAGAATACGCTGCTGATCATCGTTGACGCTCACATTCCCGCCATTACCGAGTGCCCGCAGCTCATTGAAAAGTGCTCGAAGATCGTGGTCATCGACCACCACAGAAGATCCGCCTCCGGTATTGAGAAAGCAACACTTACCCATATGGAGGTCTACGCTTCCTCTGCCAGTGAGCTTGTTACTGAGCTCCTTCAGTACACAGGTAATAAAGACGATTACCAGAAGTTTGAGGTGGAAGCTCTCCTTGCAGGCATTGCCATGGACAGCAAGAACTTCAAGACCAATACAGGTGTAAGAACCTTTGAGGCTGCATCCTGGCTCAGAAGGGCCGGTGCTGACATAGCAGACGTCCAGAACTTCTTTAAGCTCAAGCTGGACTTCTTTAAGAAGAAGGTCAATATCATTGCCAGCGCAGAGATCGTGGGAGACCGTATTGCCGTAGCCTATACAAGAGAGCAGGATCCGACCATGCAGGTCCTCTGCGCTCAGGCCGCAGATGAGCTTCTGGATATGCAGGGCGTTGATGCTGCTTTCGCTGCAGGCGTAGGACGGAGTCAGACCATGCTTTCTGCAAGATCCCGCGGACTTGTCAACGTTCAGACTGTTATGGAAAAACTTGGCGGCGGCGGTCATCAGAACATGGCAGCTGCTCAGCTGGACTGCTCGCCTGAGGAAGCGATCAACAAAGTTGTTCAAACGTTAAGAGAAGAAAATATTATTCAGTAAGAAAGGGGAATATATATGGAACTCATTTTACTTAAGGATGTAAGAGGACTCGGCAAGGCCGGTGAAATCGTCAAGGCAAGCGACGGATACGCTCGCAATATGCTCCTTCCCAAGAAGTTTGCCATGGAAGCAACTCCCGCAAACAAGAAGGTCCTGGAAAAGCAGCGCGCAGAGATCGAGGCTCAGAGAGCCATGGATAAGGCTGCTGCAGAAGATCTGAAGAAGAAGCTTGAAAACGCAGCTGTCACCATCGAAGCAAAGGCCGGCGACAACGGCAGGCTCTTCGGCGCAGTTACCTCACAGGATATAGCAGATGCCATCGAAGCACAGTGCAAGGTCAAGGTCGACAAGAAAAAGATTGATGTACCCCAGCCCATTAAGAGTGCAGGTGAGAACGTTGTTGAGCTGAAGCTCTTCCAGGGGATCACCGCAAAGTGCAAGGTTAACGTTGTAGCAAAGTAGAACGGAGAAACGGCCATGGCCCAGCAGTTAGAAAGGATCCCGCCTCACAGCGATGAGTCGGAAAAAAGTGTATTGGGAGCTGTCCTTCAGGATAAAGAGGTCTTTTTTGACGTGTCCGACATACTGAAGGCAGAGGACTTTTACAGCGAAGCCCATAAAGAGATCTGGAATGCGATGATCGACCTTTACTCCAGATCCGAACCCATAGACATAATCACGGTCTGCGAGGCCCTCCAGAGGCGCAAAAGCCTTGAAAGTGCCGGCGGCAGAGCGTATATTGCCATGCTTCCCGGTTTCAATCCTACTACTGCCAATGCCGTACAGCACGCCAAAATAATAGCGGAGAAGGCTGTTTTAAGACGCCTTATTACCGCTTCTTCAACCATAATCGATGAAAGCTTTTCTGCCGGCAAGGACTCCGCAATGGTCCTGGACAACGCGGAAAAGAAAATCTTTGAAATAGCAAAAGACCGTCAGACCAAGGACTTCCAGGATATTCGCCACGTTCTCAATCTCAATGTAAATGCCATTGAAGAAGCCCAGAGAAACGGCGGGGAAGTTACAGGCCTTCCTACAGGCTATACAGATCTTGACCGCATGACCGTGGGGCTGCAGAAGTCCGATATGATCATAGTAGCCGCTCGTCCTTCCATGGGTAAGACTGCATTTGCTCTGAACATAGCTCAGAACGCGGCTATTAAGCACGGTGCAAGAGTTGTCATCTTCTCTCTGGAAATGTCTGCGGAAGACTTAGGTCTCCGTATGCTTTCCATGGAAGCAAGAAAGGACAGCAGAAAGCTTCGCAAGGGCGATCTTTCCGCTGAAGATTGGGCAGATATCAACGAGGCTCTGGACAGACTGTCCCGTACCGACATAGTAATTGACGATACTTCCGGCATAACTCCCATGGAGATCCGAAACAAGTGCCGAAGAATACATCAGCAGAAACCCATTGATCTGGTAGTTATCGACTATTTGCAGATCATGTCCTCTGACCAGGGCTCCGAAAGCCGTCAGCAGGAAGTTTCAACCATGTCCAGATACTTAAAACAGCTGGCAAGAGAGCTGGAGTGCCCGGTCATCGTTCTGTCCCAGCTTTCCCGTGCCTCTGAAAAGCGTCAGGGCACGCGCAAGCCCATGATGTCCGACCTTCGCGACTCCGGTGCTATCGAACAGGATGCTGACGTCATCATGTTCCTTCACAGAGACGACTATTATAAAGACAGCGCTGAGCAGAAGGATAATATCTGCGAGGTCATTATGGCTAAGCAGAGAAAGGGCGAGACCGGTTCGATTTTCCTTACCTGGCTGCCTCAGTACACAAAGTTTGCCGACAAGGCAAGGGAGTAACAGATGGGCTTCAAAGGTCATACAATTTCAAATTACTACCTGTTTGATACTCCGGTAGAGAATTTGTTTATTTCGGAGTACATGCCTGCCGCTCCCGGAGATTATGTCAAGATATACCTTGCCGGTCTTGGCTGCTCGAGGCTTGGTATTCAGGATGACATTGCCACAATGGCAAGGAAACTCGGTTGTTCTGTTGCTCTGGTAGATGAAGCCTGGGCATATTGGGAAGCTCAGGGCGTTGTACGCCGTACTTATAAAAGCAGAGAAGACAGAAGCAATTATGACGTGGAGTTTTTAAGTCTCCGTGAGGCTGCCTTCGGAAGCAGGACCGGCGGAGCTGCCGTTGCTCCCGCGAAGACCGTAAATCTGGATGACGCAGCCCTGGCAAGGCTATACAAAAACGTTGAGCAGGCAACGGGAAGACTCCTTGAAAACGGCGAGCCCGTTGAGATCGCCGGCTGGGTCACTGACTATGCTATGGATCCCGACGTTATTCTTCTTTGCTACCAGTATTGTACAAAGAAGGGCAAGAGCAACCGCTTCAAATACGTTGGCACCATTCTTAAAGACTGGAAAGCCAAGGGCCTTGATACCGTCTCCGATGTAGAGGAGCACCTGAGCGAGCTGGACCGTCACTACGACCTTTACCGCAAGGTCTTCCATCAGATGGGCTTCCGCAGAAATCCCACTGAGGCGGAAAAGAAGCTTATGGACACCTGGTTTGATGACATGAACTTTTCCATCGACAAGGTGACTGAGGCCTGCAATAAAACTACGGGAATTTCAAATCCCAACCTGAACTACATAAACTCTGTTCTCCGCGGATGGTATGACGAAGAACACGGCAAAAAAGAAGATAATTCCGAAAAGAATCTCTTCGCCGCAGTCGAGCAGCTCTACGAGGATGACAGAAAAAACAACGAGGACAAAACTGAAGCTCTCCGCCGTGAAATTTACGGAAAGCTTCCCAGAGTTAAAGAGATTACCGTTGAACTGCGGGACATCAACTTCAAGCTGTCCAAGCTGGTCCTTTCCGGCAACCGTGCCGGTCTTGAAAAGGAGCGCAGCCGGATGGAAGCACTACGCGAAGAAAAGAAGGCCCTCCTTGCAGGCGCCGGATACAGCGAAGATGCTGCAGACAATATATATACATGCAGAAAGTGCAGAGACACCGGTATTCTTGAGAACGGTGAGCGCTGCAGCTGCTATAACGAAAAACTGCAGATAGCAAGATTGCAGGCAAAAGGAAAATAAATTGATGAACAACATTTCAGAGAAAAATCTGGAACAGTTGAATAATGATGTAACAGCCGCAAAAGATGAAATAGCGGCTCTGGTAGAGCAGAGCAAGGTCAAGATCCAGGAAAAGGATCTGAACACCGAGCTGGACAGACTCCTGGCTGAAGAAACAAAAAGACTCCATGAGGAACGCAAGGCTCACTACGCGGAAAAAGGAGAGCGAAAGCGCAGTTCTCAGCTGAAAAAAGAAAAGGCTGAAGCCGCCTCCGGTCCCGAACCCGGTGTGAAAATAGCAGAACGCAGAAGCATGCGCAAGGATAAGGCTGCCAAGGTGGCCTACGCAGCCCGCATCGCCAAACTGGAAATGAGCGAAAAGCCCAAGGTCTCCGAAGGCGCCGTCAGGCGTACCTTCAGACTTCTTATGGGGCTTATGGCTGTTTACAGGCAGATGCACGGCAAGTCCTGGTATACCAGTGAAAAACGCCGCGCTGCCATCAAGGGAGTTTTCGACGATTGCTGGGCGCCTGTAATGAACGGCGCCAGGGAAATGGTCGCCACCGCATGGGATTTCCTGCAGAGAGCTTACAATGACCTGAAAAAGCTCCTTGCGGCCATAGGCGGGGGACTTGCTATTGCAGGATACAGTATCTGGAGCATATTCAAATGGCTGTGGAACGGTCTCTGGGATATTCGCTATAAGCTGGAGGCTCACAAACACCTGGTCTTTACAGTTGCATCTGTGGCCATAGTCTCTATGGCGGCAGTTGCTCTCGTATACAGCTCATCCATAGGCTACGAGTACAGTTATCACGGAAAGCAGCTAGGTGTTGCCAAGAAAAAAGAGGATATTTACGAAACTCTTGAAGTTCTGGGCGACAAGCTGGCGGCAGCCGCCGGTACCAACGTCACTATTGATGTAGAACAAGACATCGAATTCAACCAGATCATAGTCGGTCTTGGCGCAGACTGCGACAGCAAGGACGATATACTTAACATACTGACTTACATGAAGGACCTGGAAGTTCAGGCCTATGCCATAAGCGTCAACGGCGTACAGCAGGTAGTTCTCGAAAGCGAAGCCCTTGCGAAGGATGTCCTGGACGATATCCGCGAATCCTACGCTCTTGCACGTTCCGGCGTTGAATATACTGAGATCACCTATGCTGAGGATACTGAGATCGACGAAGTTTCGGTCCTCCTGGGTGAAGTCTGGAATCAAGAGACCGCAGCTCATTACCTGAAGACCGGTACTACGAGAACTCTGGTTGGCGAGGGTGATGAGCCTATTCTCAACGTTAAGACTACTGAACTTTCTACTTATACTGAAGCAGTGGAATACGGCACCCAGTATATTGACAACGCATCTTTATACGTTGGCGAAACAGAACTCAAGACTCCCGGAAGCAACGGTGTAAGGCAGTTGGTCGCAGAAGTTGAAAGAGTCAACGGCGAAGAGATCGGGCGTGAGATCATAAGCAGCAATGTTATTACTGAGCCCGTTGATCAGGTCATTTACAGGGGCACTAAGGTCATTCCCAAACGAGGAGGCACAGGCTCCTTTGCATATCCTATCAAGACCTACACGATCACGTCCAGATTCGGTATGCGCTGGGGAAGACTGCACACAGGCGTAGACTTCGCAGCCGCTACCGGAACCAAGATATACGCCGCCGACGGCGGTACGGTGACCTTTGCCGGCTACAAAAACAGCTACGGCTATATCGTTATCATCAGTCACGGCGGTCTGTACGAGACTTATTATGCTCACTGCAGTCAGCTTCTCGTTTCCGCGGGAGATGAAGTCTTCCAGGGACAGAACATTGCTCTGGTCGGCAGCACGGGCCATTCCACCGGCCCCCATCTCCATTTCGAGATTCGCTATAACGGTGAACCCGGAGATCCTCTGGGATATCTGTAACTTAATACTTTTTACCCCGCTTCGGCGGGGTTTTTCATTGTAAAACTCTTATGCCTTGCATTTTCAGTTCTTCGCGATATATAATATTACATTGTGTTTATTCACCAGGAGGTTTAACATGGCAGACGAAGTAAAGGTTCCCGCAACCGAAGAAAACGCCAACGACAGTAATTTTATATGGAGTTTCATAGATGAAGACCTGCAGCCCGGCCAGAGATGCGAAGGCATGAAGGTCCATACCCGTTTCCCGCCCGAACCTAACGGATATCTGCATATCGGTCACTGCAAAGCTCTTTGCATAGACTTCGGCACTGCCGAAAAGTACGGCGGCCTGTGCAATCTCCGTATGGACGATACCAACCCCGCAAAGGAAGACACTGAATTTGTCGAAGCCATCCAGGACGACATTCACTGGCTGGGCTTTGACTGGGGAGATCGCTTCTATTACGGCAGCGATTATTTTGACAAGGATTACGAATATGCCATCGAGCTCATCAAGAAGGGTCTGGCATATGTCTGCGACCTTTCCCCCGAAGAATTCAAGGAAAACCGCGGCGATCTGACTCATCCCGCAGTCTCTCCCTACCGCGACAGAAGCGTTGAGGAAAACCTTGATCTGTTCGAACGCATGAAGAACGGCGAATTCCCCGAAGGAAGCCACACTCTCCGCGCAAAGATCGACCTGGCATCGGGCAATTTCAACATGAGAGACCCGGCCATCTACCGTATCAGATACATTAACCATCACCGTCAGGGAACCAAGTGGTGCATCTTCCCCATGTACGACTTTGCTCACCCTATTCAGGATGCTCTGGAAGGCATCACTCACTCCCTCTGCTCCCTTGAGTACGAAGATCACAGACCTCTCTATGACTGGGTCGTCAACAACGTAAGCATCCCTTACCACAAGCCCCGTCAGATCGAGTTTGCCCGTCTCAACATAGACCATACCGTCATGAGCAAGAGAAAGCTTCGCCAGCTGGTAGAGCAGGGCTACGTTTCCGGTTGGGACGATCCCAGAATGCCGACTCTCTGCGGTTTGAGAAGACGCGGATATACTGCAGCTTCCATTCGTGATTTCTGCACCAGGATCGGTGTTTCCAAGGTATTCAGCATTGTTGAATATGGTTTCCTTGAACATTGTCTGAGAGAAGACCTGAACATGACCGCTGAAAGAACCATGGCAGTTCTCAATCCTGTCAAGCTTGTCGTCACCAATTATCCTGAAGGACAGAGTGAGACCTTCACCGTGGAGAACAATCCTACCGACCCCGCTGCCGGTACCCATGAAATCACCTTCAGCCGCGAACTGTGGATCGAAGGCGAAGATTTCCTTGAAGAGCCCATTCCCAAGTACAAGAGAATGTACCCGGGCAATGAGGTACGTCTCAAGGGAGCTTATCTGGTCACCTGCACCGGCTGCAAGAAGAATGACGACGGCACCATCGCTGAAATTTACTGCGAATACGATCCTCAGTCCCGCGGCGGCGATCCCGCTGACGGACGCAAGGTCAAGGGCGCAACCATTCACTGGGTCGATGCAGCAACTGCCGTCGACGCTGAAGTTCGCGTTTACGAGAACCTCTTCTCCGACGAGCAGCCCGATGGTCCCGACAAGAACTTCCTTGACTGCCTGAATCCCGACTCCCTTAAGGTCCTCTCCGGATGCAAGGTCGAGCCTGCAATGAAGGCTGTTGCCGCCGAATATGATAAGGTAGAGCATCGCAGCGCTCACAACGCTCCCGCTTTCCAGTTCATGCGCAACGGTTACTTCTGCCTTGACTGCAAGGATTCCTCCGCGGATCACATCGTCTTTAACAAGAGCGTAGGCTTAAAGGACAGCTTTAAGGCCGGAAAATAATCAAACAATCAAACCTTGCTTCTTATAAATAAAGGAGCAAGGTTTTTATATTCTAAAGAATATTTCGGTGTTTTTTTGCTCTTGAAGGTCTTTTCATGCATATTATTTATGGCTGCTATTAATGCTGCTTTTATGAGTTTTTCAGGCAATAGGTGCGTTTGGGAATTGTATCCAAAAGCATGGGCGCTAATACAAGATGCATATTTTCTACAAAATGCAAATTACATCCAAATAATATTCAACTTGCATCTTTAGAATTCTGTGGTAATATGATATCAAGAGGAAAGTTCCACTTTATTTGGAGGCTAGTAATGTTAAATCTTACCCCGAGGTATTATCGACACCATCAATATCATCTGGATAATTTACATTGCGCCAACATTAGTGAGTTTTGCCCTGTTATTTAGCGCGGACGTTTGTCGTGCCTTGTGCCGACTGCGTCCGCTATTTTTTTACCAAAAGGAGGATAGATGGCACTCGAAGTAATTGAAACGATAATCGAGGAGGAAAACAAGGCTTCGGCAGCAAAAGCTGATGCTGTTGCGAAGGCCAGAGAACTCGTCGAGAAAGCAGAGGCCGACGGTAAAGCCGCTCTTGAGGCGATGCGCCTGGAGCAGGCGGCCAAAGGCAAAGAAATGCTGCAAAGCGCTGAGGCGGAGGCCGCAAGGCGTTCCGAGGAAATTATGAAAACCGCGCAGGAGGACAGCAAGAGCCTTCAGAGACCTGACGATCTCCTGAATAAGGCTGCCGACTACGTGGTGGAAAGGATCTTAAACGGTTAGAGCATGGCAATTGTCAAAATGAAAAAGCTCTCCGTGATCGCCATGGCCGAAAGGAAGACAGAATTGATGTCGGGCCTTCTGCGGCTGGGCTGCGTCGAAATATCTGAACCGGATCCGTCCCTTCTGGGAGAAAAGGTCAAGGAACTCTTTGAACCTTCGGATTCGGCCCTGACAGAGGTTCAGGAGGATATAAGCGATGTGGCGACAACCATGGGCGCTCTTAAAGAATATGCCGGAATAAAAGAAGGCGCTTTTGTAAAGAGAGAGTCCATGAGCGTAGAAGAGTTCATCAACGACGAACGCTTCCTGGGAGCCCTTGACACTAGCGGAGAAATCAACAGGACGGTGGCTGAAATCGACCGCCTGAAATCAGAGGAAGGCCGGCTGAGAGCTAAAATAGCCGCCCTGAGTCCCTGGGATGGACTGGATCTGCCTTTGGAATTCCGCGGAACAGAGCATACCAAGACTTACAAGGTCGTATGTCCTCTGGGAATCGATAAGGACGAAGTTCAGAGAGAACTTTCGGAGATAGGAGCTTACTATCAGGAACTCAGCGAAGATCAGCAGCAGAAATACGGCATAGTAATATGCCATAAAGAAGACAAACAGCAGGTCGTAGAGATCATGCGTCCCTACGGATTCGGAGTCAGTACCTTCCCGGACATGACCGGGACCCCCAGGGAAAACCTCCTTGAACTGAAGGCTGCATTAAAGAAAAACCGGGTCGATCAAAAGACTAATATGGAAAAGATCGCAGTTGAAGTAGAAGAGACTCCTGATCTGAAGATACTTTCCGACAGGCTCCTGGTTGAAAGCTACGTTCAGAAAAACCAGGAAAAGCTTCTTACCAACGGCAACGTGGTCTGCTTCGAAGGCTGGATACCTGCCGAAGAAGAAGATAAGGTGATCAAGTTCCTTGACGAATGGGGAGCGGCCTGGGAAACCAGAGATCCCCTGGAAGAAGAAATGGGCGACGTCCCCGTCAAACTGAAGAACAACTGGCTGACCAAGCCTCTGAGCATGGTCACCGAAATGTACTCACTGCCAAGGTACAACAACGTAGACCCCAACCCCCTGATGGCACCGTTCTTTATTCTCTTCTACGGAATAATGATGGCGGACATGGGTTACGGTCTCCTGATGATACTCATAGGCCTCATCGTAAAAAAGAAATTTGCGCCAAAAGGAACGGCAGGCCATCTCTTCGGTCTCATGTTCTACTGCGGTATCAGTACCTTCATAATGGGTGCTATCACCGGCGGCTTCCTGGGTGACTTTATCCCGCAGCTCTGCAGGATCATCAATCCGGAATCCACCTTCGATCTGCCTCACCTGTTCACACCCCTCAACGATACGATAGTCATTCTCGTAGGCGGTATGGCTCTGGGCTTTGTCCACGTCATAACAGGCATGGTGATCAGCGCGGTCATAAAGTACCGCCGCAAGGAATATATGAGCATCCTGTGGAACGAGGTGACCTGGTGGATAGTATTCGCCGGACTCGGTCTCATGATACTCAAGGTGACCAACATCGTCCTCTACATCGCCATCGCAATGGTCGTTGTAGGCTCCGGATGGGAAGCCAAGGGCTTCGGCAAGGTCACGGCAGTATTTTCCTCAATTTATACGAATGTTACCGGATTTTTCGGCGACATCCTCTCTTATTCAAGACTCATGGCCCTGATGCTGGCAGGCAGCGTAATCGCTTCCGTATTCAACACTCTGGGCAGCATCCCCGGCGGCGTAGTTCCCTTCGTGATCATTTCACTGGTTGGCAACGCACTGAACTTTGCGCTCAACCTCTTAGGCTGCTATGTCCATGACCAGAGACTTCAGTGTCTTGAATTTTTCGGTAAGTTTTATGAAGACGGCGGCAAACCCTTCCGTCCTATCGCATTCGATACAAAATACGTAGATATTAAATAAGCTTTAAGGAGGAATTTAGTATGGGAATTTTAGGAATCACCAGTGGCGCAGCAATCGGAATGCTCGGTGCAGGACTTGCAGTATGCCTTGCAGGTATCGGATCTGCTAAAGGTACCGGTATCGTTGGTGAAGCAGGTACAGGTCTTCTTTCTCAGGACCCGTCCAAGTTCGGTAAGGTCATGATCCTTCAGGTTATTCCCGGTACCCAGGGCCTGTACGGTCTGGTAGCCGGATTTATGTGCATGATGCGTATGGGTCTCCTCGACGGAACTATCTCCGGTCTTTCTACTGACCTTGGTCTCCGTTACTTTGTAGCATGCCTGCCTATTGCTATCGGCGGCTGCATTTCCGCTATCGCTCAGGGCAGAGTCGCCGCAGGTTCCATCAACTTGCTTGCTAAGAAACCGGATGACTGGTCAAAGGGCATGGTTCTCTGCATTACCGTTGAATTCTACGCAATTCTGTCACTGCTGGCATCCCTGCTCATGCTTCTCAACATCGGCTAAGTAAAAAAGGACGATATAATGAACGGAATCGAAAAAATCACTCAGCGCATTGCAGAAGATGCACGCATGGAGATTGACGATACGCTGAAGACGGCGGAAAAGGATGCCGCCAGGATCAAATCATCCTTTGATGAGCGCATTGCGGAAGAAGAGAAGGAACTTGCTTCCAAGAACTACCGCGTAGCCAGTGAACGTCTTTCCAGACTGGAAAACCTGGCTCAGATGGAATCCAGAAAGGTCCTTCTGGCAGCCAAGCAGGACGAGATCGATAAGGTCTACGCTCTGGCGCTCAACAAACTGTGCTCCATGCCACAGGAAAAATACGTAGACGTTCTCACCGGACTCATGGAAAAAACAGGCGTTTCAGAGGGCGAAGTCCTCTTTGCAGCCAAAGATGCGGAACTGGGTAAAAAAGCTATCCTGAAGGCAAATAACGACCTTGGAACGGCCTTTACCGCAGCAGCTGAACCTGCTGACATCCGCGGCGGCTTCATCATCCATGCCGGCAAGACCGTTATCAACTGTGCTTTTGAGACCCTTGTCCGTCTTTCCAGAGCGGAAACCGCAGCAAAGCTGGCGGAGATGCTGTTCTAAACGGAGGAAAAAACCGTGAAAAACCAAATCAGAGACGTCGATTATCTGGCGATCTCGGCAAGGATAAGGGCTATGGAAACCAGGCTGCTCACCGATGAGCGTCTTGAAAAAATCCTGGCTTCAAATTCGAAAGACGAGAGAGACAAGATACTCGCCGAATGCGGCTATCCTCCTCTGGATCCGGCTCATCCCGATGAAATGGATGCGGCTCTGGCAGCAGAGAGAGCGGCGACTCTGGAAGACATTTTCCAGGGCGCTCCGGACAGTCGCTACGTAGATATTTTTACCCTCAAATACGACTATCACAACGTCAAGGCAATACTGAAGGCAGCCGAAAAGGGCATCAGCCCTGAACCCTTCTTCCTCAGAGGCGGACGCTTCACTCCGGAAGAACTGAAGGAAGCCATTGATAAGGACGATTATTCTTCCCTGACTCATACTATTGCCCAGGCTATTCCCGAGACCCGCGAGGTCCTTCAGACTACCCGCGATCCCATGCTTGCGGACACCGTTCTGGACCGCTACACCTTTATGGACATGCTGGACGAAGCTCAGAGCGTCGGAAGCAGCTTCCTCGAAGGCTACGTAAGACTCCAGATGGATGCCTACAACCTGAGAAGCGTGGTAAGAACCCTGCGCATGGGAAAGCCTCCCGAATTCCTCCAGACGGTCCTCGTAGAGGGCGGTATGGTAGGTCCCGACGAGCTTTTTGCAGTCGCCTCCAACAAGGGCAGCGGCCTGGCGGAGATCTATCATCCCACACTTCTTGCAGTTGCCGCCGGTGAAGGTGCCGCCGTCATTGACAATAACGGCGCATTGACGGACTTCGAAAGACTTGTGGACGACGGCGTAATGAGTTACCTGTCGGCAGCCCGTCTGGTTCCCTTCGGAGAGGAAGTGCTCATCGCTTATCTTTCCGCAAGAGAAACCGAGTATCAGAACCTGCGAATAGTCCTTCTGGGCAAGGCCGCCGGTCTTTCCCCGGAAACTATCAAGAGCAGGATCCGCGCAAGTTACGAGTAAGGCGGTGATATTATGGCAATCAATTACAAAATAGCCGCCGTAGGCGACTGGGAGTCGGTCATGGGCTTTAAGGCTCTGGGTCTGGATACTTACCCCGTAGCGGGTGAGTCAGAGGCCAGAGAACTCATTCCCAGACTGGCAAAGGAAGATTGTGCGATCATCTACCTTACCGAAAGTCTTGCCAAAGATCTGGGCGACATAATCGAGAAATACAAGAAGGAAACCACTCCGGCCATCATCCTCATTCCCGGACGCGAAGGCAGTCTCGGAATAGGAAAGCAGAGTATGAACGAAGCAATAGAAAGAGCCGTAGGCTCCGGAATAATTTAGAAAGAAGGTTATCACCTTGAGCGGAAGAATTGTTAAAGTATCAGGCCCCCTTGTCATTGCAGAAGGCCTTGCAGATGCCAATATGTCCGACGTTGTCCGTGTAGGTCCTCAGCACCTTATCGGAGAAATCCTCACAATGAAGGGCGACACCGCCTCCATTCAGGTTTACGAAGAAACTTCCGGTCTGGGACCGGGAGCTGAAGTTATCACCACCGGCGCTCCCATGAGCGTTGAGCTGGGACCGGGAATGATCGAAAGCATTTACGACGGTATCCAGCGTCCTCTGGAAAAGATCGTTCAGCGCGTAGGCGCCAACATCACCAGAGGTATTGAAGTAGACCCCATCGACCACGAGAAGAAGTGGGCATTCAACCCCACAGTCATCCCCGGCACCAAGGTTGTCGGCGGTGATATCATCGGTACCGTTCAGGAAACCGCAGTCGTACTTCATAAGATCATGGTACCGCCCAGACTTTCCGGCACCATTACCGACATCAAGACCGGTAACTTCAACGTAACCGAAACCGTCGCCATCCTGAAAAAGGACGACGGCACTGAAGTTCCCCTTACCATGATGCAGAAGTGGCCGGTCCGTGTAGGACGTCCCTATGAAACCAAATATCCGCCTGTCAAGCCTCTTTGCACAGGCCAGAGAATCATCGATACCATGTTCCCCATCGCCAAGGGAGGCACCGCAGCTGTTCCCGGCCCCTTCGGAAGCGGCAAGACAGTCGTTCAGCACCAGCTGGCAAAGTGGGCAGACGTTGATATCGTTATCTACATCGGCTGCGGTGAACGCGGAAACGAAATGACCGACGTACTCCGCGAGTTCCCCGAATTGAAGGACCCCAGAACCGGTGAGTCCCTCATGAAGAGAACCGTTCTTATCGCCAACACCTCCGACATGCCGGTTGCAGCCCGTGAAGCTTCCGTCTATACAGGCATCACCATTGCAGAATACTTCAGAGACATGGGCTATGACGTAGCAGTCATCGCAGACTCCACCTCCAGATGGGCAGAAGCCCTCCGTGAGATGTCCGGTCGTCTGGAAGAAATGCCCGGCGAAGAAGGCTACCCCGCTTACCTGGCATCCCGCCTTGCTCAGTTCTACGAACGTGCCGGAAGCTTTGAATGCTTGGGCAGCGACGAGAGAAAAGGCTCACTGACCGCAGTCGGCGCAGTATCTCCCCCGGGCGGCGACCTTTCCGAACCTGTTTCCCAGTCTACCATGAGAATCGTCAAGGTTTTCTGGGCACTGGATTCGTCCCTGGCTTACAAGAGACACTTCCCCGCCATTAACTGGCTCACATCCTACTCTCTGTACACTGATACTCTGAGACCCTGGTTTGACAACAACCTGAGCCCCAGCTTCATGGCGCAGCGCGATAAGGCAATGTCAATGCTCCAGCAGGAGGCCTCCCTTAACGAAATCGTCCAGCTGGTCGGTAAAGACGCTCTGTCCCCCGATGACCAGCTGACTCTGGAAGTCGCCAAGATGATCCGTGAAGACTTCTTGCAGCAGAACGCTTTCATGGATGTCGACACCTACTCCAACTACGACCGTCAGGCACGTATGCTCAGTCTGATCCTCGATTATGACAGCCTCTGCCGTGAATCCATCAAGCGCGGAATCGAAACTCCCAAGCTCTTCGAGATCCCCGTCAGAGAACAGATCGGCCGTGCTAAATCAGTACCCGAAGAAAGCTATAAGGAAGCCTTCGACAAGATGGCATCCGATATGAGAGAGCAGATTAAGAATCTGGATGCTACAGTGATCCTTTCTGTTGAAAGGCAGCGGGTATAAGAACGCTGATCTGTGATTCGGATGCACTTGAAGGAGTCAAAGTATGATTAGAGAATACAAGACAATAGAAGAAATTTCCGGCCCTCTGATGATAGTCAGAATGGTCGAAAACGTTACCTATGACGAACAGGTAGAGATCGAACTTTCCGACGGTACCGTCCGCAGAGGTAAGGTCCTTGAAATCAACAAGGACATTGCCACTGTTCAGCTCTTTGAAGCTTCCGCCGGTATCAACCTGGTCGACGCAAAGGTACGTTTCCTTGGTCACCCCCTGCAGCTGGGCGTTTCCGGCGACATGCTGGGCCGCGTTTTCAACGGCATGGGCACTCCCATTGACGGAGGTCCCGACATTCTTGCCGAAGAATACCGCGACATCAACGGTCTGCCCATGAACCCGGCGGCTCGTGACTACCCCAATGAATTTATTCAGACAGGCATTTCCACCATCGACGGTCTGAACACTCTGGTAAGAGGCCAGAAGCTGCCGATCTTCTCCGGCTCCGGTCTTCCCCACGCCAATCTGGCAGCCCAGATCGCACGTCAGGCAAAGGTTCTCGGCGATGACACCTCCAATTTCGCAGTAGTCTTCGCCGCCATCGGTATTACCTTCGAAGAGTCCAACTTCTTCGTAGAAGAGCTGCGCAGAACCGGTGCTATTGACCGTACGGTCATGTTCAGCAACCTGGCCAACGACCCGGCAGTAGAACGTATTTCCACTCCGCGTATGGCCCTGACCGCTGCTGAATACCTTGCCTTCGAAAAGGATATGCATGTTCTGGTCATCATGACCGATATTACCAACTACGCAGAAGCTCTTCGTGAGGTCTCTGCTGCGAAGAAGGAAGTTCCCGGACGCCGCGGCTACCCCGGTTACCTCTACACAGACCTTGCCCAGCTCTACGAGAGAGCAGGCCGTCAGCTTGGCAAGAAGGGCTCCATTACCCTTATCCCAATTCTGACCATGCCCGAAGACGACAAGACTCACCCCATTCCCGACCTTACCGGCTACATCACCGAAGGTCAGATCATTCTGAGCCGTGCCCTCTACCGCCAGAGCATCAATCCTCCCGTAGACGTTCTGCCCTCCCTGTCCCGTCTGAAGGACAAGGGTATCGGACCGGGAAAGACCCGCGAAGACCACGCCAACACCATGAACCAGCTCTTTGCCGCTTACTCCACAGGTAAGGACAACAAGGAACTCATGTCCATTCTGGGTGAATCCGCTCTGACCCCCACCGACCTGCTTTACGCAAAGTTCGCAGATGAATTCGAAAAGCAGTACGTCAACCAGGGTTATGACGAGAACCGCTCCATCCAGGAAACTCTGGATCTGGGCTGGAAGCTTTTGTCCATCCTGCCTAAGTCCGAGCTGAAGAGAATCAAGCCCGAATACATTGAAAAATACTGGCCCAAATAGAGGGGAGGCTCGCTAATGTCAACAGTAAACGTAAGCCCGACCCGCATGGAGCTTACCCGCCTTAAGAACAAGCTGAAGACTGCAAGGCGCGGTCATCATCTCCTTAAGGACAAGCGCGACGAGCTGATGAAGCAGTTCCTTGAAACTGTCCGCGACGCAAGAGATCTGCGAAGCAAGGTGGAAAAGGATCTGGAGGAAGTGCACGCTTCCTTTGCCGTTGCTTCCGCGCTTATGAGCTCTGAGGCTCTTGGGCAGGCACTCATGTATCCGAAGCAGAGTGTTACGCTGAGCATGTATACGAAGAACATCATGTCCGTCCGAGTCCCTATCTACGAATTTGAGACAGCGACTCAGCAGGAAACCGACATCTATCCTTACGGCTTTGCCGCCACCAGCGGCGAGTTGGACGTAGCAGTCGACGGCCTCGGCCGTGTTTTTCAGGACATGCTCCGCCTTGCGCAGATTGAAAAATCAGCGCAGCTCATGGCTGAGGAAATAAACAAGACGCGCCGCCGCGTCAACGCTCTGGAGTACGTAATGATCCCCCAGACTGAGGAAGCCATTAAGTATATCACCATGAAGCTTGACGAAAACGAACGCGCCAACACCATCCGCCTCATGAAGGTCAAGGACATGGTCCTTGAAGAGAACCGCAGGAAAAAGGCGGAA
>JAKSSR010000032.1 GCA_024402995.1 Clostridia bacterium | reverse complement strand
TTCTGAAGGCGGAAAGTTTGCTGATGTCGGCAAGGGGGAAACTTTCGTCGGTTCCGGCAATATCCCGGATCCTGATGCGGTCGCCGTAGAGGAAGACCGCGGCGTTTTCTGCCACAGTTCGGCTCTCGCCGTTTTCCTTGATGATCACTGTTGCCTGGGGATCCAGACTCAGGGGCTCCCCGTCTGCCCTGAATTTTTCTGCGTTCTTCAGAATATATGCTTTCTGGGCTTTATCCCAGTCGAGGACATTGTCGTAGGGCAGGTCTTTGCCGTGGAGGAAACCGTATTCGTCAACTGTACCCTCCAGGCCGCAGCGGCAGGCGAAACGGCTGCCCTTGCTGTCTATGCTGCTGAGAGCGCCGCACTTGGGACAGCAGTAGAGAACGCTTTCGATACATTCTGCGGGAGCCTTGCTGCGGTACTTAACGGGATTCTTTCTCTGTTCCTCGTATGCGTTGACGTAGAGATCTTGGTTAATGGCATTGTAGATCTGTTCTTCCGTCATGGCGGCGAGCATTTCGGGAGTGTATTCGTTTACCACAGCGCCGTGGGTCTTGCCGAAGCGGGCCTTAGTGCCCCAGCGCGGAGTCCTCATATATCCCCCGGTAATACGGTAGGTCACAAGAGACGCCCCGCTTTCCTTAGCGAGCCTTGCCGTGCGCATTGAAATGAAACCGCTTTCTCCGTTCCACGATCTGTTTCCTTCGGGGAACATACCTACGCTGATGCCCGCCTGCAGATTCTCCTTTATGAGTTCTACAGTGTCGTCGGCGCTTGCCCCCTTGTGACGGGGAATGGGATCCACAAGAAACTTGATAAGACCTCCTGAAAAACCGCGCATGATATTGGCGCTTGCAACAAAGCGCATATGACGGCGTGTTCCTATTACCATGAGCAAAGGGTCCATGTCCATGGTGTGGTTGGCCAGACAGAGGAAGGTCTTGCTTTTGATCCTGCACCTGTCATAGGAAAAGCCCGTGATGATGCGCAGTACCCAGCCTGCGATGATGCGCAGGAAATGATATACGAAACGGTGGCGTCCGACGCCTTTAGTTACATTCATTGCTTATTTGGCTTTCTTTTTAAAAATCTTGCTTCTGAAAAGAACAAGGTTAAGTATTATGAAAATGGCGACGATGATGACCAGCATGGTAAGGGCTGTGCTGAAACTCTCGGCTCCGTTGGTTATTGCGCTTGCGATGAAGAGCAGGGGGATTGCCAGCACAATGGCTGGCAGATTCTGGTAGACCAGGTTTTCGGAGACCGGGGACTTAAGATCAGGATCGGCTTCTCTGAGAAGGATCATTCCTGTAGAAGCAGTGCCGGTCAGCATGCCGAAAAATGCAAGGAACTGGAAATGTTCATACTCGGGGAAGAGACGCCTGGTGACAAAGCGCTGATAGTAGAAGGTGACTGCGGCGCCTGCCAGTCCCAGAATGAGAATGGGAACGATGAAGCTCTTCAGCAGGTGTATCTGAATGGCGCAGACGCCGGAGACTATCATGAGGTCAAAGGCAAAGCCGCTTATCCTGTTGAGAAGGAACGTGTTGCAGTATTCTCTGTGCATGACGTGATTCCTTTTGAAGAACTTGATGAGGTTCTTGTAGAGGACTGCAGCAATGACGCCGAAGAGGAAGTTGAATCCGTAAATGGTGCCTATCATTCCGCCTCCGCCCATAATGACGTTGCCGATGAGGTACATCATTCCGTAAGCCGCCATGTAAACGACAAAGACCAGAGCGATCTGAACGGTCATTTTGTCAATGGATTCGTTAAGAGGAGGTTCGTCGGGGCCCTGGAATTCCTTCAGAGTGACTTTTTCGTCGCTGTTCTTCTTCGCAGGATCAATGAGACCGCGCTTGCGGAGAATGTTCAGATAGGGAACGCCGAGGAAGCAGGCGGACAGGAAACCCAGGGCTGCAAGAGCCAGACCTATGGATGCGTATACACTTCCGGTCCCGAGGGTCGTATCGAAGTTCTTTCCGATGTTGAGAGCCTGTCCTGTGCCCTGGCCGTAGCCGAAGCACATGAGAATGCCGCTTCCGGGAGCCAGATCTTTTATGAACAGGGTAAAGACCATGGTAATGACAATTCCGACTATGGCCTGGAACATGTAGGTCCCTATGGTCGCGATGCCGGTATTGAGGATCTCGGTCGTACGCTTTTTGCTCCGCTTGCCATCTTCTCCGGGACGAAGGGTCATAGCTATGAAGCCTATGGCCAGGCAGTGGTATGTGATGGTTTCGAGGATGTTGATGCCGCTCCCGTCAGAGAAGGCACCCATGTTGAAGAGATAGGTTCCTGTGAATGCGTAGCACAGGCCTGAGATGATCAGCAGGATGACGCCGCCTAAAACGGCGTTGGGGATGAGCATTTTGCCCAGAAAGGGAATACGTGCCTTGAGAATGTTCGCAAGTATGAGGCTCGCGAAGAGGATGCCGACAAGCATAATGCTCTGCCAGACGGATGGATCAAAGAAGTTGACCGCTGTGTAAGTGTTCATTTTTATGCCTTTCTTTAAAATAAAACAGTTCGCCAGAGCAAATCATAGCAAGTTAATCATACTATATATTTATTGCAATGTCACATTCTTTTTATGAAAAAAGCCGCACGATTTATGCAAAAATATAGAAAATAGTTCGATATAATTCGAATGATTTATAAAAATAAAATATAAATTATTAGTTGATTTTAGGTTTTTTCTTGTTATCATAAAAATGAAATTGTATGATAGCACTATGACATAAACGAGGAGGTCTTTTATGGATTTCACAAAGGTAAAGGAAGCTCTCGAGAGAAGAGGTTTCAAAGTCAGCGTTTTTGAGACAGGAGCAGAGGCTGCAGAGTATCTCAACGGCAAGATCGACGGTACTACCGTAAGCTTCGGCGGTTCCATGACTCTCAGACAGATGGGCATGTTCGAAAAACTCAGTTCCCACAACACCATCTACGATCACTGGAACGTTCCTGCAGGGGCAAACGCAGATGAGATCCGCGAAAAGGCTATGACTACGGAGACCTACGTAAGTTCCGTCAACGGTCTTTCCGAAACCGGTGAGATCATAAATATCGACGGTACCGGAAACCGCGTAGCATCTACTATTTTCGGCCACAGCAGACTGTTCCTTGTTGTCGGAAGCAATAAACTGGCTCCTTCTTTTGAGGAGGCCATGTGGCGTGCAAGAAACATTGCGGCTCCTATGAACGCCAAGCGTCTTGAGCGCAAGACACCCTGTGCAGTAGACGGAAAGTGTCACGACTGCAATAGCCCCGAATGCATCTGCAACGTCATTTCCATTCACAGACATCCGGGCAGAGGCACCGACACGGAAGTCGTACTCATCAACGAAACTTTAGGCTATTAATATAAATTACCCGAGGAGGAAAAATGGCAAGCTATAAATCTGATATCGAAATCGCACAGGAATGCAAAATGCAGAAGATCACCGAGATCGCAAAGGTCGCAGGTGTTCCCGAAGAATATCTTGAACAGTACGGAAACTACAAGGCAAAGATCGACTACAATCTCCTCAAGGAGATGAAGGACAAGGCCGACGGCAAGCTCGTTCTTGTCACTGCGATCACCCCTACTCCCGCAGGAGAAGGCAAGACCACAACATCCGTAGGTCTGGCCGACGGCCTACGTCAGATCGGAAAGAACGCCATGCTGGCTCTCAGAGAGCCTTCTCTCGGACCTGTTTTCGGGATCAAGGGAGGCGCAGCAGGGGGCGGACACGCACAGGTAGTTCCCATGGAGGATATCAACCTCCATTTCACCGGTGACTTCCACGCTATCGGTGCAGCAAACAACCTTCTTGCCGCAATGCTGGACAACCACATTCAGCAGGGCAATGCTCTGGGCATCGATCCCAAGCAGATCACCTGGAAGCGCTGCGTTGATATGAACGACAGACAGCTGAGAAATGTCATCGACGGTCTGGGCGGCAAGGCTCACGGCGTACCCAGAGAAGACGGTTTTGATATTACCGTAGCATCTGAGATCATGGCAGTCTTCTGCCTCTCTTCCGACATTACCGACCTTAAGGCAAGACTCGGAAGGATCATCGTCGGCTACACCTATCAGGGCCAGCCTGTTACCGCTCACGACCTTAAGGCCGAAGGCGCTATGGCAGCTCTCCTCAAGGATGCTCTCAAGCCCAATCTCGTTCAGACTCTCGAAGGTACTCCTGCATTTGTTCACGGCGGCCCCTTCGCAAATATCGCTCACGGCTGCAACTCCATAACCGCAACCAGAATGGCTCTCAAGCTTTCCGACTACACCATTACCGAAGCAGGCTTTGCTGCTGATCTCGGCGCTGAAAAGTTCCTGGACATCAAGTGCAGAATGGCAAATCTGGTTCCCTCCGCAGTTGTTATCGTCGCAACAGTCAGAGCTCTCAAGTATCATGGCGGCGTAGCAAAGACCGACCTGAACAATGAGAATCTTGAAGCTCTCGAAAAGGGTATACCCAACCTGCTCCAGCATGTTTCCAACATCAAGGACGTTTACGGCGTTCCCTGCGTAGTCGCCATCAACGCCTTCCCCACCGATACCCAGGCTGAACTGGATATGGTCGAAAAGATGTGCAAGGATCTTGGCGTAAATGCAGTTCTCTCCACTCACTGGGCAGACGGCGGCAAGGGCGCCGTCAAGCTTGCTGAAGAAGTTGTCAGACTTTGCGAACAGCCCAACAATTTCACCTTCTCCTATGAACTGGAAGGTACCATCGAAGAAAAGCTTGAAGCTATCTGCAAGAAGATCTACCACGCCGACGGCGTACAGCTTACCGACGGCGCAAAGAAGCAGGCTAAGCAGCTGACCGAACTGGGCTTCGGCAATTGTCCCATCTGCATGGCAAAGACCCAGTACTCCTTCTCCGATAATCCCAAGCTTCTTGGCGCTCCCAAGGGCTTTACCGTAACTGTCAGAAATCTGAAGATCTCCGCAGGCGCAGGCTTCATCGTTGCTCTCACCGGCGACATCATGACCATGCCCGGACTTCCCAAAGTCCCCGCAGCAGAAAAAATCGACGTAGACGCAAACGGCAAGATTTCCGGATTGTTCTAAGAAACAGGAAAAAGATTCGGGGAATGCTTTAAATGAGAGCATTCCCCTGTTTTATTTTCCGGCGGATTTGTTATAATGTTGCGAAGAGGAAAAACTATGTTAAGAGATAAAAGCGTAACAGAATTTACAGAACTTATTGCTTCCACTGCTCCCGCTCCGGGAGGAGGTGGAGCCTGCGCTGCCGTTGGGGCTGTTGCAGTCGCTCTGGGCGACATGGTCGGTGAGCTTACCGTCGGAAAGAAGAAATATGCCGATGTTGAAGAGGATATGAGAACTCTCATGGCAAGGGCCCAGCAGCTTCGCGTCAGACTTCTTGAACTCATCGACGAAGATGACGAGAACTTTTCCCCCCTTGCAAAGGCCTACGGTATTCCCAAGGATGCTCCCGGCAGAGATGAGGAAATGGAGCGCTGCCTCCGTCTCGCCGCGTCAGCTCCCATTGAGATCTTTACCATTTGCTGCGAAGTCATCGAAATGCAGGATCAGTTTGCCCGCAAGGGTTCTAAACTCATGCTTTCCGATGCCGCTACGGGCGCAGCTTTTGCCCGCGGTGCTCTTCTTGGCGCTGCGGCCAACGTCAAGGTCAATACCAAGCTTATGAAGGACAGGGAGTATGCCGGAAAGATCAATGCTCAGCTGGATGAAAAGCTTGAAAAATACTGCGCAATGGCCGACGGAATATTCCACTTTGTGTACGACACCTATTAACGGAGAAGATATATGGCAGAATTATTGAAAGGAGCCCCTGTGGCCTCCGGGATCACTCAGGATCTGAAGGACAGAGCAGACGCTCTCAAAGCAAAGGGCATTGTCCCCACTTTAGCCGTTCTGAGAGTCGGTGAAAAGGCCGACGATCTTTCCTACGAGAAAGGTATTTTCAGCCGCTGTGCCAAAGCAGGCATTGAAATAAAACATATTGTTCTTGCGGAGAACGCTTCCAAAGAAGAAATACTGGGCGAGATCAGAAAGATAAACGAGGACAGTGCCATTCACGGCTGCCTTATGTTCAGACCTCTTGCTGATAAAGAGACTGAGGCAGAGGCTGTTAAGCTGCTGGCACCTGAAAAGGACATGGACGCCATGACTCCTTCTTCCATGGCCACCGTTTTTCTCGGAACCGGCGACGGTTATGCTCCCTGCACTGCTCAGAGCTGCATTGAGATCCTCAAGCACTACGGCGTTATTCTCACCGGCGCCAACGTCGTAGTCGTAGGCAGAAGCCCGGTCATAGGCAAGCCTGTTTCCATGCTCCTTCAGAAGGAAAACGCCACTGTTACCATGTGCCATACTAAGACCGTCAGCATGGCTGAAATTTGCCGCAAGGCCGACGTTCTCGTGGTCGCCGCAGGCAAGGCCGGCGTAGTCGATTCTGATTTCGTCAGAGAAGGTCAGGTTGTCATAGACGTCGGTATCAATGTAGACGCAGAAGGCAAGCTCTGCGGAGACGTTGATTTCGCTTCCGTTGAGCCTGTGGTCAAGGCCATTACCCCCGTTCCCGGCGGCGTAGGCTCCGTAACCACCAGCATTCTGGCTTCTCATCTCATTGAGGCCGCCGAAAAGTGTGCAAAATAAACTGAAATAGTGTAGAATAATAATGTCAGAGTAGAAGCGGCGCGTTAAGTGCCGGCGGATGGGAAGTTGTCGCCGGACGAAGCAGATGCGCGATGCCGCTTCGCATCCGCTGCCAATGAACCGAGGTCAAGCCTCCCTTTAGTGTCCTTTGGCAATGGAAGGGAGGTTTTTAGTATGAGCAGAGTCTCATCCGAAACAAAGCGCCTGACCATTGATGCCATGCTGTCCGCCATGTGCGCGGTTCTCGGCTACGTGGCAATTGATCTTGGCGCAATAAAAATTACTTTTGAAAGTTTTCCCGTCATTCTCGGAGCTTATTTATTCGGCCCCGTAGACGGTGCTATTATAGGTTTTGTGGGTACCTTGGTTTACCAGCTTCTCCGCTACGGAGTCAGCGCCACGACCCTGTTATGGATGCTGCCCTACGTGGTCCTGGGCCTTGGCTGCGGTATCTATGCAAAGAAAAAAGACTACAAAATGAGCCGCAGGGGCATACTGATCGTAACCCTCATAACCGGGCTTATGGTCACTGCCATGAACTCCGCTGTCATATATCTGGACAGTAAGATCTACGGTTATTATTATCCCGCCATAGTGCTCGGAATGCTTATCCCAAGAATCCTTACGGCTGTTGGAGAGTCAATAGTTTTCGGACTTGCGATGCCCGCCGTAATCAAGTCAGTTAAGAAGGTCATTTAATGAATATTACCGAAGCAATAAAATACATCGAAGACCGCGGATGGACCACGACTCATTTCGGTCTCTCCCGCACACGTACTCTCCTGGCCGCTCTCGGCGACCCGCAGAAAAAGCTGAAGTTCGTCCACGTTGCCGGAAGCAACGGTAAGGGAAGCACCAGCGCCATGACTCACTCCATTCTCCGTCAGGCAGGGTACAAGACCGGTCTTTATATTTCCCCTTATATTCAGAAATTCAACGAAAGGATCCAGGTTGACGGCCAGTGCATTCCCGATGACCGCCTAGTTGAAATTACAGAGCGTGTGGCAAAAATAGCCGATGCCATGGACGACCGTCCTACTCATTTCGAGCTGGTCACGGCCATAGGCATGGAGTATTTCTATGAAGAGAAATGCGATATCGTAGTTCTTGAGGTTGGAATGGGCGGCGAACTGGACAGTACCAACGCCATTGAAGCCCCCGAAGTGGCCGTTATTACCAATATCGGTCTGGAGCATACACAGTGGCTGGGAAATACTCTTGAAGAAATTGCCCTCACCAAGTCCGGAATCATCAAGACCGGCTGCGAGGCTGTATGCTACGACGGCGCTCCTGAGGTCACTGAAGTTGTAAAACAGTGCTGCAAGGAAAGGGGAGTATCTCTTACCTGCCTTGATTTTGCTCACATTGAAAGCATCAGCGAAGGCCTTGACGGCCAGCGCTTTGCCTACAAGGGAACTGAGTACGATCTGGCTCTCCTCGGCCGTCACCAGCTTAATAATGCCGCTGTTGTACTTGAAATCATCGGGGCTCTTCGCCGCCGCGGCTGGGATATTGATGAGCTTGCCGTAAGACGAGGCCTCCGTTACGTCACCTGGCCGGCACGCCTTGAAGTTCTCAGAAGGGAACCGCTTTTCCTTCTTGACGGCGGACATAATCCCCAGTGCGTTGAGGCTCTTTCAGGAAGCCTGGCAAACCTTATGCCCGGATGCAGATTTACGTTTATTCTCGGTATTCTGTCAGACAAAAACTACGACCAGATGGCCGATATGCTCCTGCCTCTTGCTGAGCGCTTCATCTGCCTTACTCCCGACAGTCCCAGAGCTCTTCCCGCAGAAGAACTTGCTGCTGTTCTCAGAGCAAAGGGAGCTGATGCGGAAAGTTTCGGCGGAGATATCGACGGAGCTCTTGAGAAGGCTGCATCCCTCGGTACGCCAACCGTTGCCATGGGATCCCTCTATTTGGCAGGACTTATACGCGACCGTTTTGTAAAATAAAAATATTACAGGAGAATGCCATGATACGCAGAATTACAGCCTGTATCTGCTTTGTTTTTCTATTTTTCGGAGCAGGAACAGATTCCTACGCCCGGGATATTCCATCCTATTGGGCTGAGTCTTTTGTCGATAACGCCATTGAAAGGGGATTCGTTCCCGAGGATCTTCGCTGCGGCTGGCAGGAACCTGTAACAAGGCTTGACTTTTGCCGTCTCATTTCCGGACTTTTCGATGCCGCAGAAGGGGAAGCTTTCCCTGACTGCGACGATGAAGACGTGATTACCTGCGCGTCTCTCGGCATCGTATCCGGATTCGGAGACGGTCTTTTTTATCCTGAAAAACTGCTGACGAGAGAGCAGGCCGCTGTCATTCTCCGCAAGGCAGCGGAGTGCCTGGGAACAGACGTTCAGGTCCCTGTGTATCTTGATCCGACAGCAGACTCGGCCAAAACGTCAATATGGGCCGCGGAGGCTGTATGGTGGGTCATGGACAGAGGGATTATGGCCGGCACGGGATCCGGCCGTTTTGATCCTTCCGGAAGCTTTACAAAGGAGCAGAGCGTTATAACCATAATGAATCTGCTTGATCCTTCAGTCTCTGAAAAAACGTTGACACGGACCATAGAAACCGATAACGACAAAATTAAAATATACGAATCACATACGGGCAGCCTCAGCGAAAGAGTCTACGCTTTTGACGACGGCACCAGAGGAGTTATGGGCCGTGTTGACGGAAGCAGTCAGTCCATGGTTCTTTTTACCGCTTTTGTGGGAAATGACGCCGTTGTGCGCTCCACTGACGGAAGCCGGTGGGAAGTATCCTCCGTGGCGTCGGGAAAATATTACGGAAGTGTCACGTACGTATATGACAAGGATAAGGCATTCATGTTTATACTGCCTCAGGAGTACCGCCTTCGTGAAAACAACTGTCTTGAGTACCTGCCTGGAAAAGATGGTTATCTTCAGGTCTGCAGCGTTGAAGGAGGTTTCTGTTTGCAGCTTGTAAGCAGGGCCGTTGATCCCGGATGTGTCTGCGATTACCTGGCCATTGCCTCTGATTCGCAGTTTTTCGATTGGAAAACTCCCGGGCCGGTCCTGTTTATGAAGGGCCATGGTCTTCACGGTGACGGTCGCTGGTGCTGGGACGGGTATTACTTTATTTGTCCTTCGACCTATATTCCTTCCGGTGAAAACGTATTCTATCGAAATACTTCCTGCTACTTTGGGAAAAGTATGGCCGCGGGCCTTGGATATTATCGCGGATGTGAGATCCTCAGCATGATCATAGGCGATACTGCTGTCTGCCAGCAAAACAGCGCCGGTTTTATGCCCCAGCTTAACGAGAGTACCTGGCTGTCCGGTGATTTCAATATCGGGGCCGGCTATTACGATACCCGGTTCAACAGCGATTTAGCGGAGACCTGGATGCGTCTTTACAATTATGACCACGCCTCCAATATCCTTGAGCCTCTGAGAAAGTATCTGGACTTTTACCTTGATCACGCTGAAAAGCGCCACCAGGAAACTGCCGGAGGCGGATGGTTCGTTGAAGATTACTTCAATCCCACTGGCGGTAAGCATACTCATACGTCTTTGAATCACCAGCTTGCGGAAGCCTCTGTTTTGTATAAGGCATCGGCAATTTTGGGAGATGATAACCTCTATGAACTTGCTGATAAAATGATACTTGCTGTGGAAAATACAGCCTCAAAGTGGATCAAAAGCGACAATAATCTTCACTATTCCATTTCCGCAAAGGGAACTTACGGGGGACATGATTATCCCTATCTTACCTATGACGATCTATACAACATGCAGGAGCTTTTGGAAAAAATAAAAGGCTCACGCAGCGATGCGCTGCAGAGCCTTATGGATGCCAAACTCGCCTGGATGAAACGAAACGGTGTGCATGGCTTCAAGGGTGAAGGACAATACTAAATATACTGGTCTTTGGCCGATTCTTTCTTGATGACGCTCCTTGCCGCAAGGAACATGACGGCAACGAAAGCGATGAAAATGAAGCTGGAGCCTTCAATGGTGGCTATGAAATCATAGCAGCCGTGAATGAGGGCCGGAACTATGAGAGCCAGCTTGCGGCACAGGGCTGACGCTGATGGTCTGCCGCTGTTTTCAAGCCTTTTGGCCATTCCGTACCAGGCGCCCATAAATACGCCGAAGCAGGCGTGTCCGGGAACGGCAGTGGCCGCTCTTACCAGGGCTGTGCCAAGGCCGAACTGAAGAACGTAGCCTACATTCTCCCAAAGGGCAAAACCCAGTGACACAAAGCAGGCGTAGACTATGCCGTCAAACTGACAGTTGAATTCGTAAGCATTCCAGGTCTTGCGCTTAAGGAAGAAATACTTAGCTCCTTCCTCGGAAAAGGCCACGACCACAAAATAGGTGAAGGCACTGTAGGCAATGGTTCCCGGTTCAAATAGCAGGTCCGTTATCCATCCTCCCACAGTTTCAAGAACTATGGCGACTATGGTCGCGAAAATGCCTTTAATCACAAGGCTCAGGAGCATGCTCTTTGATTCTTTTTCCAGTCTGTCCATTTTGTAAACGTAAGACAGGAGCCAGATGGCGGGTATTATGGCGGCGGCTATCAGAAGGGGCCTGCCGCTTAAAAAATAGAAAAACAGTATAGGCATAAATATGTTACCTGATGGCAGCTCTTCCGCCTACGCGGACCTTAACGCTGCCATTTTCTTCGTAAAGAACTGTGCGTATATCGGAGGGACGTCCCATGGCTTCACCCTGGACTACCAGGTTTGCTTCTCCGGGCTTTATCAGTCCCCTTTTCCAGAGATAATAGGTGAGGGCGCCGTTGGAGGTCCCTGTGGCCGCTTCTTCGGGAATGTCGTAAAGGGGAGCAAAGTTGCGGGCGTGAGCCGTGGCCGCTTCCATTGCGTTGGGATCGGTGTCAAGAGTAAATACGTGGACGCCGGTTACATGGAGCTTTTCGGAAATAGCGCTGATGGCGTCCATATCAGGCTTGAGATTTGCCAGGATCTCACGGCTTGCAACGGGCATCATAATGTCGGGCAGACCTGTGCTGATGAGGTAGGGACGCAGCTCTCCTGCGTCTTTAAGGCTCAGGCCGTACATAGCATAAAGAGCCTCAGTGTCCTTGTCGTTCATCCCGCCCATGTCTACAGGCGTTGCCATGTCCATCCAGACTACTCCGTTTTCGCTGACGTCGACGTTTATTTCTCCTGCTTTTGTAAGGGCTTTATAGGGTTTGCCGATTTCGATCATGCCCCATTTGTACAGTCCGAAGAATGACCCTACTGTTGCGTGACCGCAGAGATCTACTTCCGCAGCAGGAGTAAAATAGCGCAGCTGAATGGTACTCTCATCCAGCTTTTTAACAAAGGCGGTCTCTGAATAACCCATGAATTTTGCGGTTTCCAGCATCTCGCTGTCCGCCGGATAGTCTCCTTCAATAAGGGCAACTCCCGCGGCGTTTCCGCCAAAGGGAACGTCTGTAAATGCGTCTATGGTTCTGGCTTCGATCATTTTGATCCTCCTATTGTTTTGCATAAATATCAGCATTATAATATACATTATCGTGACAAAAAACAATTGATGAATCTCATGAATTAATGGGCCGGAATTTTTTCTTGAAGCACATTTTTTTTTGTTATATAATAACTTGAATTATAGTTTGTTTCCAACGGAGGCCAAAAATGAAATGTAAGATATGCGGAAGTGAACTTGCTGAAGGCAGTGTGATCTGCGGCGCTTGCGGAAGTCCCGTAGATGCTGAGCCTCAGGCTGTTCGCAGAAATCCCGTAAGACCCGTTGAAGATATGGACTTTAACTGGAACACCTTTGATTTCCCCAAGCCCAAGAAGCCTGCGGATATTGAAATGTCATGGCCCCAGTTCAATGTTCATCATACAATTGATGCAGAAAAGGCAGATCAGCAGATCTCAGCTGCAATGGCAAGCCGCCGTCCCGTTACCATTATGCGCGATGACGCTCAGGAGGGTTTTGTTTCCACTGAACCCAAGCCTGCGGCAAAACCTGCTCCGGAGCCTGTTTCCTTTGCTCAGCCCTGCGTACAGCCCAGACAGTCGGTGCCTCAGCCCATGCTTTCACCTCAGCCGGTCATGGTATGGACCATGCCTGCTCAGCAGCCTGTCCCCTCTGCGGAACCCATGTGGTATACCCAGCCCGTTCCCGGCGTTCAGCCTCAGATGATACCCGTACAGTATGTCCCTGTATATACCCAGCCCATGCAGCCGGCAGGTCCTTATACCATTGCCATGCAGCGCGCTGACGGTCAGATTCCGGGCATGCCGGACATGAAGCGTGAAGAATCTTCTCCCGCTTCCTTCCCATCCGGTGATGATCTTAAGAAAGAGGATGACGTCCCCGTAGATGAAAGCTGGATCACTGCACAGCTGGAGCCTGAGGTTAAGAAGGAAGTTCCCGCTGCAGAAACGGTACCGGCTCCTCAGCCTGCCGCTGAACCTGAACCGGCAGCCGTTCCTGAACCGGTATTCAAATTTGAACCTGCGGCAGTTTCTGAGCCTATCGAAGAGCCCGAACCTGCGGTCGTTCCTGAACCTGCAGCTGAGCCTGAACCCGTAGTTGTTCCCGAGCCTGTCACTGCTCCTGAACCGGTTGCCGTTCCCGAGCCTGTGGCTGTCCCCGAACCTGCAGTTCAGCCTGCTCCGGCAAGAACTGAACGGTTCTATACTTTCAACAAGAAAAATGAAGAGTTCCAGGCACTTCTCGATGCCGAGTACGCAAGACTTAAATCCCTTAACATAGATGCTCCTCTTCCTAAGGAAGAACCTGAAGAAGATGATGACGAAGGCGTTATCAAGGTTGAAGACATTATTGCTTCTGCCGCACCCGGAGGCCTTGGATCAACCCGTATCTGGACTGAAGAAGACGAAGTTCCTGTTTTCAATCCTGCAGCCATACCCTCAAAGCCTGCGGAGATCCAGGCTGAGGAGCTGTCTGCCTTTGAGACTATGCTCATGAGCGGTACCAAGAGCAGAGACGATGTTTCCGATGAGACCATCAGAATCAATCTGAACGCTGTCCGCAATTCCGCCGTCCGTCCTCTTGCCGACGACATCAAGATCCCCGATTTCGAAGAGCCTGAAGAACCTGTTCAGCCTGTTCCCGAAAAGAAGGTCGCATCTCCCGCCGAAGTGGCATCTGCCGTCAACGATGAAATGCGCAAGGCCGCAGAACTAGACCGTCAGCAGAGATCCCTGCGCAAGCAGCGCCTTGAAGAAATGGCCAAGGCAAGAGAAGAATACTTCGGTACTTCTCTGAAGCCTGTGACCAAGCCCTCTGCAGAAGTCGGTGTGATCGGATCCAGAAAGGCTGAGGAAATCAAGCAGGAACTGGCAGAAAAGAAGGAAGAAGCACTTAAGGCTGCTACTGCCGAAAAGACTTCCGCAGCAGCCCCTGTCGAAAACGAAAAGCCGGAAGACGTAAAGTCTGAAGTCCCCGCAAAGACTCAGAAGTCCGAAGGAACTGAAAAAGCTGAAAAGACTGAAAAGCCGGCTGAAACCGAAAAGCCTGCAAAGACTGAGAAGCCCGCAAAGGCTGAAAAGGCTGAGAAAGCTGCCAAGAAAGAAAAGCCGGAAGAAAAGTCCTTTGACGGTTATTCCGAAGATGATTACCGCAAGGGTGGCAGTTGGATCGTCAAACTGCTCATTATCATTGCTGTCCTTGTTCTTCTCTTTGAAGGCGCAAAGCTTATGGCGGAGAGATTTATTCCCGAAAGCACAATTACTCTGTTCCTTGAAAATATACAGACAGACGTGGTCGGCGCTCTTGAGAGCTTCTGGGCAACCATAGTCAATGGTTTCAACGTATTGTTTAAGAAATAATGTAAAAACTCCGGATCAAATGTCCGGAGTTTGTTTTTAAGAAGATGGAAAAGAAAAATAAAAGCATAATCATAATAATAGCCGCAGTTGTCATTATCCTTGCGGCCGTATATGCCCTCAGCGATTTCATTATTGACTGGATGTGGTTTAAAGAAATGGGTTACGTTTCGGTTTTCTTTACCGAACTGTTTACCAAGATCAAGCTGGGAGTCCCTTCCTTCGTTCTTTCCGCCTTAGTCGCGTGGGTCTTCCTTACAGCCATAAAAAGGTCCTTCCTTAAAAAGAACGAAATGGTCCTCAAAGACGCAAAATCTGTAAAGGCCGTAAATCGTATAGCCCTTGGTCTTTCTGCTGTTTTCGGCGCCATATTCACGGTGACCATAATTCCTGCCCTGTGGTTCCAGATCCTGCAGCTGGCAAATTCCACTGATTTCAGCATTGCCGATCCTCTTTTCGGCAACGATATCAGTTTTTACGTTTTTAAACTGGAATTCTGGGAAGGCGTCAATGACGCGGCTACCGGCCTTATAGTCCTGCTGTTTATTGTTACCTTTGTCTTTCACGGGATACTGGTGGGGCTTTCCAAACCCGAATTTACAGAAGCTGACACGGGAAACTACAACATCCCTCCCGAAGGTGAAGATCCCTACAGTCCCGGTCCTGACGGACTGCCCAGAGGGGTTTTCGTAAAGCTTGTCAAAAACGCTGTCAACAAGCAGAAGCAGTCTCCTGACGGCAGTGACTTCAAGAAGAAGGCATCGGCAATCCTCAGTGTCGCTTCAAGAGAAGTATCCATTCTTGCGGTGCTGTTTTTCATCAGCATAGGCTTCAATTTCTTCCTTGAACGCTATGAACTTCTTTACAGCGGAACCGGTGTGGCATACGGGGCCGGCTTTACGGACATTAACGTAACCATGCCAATGTACACCATAATCGCCATCCTTGCTGTGGTTTCCGCGGTTCTGGTCCCCGTTGCGATCTCCAAGCGCAAGTGGAAACTGGCCGTGGCCGGTCCCGCCCTCATGGTAGTCATCGGTCTTCTCGGAAGCGGCGCAGCCCTTGCGGTCCAAAGTCTCATCGTCTCTCCCGATGAACTTGACAAGGAAAACAAGTACCTGGACAACAATATTACATATACCCGTCTTGCCTACAATCTGAAGGACATTACCATCCGAGATATGGAGCCGGACAACAAGCTGAACGCCTATGACGTCGTTAGCAACATGGAGACCTTCTCCAATATCCGCATCAACGACTTTGAGCCTGCGGCCCAGTTCTACAACCAGACACAGTCCATTCGTTCATACTACAATTTCAATGACGTAGACGTGGACCGTTACTATGTCAACGGAGAATACACCCAGTGCTTCCTTTCCGCCCGTGAGATCGACCAGAGTAAGATCGACGATTCCTGGCTCATTAAGCATCTGAAGTATACCCACGGTTACGGACTGACCCTCTCCCGTGTTGACAGAGTCACCTCCAGCGGGCAGCCGGAAATGCTCATTGAGAGCATCCCTCCTGTATCCGAAGTTCCCGAGATCACCATTACCCGTCCGGAGATTTACTACGGTGAGTGCACTGATACTTATGTAATAACCGGTACTGACGAAAGCGAGTTTGACTATCCAAGCGGAGAAAGCAATGTTTACTGCGAGTACGAAGGGGAAGGCGGTATAGAACTTGGTTTCTTCAGCCGCTGCCTCTTTGCCCTCAAGGAACGCAGCATAAAGATCCTCATTTCTTCCAATGTCAATTCCGATTCCCGCATTCTGATTTACCGCAACATTGCGGACAGAATGCAGAAGATCGCTCCTTTCCTTACCTACGATGACGATCCTTATGTAGTCACCGTAGACGGCAGGGTCTTCTGGATCGCCGACGCCTATACCGTAAGCGAGTATTATCCTTACTCCGAGCCCTGGAGCAAGGCAAGTCCCATGAATTATATCCGCAACTCTGTCAAGGTAGTTATTGACGCCTACAACGGCACTACCGACTTCTACCTGGTCGACGACAGTGATCCTATTGCGTTGACCTTGTCAAAGATCTATCCGGGACTCTTCAAGTCCATGGATCAGATGCCTGAAAGTCTCAGAGCTCATCTGCAGTATCCCAATGCTCTCTTTAATATTCAGGCTGACGTCTATGAGAAGTATCACATGACCGACGTTGACGTCTTCTATCAGAGCGAGGACCTTTGGCAGATCTCCGACGAACAGTACGGCCAGGAAACTGTCCAGATGACTCCCAACTATTTCATCATGAAGCTGCCCGGTGAAGAAAACGCTGAATTTGTAAGCACCATCAGCTACTGCCCCAATGGCAAGTCCAATCTTACCGGCATTCTTACCGCAAGAAGCGATGGAGAAAACTATGGCCAGCTCATACTCTACAGAATGCCCAAGGATCGCATAATATACGGGCCGTCACAGATCGAGGCTCAGATCAATCAGAACGCTGAAATTTCAAAGGAATTCTCTCTTTGGAACAACAGCGGTTCACGTTACAGCAGGGGCAATATGTTCTGCATTCCCGTAGAAAACTCTCTCCTCTACTGTGAACCTATTTACCTGGAAGCTTCTACCGGAAGCCTGCCTGAAGTTAAGCGAGTTGTCATGTTCTACGGTGACAAGGTGGCTTATGAGTCCACTCTTGCAGAATGCCTCAACTCCCTCTTTGGCAGTGGTGCGGGAGATCCTCTGAAAGAAGCTTTCCCTGTTGAAGCAGGACGTCTTGCGGCTCAGGCCATGGAAGAGGGCGGCATAAGCAGTTTTATTCCCGAAGTTGACACGTCCGTTTCTTCTCAGCCTGTCAGCGGCGATGAATCTCTCCGCGATCTGGCCGTAAAGGCCCAGGATGCTTACGATAAAGCAGTCGCGGCACAGAAGGACGGCGACTGGGCTTCCTATGGAAAGTATCTGGAAGAGCTTGAAAAGATACTTGAAATTATGACCGGAAATGATTGATTATTGTTAAAATATTAACTTTTCTTGCAAAGATCCCGCAGTCGGTATAGAATGACTTGTCGGGCTTTGGCCCATAAATGATTTTTAATTAATGTTTTACTTATAGGAGGTATTTTCCAATGAGAGATGTTGTTATCGCAGCTGCAGCAAGAACACCTATCGGCAGCTTCGGCGGCACCCTTAAGAGCACCGCTACCGTTACCCTTGGCGCAACTGCAGTCAAGGAAGCTATCAAGAGAGCAGGCATTAAGCCCGAACAGGTCGACGAAGTCGTCATGGGCTGCGTTCTGCAGGCAGGCCTTGGCCAGAACGTAACCAGACAGGTTGCACTGGCTGCCGGACTCCCCATTGAAGTTCCCGCAATGACCATCAATAAGGTTTGCGGTTCCGGTCTCAGATCCGTTGCTCTCGCAGCACAGATGATCAAGGCTGGCGACGCTGAAATCGTTGTCGCAGGCGGCATGGAAAGCATGAGCAATGCTCCTTACGTTGTTCCCGCAACTCGCTGGGGTGCAAGAATGGGCGACACCAAGATGGTCGACGTCATGATCAAGGACGGCCTCTGGGACGCATTCAATGACTATCACATGGGTATCACTGCTGAAAACGTTGCAGAACAGTGGGGCCTCACCAGAGAACAGCTGGATGAATTCTCCCTCAAGTCTCAGCAGAAGGCAGAAGCAGCTATCAAGGCTGGCAAGTTCAAGGATGAAATCGTTCCCGTAGTTATCCCCCAGAAGAAGGGCGATCCCATCGTATTCGACACTGACGAATATCCCAAGTTCGGCGCATCCATGGAAAAGATGGCAAAGCTGAAGCCCGCATTCAAGAAGGACGGCGTTGTCACTGCAGCTAATGCTTCCGGTATTAACGACAGCGGCGCAGCTCTTGTTGTCATGAGCGCAGACAAGGCCAAGGAACTTGGCATCACCCCGCTTTGCACCATCAAGTCCTATGCTTCCGCAGGCGTAGATCCCAGCATCATGGGCACCGGCCCCATCCCCGCATCCAGAAAGGCACTGGCAAAGGCAGGTCTGACCATTAATGATATGGATCTCATCGAAGCTAACGAAGCTTTCGCAGCTCAGTCCCTGGCAGTTGGCAAGGATCTTGAGATTCCCGAAGAAAAGCTGAACGTCAACGGCGGCGCAATCGCTCTTGGTCACCCCATCGGAGCTTCCGGCGCAAGAATCCTCATCACCCTGATCTATGAAATGATGAAGAGAGACAGCAAGTACGGTCTTGCAACTCTGTGCATCGGTGGCGGTATGGGCACTGCTCTTATCGTTGAGAGATAGTTTGAGTCATATTTAGTAGTAAATAGATAAAAACAAAAAAAATATAAATCAAGAGGCAAGAGCCTCTTGATTTTTTTTTTGAGGGTAATAAACTGAATGTGTATATAGTGAATATTGAATCACGGAACAATGAACGGGTGAACGTCACATGGCAATTTCAAGACAACAGCAGAGAGAAAACAGCAGTTTAAAAATGCTTAACGCCGCTTGCGAAGAATTTGCTCTCAAGGGCTACAGCGGTACCAAGATCGCTGATATCGCATCCAGGGCGGAGGTTGCGGTAGGCCTTGTTTCTCAGCGCTTTGGCAGCAAAGAAGAATTGTACAGACAGGCTCTGCAGCAGATCTGCAAAAGTTGTTCTTACATCCTCTACGATGATGAT
>JAKSSR010000031.1 GCA_024402995.1 Clostridia bacterium | reverse complement strand
AGCAACGGTCTTCTAAACCGTGTGTCGGAGGTTCGAATCCCCCTGGGCTCACCAATTCCTTTTTACTGGGGTATAGCCAAGCGGTAAGGCAACGGACTTTGACTCCGTCATTCGTAGGTTCAAATCCTGCTACCCCAGCCATGTACGACCCATTAGCTCAGGTGGCAGAGCACTTGACTTTTAATCAAGGTGTCCCGAGTTCGAGTCTCGGATGGGTCACCAATTAGTAGGATCTACTACGGAGAGGTGTCCGAGCGGTTTATGGAGCTGGTCTTGAAAACCAGTGACTCAGCAATGGGCCGTGGGTTCGAATCCCACCCTCTCCGCCAAGTAATCACAAACACCATTCAAGCATTTGGGGAAGTACTCAAGTGGCTGAAGAGGACGGTTTGCTAAACCGTTAGACGTCGTAAGGCGTGCGAGGGTTCGAATCCCTCCTTTCCCGCCATACCTTTTGGCAAGGATGGTCAGTCTAAACTGCCGCCAGATGTGGAGACGCAGGGGTATAGCTCAGTTGGTAGAGCAGCGGTCTCCAAAACCGCGTGCCGAGGGTTCAAGTCCTTCTGCCCCTGCCATGTTTTTACATCGGGGTGTAGCGCAGTTTGGTAGCGCAACTGCTTTGGGAGCAGTGGGCCGCAGGTTCAAATCCTGTCACCCCGACCATCATACTGCAAACCATGCGGGCCATTAGCTCAGTTGGTCAGAGCATCCGGCTCATAACCGGCGTGTCCCGGGTTCAAGTCCCTGATGGCCCACCATTTTTTAAATAATACGCATTGTATGCCCAGATAGCTCAGTAGGTAGAGCAGGGGACTGAAAATCCCCGTGTCACTGGTTCGATTCCGGTTCTGGGCACCAGGAAAAAACTGCAGAAACCCTGCAGTTTTTTCTTTTACTTAAAAACGTTATAGTGTATAATTAACTGATAATCATTATCGCTATTAAAGGTGGTTAATATGAATCCCGAATTGAAACTTTTAATTGCATCACTTGTTCCGGTCCTGGCATCGGTGCTGTTTTATCTTCTCGAAAACAAGACTGCTTTCGGCAAGATAGACCGTATGGTACGCCAGATCATAATCGGTATTGTCTTCGGCGCTGTTGCCATACTTGGTACGGAGTGGGGCATTGCCATAGATGGCGCCATAGTAAACTGCCGCGACGCGGCGCCCCTTTGCGCGGGTCTTTTTTTCGGTGGCCCTGCCGGAATAATAGCCGGTGTCATCGGCGGTGTTGAGCGATGGGTGGCCGTAGCCTGGGGAGCCGGCTCCTTTACCAGACTTGCCTGCAGCATTTCAACGGCTCTTTCCGGAGTATATGCTGCCATTATCAGAAAAAATTTATTTAATAACAAGCGTCCCGGCTGGCCCCTTGCTTTTGCCTCGGGCATAGTTATGGAGTCTTTCCATCTGATAATGGTCTTTGTTACCAACCTCAATGATGCTGAACGTGCTTCAGGGGTGGTCAACACATGTACCAAGTACATGCTTGCAGCTAATGGATTTGCCGTAGCTCTTGCGGCCATAGCCATCTCTCTCGCTGCAGGTGAAGGGATCAAACCGAGAAAAGAAAGTGTCAGTATTGAACGTTCCATTCAAGCGGGACTCTTTATCTGTGTTTTCGTTGCTTTTGTAATTACCAGCGGCTTTGTCTTCTCTCTGCAGAACGGCATTGCCAAAGATTCCATTGAAACCGAGCTTGAGTACAGCCTTGCCGATGTATCTATGGACATCCAGTACGTGGTCGATGACAAAATTCTGGCCAAGGCTCACGAGATCGCGAAAAACGCTGCGCAGGATTCTCTTGATGAACTTATGGACCTGTATTCCGTGGATGAAATCAACATGGTAAGTGGCAGCGGCATCATCTTTGCCAGCACCAATCCTTCATTTGTCGGTTTCGACATGCACGCGGGAGAACAGTCGGCAGCCTTCCTTGTCCTCCTCGGTGAACAGAACGAGTACGTTCAGCCTGTGACCCAGATCACCTATGACGACCAGACTCTCTTCAAATATGCCGGAGTGGCTACCGAATACGGTTTCCTTCAAATAGGTTATTACTCAAATCATTTCAACGAACTGCTCAATGAAAAGGTGGCCGACATAACCAAGAACCGCCACGTTGGCGAAACCGGTGTCGTCCTCATCGTTGATGAAAACGACAAGATCTTCAGCGGTCCCCGCGAATTCCTGAAATACAGTCTCAGGAATTCCCAACTCCTGGAGGATATGAAGAACAACGAAGAACATACAGTCTTCGTGAGCATGGTTCAGGGAAACGAAGCCTACGTAAGCTACTGCTCGGTGGAAGGCTTTCGCATAATAGCCTTCATGAACAAGAGCGAGGCTCTCCGCGAGCGCGACACCGCACTTTACGTCAATACCTTCCTTGAGATCTTAGTATTTGCCGTGCTGTTTGCTCTGGTTGCCATTCTCATAAGAAAACAGGTACTTGAGCGCCTGCAGAAAGTCAATGGCTCCCTGGCCCGCATTACCGCAGGCGATCTGGACGAAAATGTTGACGTCCGTGACAGCGTGGAATTTGCCCAGCTGTCCGATGACATCAATTCTACTGTCAATACACTAAAAGACTTTATAGGACAGGCGGAAAAACGCATCGAAGAAGAACTGATCTTTGCAAAGAACATTCAGGCATCGACACTTCCCAGCGTTTTCCCCGCATTCCCCAACCGCAGGGACTTTGATATTTATTCTTCCATGGATCCGGCCAAGGAGGTCGGCGGAGATTTCTACGATTTCTACCTTACCAACTTTGACGGCATTGAGGCTCTCAACTTCCTGGTCGCAGACGTATCCGGCAAGGGGATTCCGGCGGCTATGTTCATGATGAAGGCCAAGACCATGCTGAAGAACCTTACCGAAAGCGGTATTCCCATGGAGGACGTCTTCTACAAGGCCAACAATGGTCTCTGCGAAGGAAACGAGGGAGTAGGCATGTTCGTGACCGCCCTTCAGGGCCGTATGAACCTGAAGACCGGCGCCTTGACCATGATAAACGCAGGCCACAATCCTCCTCTTGTAAAGCATGCCGGCGGCAAGTTTGAGTACATCAAGCTTAAACCCTGCCTGGTACTTGCAGGTATGGACGAAGTTCCTTACTTTACGGCAAACGTGGACTTTGCTAAGGGCGACACTATCTTCCTCTACACAGACGGAGTCAGTGAAGCGACCAACAGCTGTAATGAGCTTTACGGAGAAGACCGCCTCCTTGAAGTCCTGAATACAGCTTCCTACACCAGCATGGAGCAGCTGTGCGCCATAGTCCGCAGAGACATTGACAAGTTCGTAGGCGACGCGCCTCAGTTTGATGACATAACCATGACCGCTATACAGTACAACGGCACTATGGAGCGTCGCGAACTTAACTTCACAGAAGCAACTCTGGACGATATTCCCGAAGTCACAGACTTTGTTGAAGACGCTCTGGACGTTATGGGATGCCCCCAGGCTGATAAGCTTAAAATCGATATCATTGTCGACGAAATATTCAGCAATATCTGCAACTATGCCTACGAAGGCAAGCCCGGTATTGCGGCTATCATTATCGAAGAGACTCAGGATCCCCACGGTGTAAGGCTTATCTTCGCTGATAAGGGCATGCCCTACAATCCCCTTGAGAAGGAAGATCCGGACATCAGCATGGCCCTGGAAGACAGAGCTATCGGAGGACTGGGCGTCTTCATGGTCAAACAGAGTGTTGACGAAATCAATTACAGTTATAGCAATGGCAGAAATATTCTGACCGTTAAGAAGTATTTTTAACCCGGAGGCTGTTAAATGACAATCAATAAAACTCAGAACGGTGAAAAGTTGGTATTTGAACTTGAAGGAAGACTTGATTCCGCAACTGCTCCTCTGCTTCAGGAACAGTTGGGAGATCTTTCCGGGATCAGCCAGCTTATCTTTGACATGAATCAGTTGGAATATGTTTCGTCGGCAGGACTCCGCGTTCTTCTCAAGGCTCAGAAGGTAATGATCAAGCAGGGCTCCATGAAGATCGTTGGAGTAAACAGCCTTATTCTCGAAGTCTTTGAAATAACCGGTTTCTCTGAGATCTTCACAGTAGAGCCGAAATAACGGAGGTAGGCATGAGATACTCAAAGCAGAGAGAGTTGATACTTGAGACTCTCAAAGGCGTTTGCAGTCATCCCACGGCAGACGAATTATACGGCATGGTAAAGAAGGCTGCTCCCGATATCAGTCTGGGCACGGTCTACCGCAACCTGAACCAGCTCGCAGATAACGGCGACATACTTAAAATCACATCAGGAAGCAGCGGTGACCGTTTCGACTATCCCCGCTTTTTCCATTTCCATTTCAGGTGTACCCATTGCGGATGCGTCAGCGACATTCCCGAAGAGTATACCCAGGAGATGAAGTCTCTTGCTGAAAAGCTGGGCGCCGGCTCCCTCATTGCAGAAGGATTGTGCGCGTCCTGCAGAGGTGAACTTCAGTGATAGGGTTTTTTCTCGGAATTGACGGCGGCGGGACTAAAACAGCCTTCAGACTTGAGGATTCCGACGGTGCGGTACTTCGGGAACTCATTCTCGGAGCCTGCAATCCCAACGACATAGGTATGGATGCCTGCGTAAAAGTAGTCGCAGAAGGCTGCGGCACCGTGTGCGAAGGCTTTGACCGCAAAGAGATCTCCGTATTCGCCGGAATTGCCGGAGCCGCCAGCGGTGACAATGCCGCGAAGATAAATCGCAGTCTTGAGGAACTGGGTTTTGCTGCCCATTCCTGCGGCAGCGACTTTGAGAATGCCCTTCAGCTGGCAAGAATGCTGGCCGGTGACGAAGTTGTGATACTTATTGCCGGGACCGGATCCGTAGCTTGCTCGCTGCACAATGGTCATCGAAAAATGATCGGCGGCCTAGGCTATCTTCTGGACAGCATAGGCAGCGGCTTTTATCTTGGCCGTGAGGCTCTCATTGCTGGCCTTAAGCAGGTGGATTCTATGGGGCCTGAGACCCTTTTATTGCCCCTTTGCGAGGCGAAACTGGGCATGCCTGTACGAAATGCCATTGCAGATATTTACCGCGGAGGAAAGACCCTTATCGCCTCCTTTGCGCCTCTTGTGTTTGAGGCAGACAGAGAAGGGGACGGCGCTGCAGGGGATATTCTTGACCGCAACGCCAAAGGCATGGCGGAGCTCATAGAGGCCGCGTTAAGGCCCTTTGACAGCGGCGATATACCGGTAGTTATTGCAGGCGGTCTCTGCAATGAGACTGATGCCTTGAATAAGTACCTGCGCAGATATATACCCGCGGAGCAGACTGTAATTTACACTACAGAGCCTATGGTCATAGGCGCTGCCGGCCTTGCGAGAGAAAGGGCAGCTGATTAATGGAATCCTACGAAAGAATAGACGAAATACTTGAAAAATACAGGAAAGAAGACTTCTTTCCTTCTGCTGTTTGCAAGGTCTTTGATAAAGACCGGGAGCTTTACGCAGCCTCAACGGGAGACGTAAATACCGATACCTGGTACGATATGGCGTCTGTGAGCAAAATAATCTGCACTACCATGAATCTTTTCCTCATGGATCAGGGCAAATTCACTCCTGACGACAAGGTCCTGCCTTTGCTGCCTCAGGGAAAGTGCGGCCCTGTTACCTGTGAGCGACTTAAGGACGTTACTGTAGAGCAGCTTATGACTCATACTTCCGGAATAGTACCCTGGTTTCCTTTTTACAGCGACGGCAGGGACTTCTATACAGTTCTTGAAAGAGTCCTTTCTTCCACGCCTGTAGAGGAGGGCATGGCCTACAGTGACCTGAATTTCATGCTCATGGGTCAGATCTTTTCCAACATTTCCGGCCTCAGTCTGAGAGAAGGCCTGGACAAGTACATCAAGCCCATTACCGGTGATGAGATTGCCTACGGTCCCGTGGATATTGAAAACTGCGCTCCCAGCTGCTTCGGCAACCAGATCGAGCAGAGGATGTGCAAAGAGCGTAATCTGAACTTTGACGGATGGCGTCCCGACGGAGTCCCCGTCAAGGGCGGCTGCAACGACGGCAATGCCTTCTATTTCTGGGGCGGAGCCAGCGGTCATGCCGGAATATTCGCTTCCGCCGGTGCTTTGGTCAGACTCTGCCAGTATTACATGAATACTGACAAATCTGTCTTTATCCGCGCCATGGAGACCGATATCTGTCAGCGGGGGCTGGGCTTTGACAAGACTGTCACTTTCCCTGAAGGCTGCGGCCACACGGGCTTTACAGGCACTTCTATCTGGTTCAGCATAAAGTACAACGTGGGAGCGGTTCTGCTCACAAATAAGTATTTCTATCCCCACCCCAATACTACAAACTGCAATCTTCCCCGCAGGGACATTCATTACTTCCTTCTCGGAAGACCTGCCCCTATCGTGGTATAAAACAAAAGGCAGGACCTTTGAAAGGGTCCTGCCTTTATTCTATTGGATTGTATCCACTTAAATGAACTTGCCGGAAATGATTACATTTTTCAGGTTCAGTTTTCCATCAGTAAGCAGTATGTCGGCGTCGTAGCCCTCGGCTATGATGCCTTTTTTTAATCCAAGCAGCTCGGCCGGGATCATGGTCGCCGCATCAATGGCTGTTTTCTTCGGGATCCCGAATTCAATAGCCTTTTTAACGCAGGGGCGAAGGGTGGTGGTGCTGCCTGCCAGGGTCCCTTCTTTATCCTTCAGGCTTGCTCTGCCATTTTTGACGGTGACCGCAAGGCCGTCGCATACGTAGTCGCCGTCGGGAAGGCCTGTAGGACTGAGGCTGTCGCTGATAAGGACCACCCGGCCCGGGAACATGCGGAAGGCTGCCTGGACGATGGGCCTGGCAATATGGATGCCATCGCAGATCAGCTGGACGTAGATCTGCTTCTCAACCGCAGCGCCTATGGGTCCCGGTTCTCTGTGGAGCATGGGCGGCATGGCGTTGAAGGTGTGGGTAAGGCAGGAGGCACCTGCTTCAATGGCCTTAGTGGCCTGATCGCAGCTGCAGGTAGTGTGGCCTATGGAAATTATGGTCTCTCCGGCAGCTTGCCTTATAAAATCACAGTCCGGATCGGTCTCAGGTGCTACTGTCATCATTTTGACGTTCTTGTATTCGCGGAATTGGTCAATATTGGGTTCCGCTATGTACCGGGGGTTCTGCGCTCCTGCCTTATCTTTTGAAAGGTAGGGGCCTTCCAGATGGAAGCCGGGAACGTTGGCCCCTTCAACGTCGATACGTGAGGATGTAAGTTTAAGAAGTGTCTCCCTTGACGCGCAGCTTGCTGTGGGAAGAACCGTGGTGGTTCCCGCCTTTGCGTAGGACATAGCAAGCTCCGGCAGACGGCAGTCCAGAGTGTCTATGCCCATGATGCCGTGGGTGTGGACATCTATCATTCCGGGAATGGCTGTAAGCCCGCCGGCGTCAAAGTATTCCTCGTCTTTGGGAAGGGGACAGCCCGCTTCTTTAATTGCACAAATAGTGCCGTTTTTTATATGTATTGAACGGAGTTCTCCGTTTATGAGTCTGACTTTGTCAATTATCATGATTTATTTTCCGACTGCTTTTCTTATGTTCCAACCTGATTCGTCCAGCATTTTTTCTGCGGTTTCGTCATCGACTCCGCTCAGGTCCTTGACAATGCGTATCATGCGGCCTCTAAGCTTGATATTGGTAGGCTGGAGGTTGATCATCAGGTTCTCGCAGACGTTGCCGTTTTCTACCATGGCAACTGTTGAAAGGATATTGAGAACGATTTTCTGCGCTGTCCCCGCTTTCATTCTGGTTGAGCCGGTAACAACTTCTTCGCCTGTGTCCACGACTACTGAAATATCAGCCGCCGCTTCCATTTTGCTGCCGAAATTGTTGGTGATGCTTATGGTCTTTGCGCCCAGACTCTTTGCGTATTCCATGGCTCCAAGAACGTAGGCAGGACCGCCGGAGGCAGAAATGCCCACGAGAATATCCCCTGCGGCAAAGCCACGCTCCATAAGATCGTTGGCGCCCCACCGGGCAATGTCTTCGGCTCCTTCGGAGGATCTTCTCAGAGCGCTGTCTCCTCCGGCAATGACGCCGACGAAAAGGGAGGGGTCAGCCCCGAAGGTGGGCGGTATCTCGGAAGCGTCCAGAACGCCCAGGCGGCCGGAAGTTCCTGCGCCTATGTAGAATACGTGACCTCCGTTTTTTACGGTGGCGCTGACTGCGTCGCAGGCCTCGGCTATCTTTTCCGATGCCGCGTCTACGGCAGCGGTGATCTTGCCGTATTCATTGTTGATCAGTTTTACCATTTCCAGGGTGCTCATCTCATCGAGATGCATGCTGGCCGGATTTCTCATTTCAGTTCTATTCATATTTGATACCTCAACTTAATAATTATACAGAGAGAGGAGAAATACATCAAGGAAAAGAATTTTCGCTGATGGTAAAAAATAATAATGTATATTGGTATACGGGTAACGTATTATACTGTTGTTATCAATATTCAAGAACATTGCGAAAACCTTGATTTTTCAAGGTTTTCTGCTTGTTTTATTCTGAATCTGTGTTTATAATCAATCCTGTAATTTGTTATTTTGCATCCGTTATAAGGAGGAAAAATGGTAGAAGTAATTAAAAAGGGCGCTTACCTGGTAGACGGCAAGGTCGTTTATGCAGAAGATGCCTCCGGAGTTGAAGCTCCTGAAGTCGCAAGAGAAAAAACAATTGCTTACCAGGTGCTGAGAGCACATGACATAAGCAAGGATCCCAAGAACATGCAGATCAAGTTCGATGCTCTGATTTCCCACGACATTACCTTCGTCGGTATCATTCAGACTGCTAAGGCTTCCGGTCTCAAGAAGTTCCCCATTCCCTATGCAATGACTAACTGCCACAACAGCCTTTGTGCTGTCGGCGGAACCATAAATGAAGATGACCATGCATTCGGTCTTTCCGCAGCAAGAAAATACGGCGGAATCTATGTACCCCCCAATCAGGCTGTCATTCACCAGTATGCAAGAGAAACTCTGGCAGGCTGCGGCAAGATGATCCTCGGCTCTGATTCCCACACCCGTTTCGGCTGCTACGGCAC
This sequence comes from Clostridia bacterium, assembly GCA_024402995.1. Classification (GTDB taxonomy): domain Bacteria; phylum Bacillota; class Clostridia; order Peptostreptococcales; family Anaerovoracaceae; genus JAKSSR01. Next base: position 10,314 of record JAKSSR010000031.1, on the reverse strand, counting down.
CATGGGCGTAGGCGAAGGCGGCGGCGAACTGGTCAAGCAGCTCCTCGAAAACACTTATGATGTTGCAGCACCTCAGGTCGTCTGCGTATATCTGGACGGAAAGCTCCGCAAGGGCGTAGGTCCTCAGGACGTTGCTATCGCTCTCGTAGCAGCAACCTTCCCCAATGCTGATGTCAAGAACAAGGTCCTCGAATTCGTAGGCCCCGGCGTTGCGACCCTTTCTCAGGACGTTCGTATCGGCATCGACGTCATGACCACCGAAACTTCCTGCCTGTCCTCCATCTGGACTACTGACGAAACCGTAAAGAAGTATTACGAGAACGTAGGCAGACCCGCTGATTACAAGGAAATGAAGCCCGGCGAAGGCGCATACTACGACATGGTAGTCCACATTGACCTGTCCAAGGTCGAGTGCATGATCGCTCTGCCCTTCCACCCCTCCAAGGCTTATACCATTCACGAACTCCAGGCTGATCCCGAAGGAATCTTCAAGAAGATCGAAGCTGACTGCAACAAGCAGCTGGGCGGCAAGGTCACCATGGATCTCTGCAGAAACATCAACAAGGACGGCAAGGTCCAGTGCGACCAGGGCGTCATCGTAGGCTGCTCCGGCGGTATGTACGAGAACATCGTTGAAGCTTCCCAGATCCTCAAGGGCAAGAGCATCGGCAACGGATATTTCGATATGAGCGTATATCCCTCCTCCACACCCATTGCTCTGGCAATTACCAAGAACGGCACCAGCACCACTCTTATGGAAGCCGGCTGCGTAATCAAGCCCGCATTCTGCGGCCCCTGCTTCGGCGCAGGCGACACCCCCGCAAACAACGCTCTGTCCATCAGACACGCAACCAGAAACTTCGCAAACCGCGAAGGTTCCAAGCCCGGCAACGGCCAGATCTCCGCTGTCGCTCTCATGGACGCACGTTCCATCGCAGCAACCGCAGCAAACGGCGGTATCCTCACTGCTGCAACCGATATCGAATACGATCTGCCCACCGCAGAACAGCTTGAATACCACTATGACGGCTCCGTTTACGAGAAGCGCTGCTACTACGGCTACGGCAAGTCCGACGCAGACTTCGAACTCCGTTACGGTCCCAATATCAAGGACTGGCCTGCAATGCCCAAGCTTGAAGACGATATGCTGGTCAAGCTCTGCGCAGTAATTCAGGACGAAGTTACCACCACCGACGAACTCATCCCCTCCGGCGAAACTTCCTCCTACAGATCCAACCCCATCGGCCTCTCCGAGTTTGCTCTCTCCAGAAGAGTTCCCGAATACGTTGCACGTTCCAAGGCTGCAAGAGCTCTTGAGGAAGAAAAGCTTGCCGGCGGTCAGCCCGCTGAAGCAATGGCAGTACTGGCAAAGGTCGGCGGAGATCTGGCAAAGACCACTCTCGGTTCCGCGATCTTCGCAAAGAAGCCCGGCGACGGCTCCGCAAGAGAACAGGCAGCATCCTGCCAGAAGGTCCTCGGCGGCTTTGCTAACGTCTGCTACGAATACGCAACCAAGAGATACCGTTCCAACTGCATCAACTGGGGTATCGTTCCCTTCACCATGGACAGAAATACTCCGTTCGATTATGAAGACGGCGACTTCATCTTTGTCCCCGGCATCCGCAAGGGCATCCTGGAAGGCAAGGAAGAATTTGACGCAAAGGTCATCCGCAAGGACGGTACTGTTGCTGACCTCAAGCTTGAATGCAAGGGTCTCACCGACGACGAAAAGCTCATCGTCACCGAAGGCTGCCTCATGAACTACTACGCAGCCGGTTACGGAAAAGCATAGAAAGGAGTACTTAAATGGACAAGATTAAGATGGTCACCCCGCTTGTTGAATGCGACGGCGACGAAATGACAAGAATTCTCTGGGCTATGATCAAGGATAAGCTCATCCTTCCCTTCGTGGACCTCAAGACTGAATATTATGACCTCGGACTGCTCAACAGAAACGACACCAAGGACCAGGTCACCAAGGACGCTGCATACGCTATCAAGAAGTACGGCGTCGGCGTCAAGTGCGCGACCATTACCCCCAACAAGCAGAGAATGGTTGAATATCCCCAGCTCACCGAAATGTGGAAGAGCCCCAACGGCACCATCCGTTCCATCCTCGACGGTACTGTATTCAGAACCCCCATCATCATCGACAGCATCAAGCCCGTCGTAAAGAACTGGGAAAAGCCCATTACCATCGCACGTCACGCATATGGCGACGTTTACAAGAGTGTTGACATGTACACCACCGAACCCGGTGTCTGCACCATGACCTTCAAGGGCGAAAGCGGCGAAGAAAAGACCCTCGAAGTTCAGAAGGTCGACGGCCCCGCAGTATGGCAGGGTGCTCACAATAAGGAAAAGTCCATCAGATCCTTCGCAAAGGCATGCTTCCAGTATGCTATCGACACCAAGCAGGACCTCTGGTTCTCCACCAAGGACACCATCGCTAAGATCTACGACGGTCAGTTCAAGGTAGTCTTCGAGCAGGAATTCGAAAACTACAAGGCAAAGTTCGAAGAACTGGGCCTGACCTATTTCTACACCCTCATCGATGACGCTGTAGCAAGAGTTATCCGTTCCAAGGGCGGCTACATCTGGGCTTGCAAGAACTATGACGGCGACGTCATGAGCGACATGGTCTCCACCGCATTCGGTTCCCTGGCAATGATGACCTCCGTTCTGGTTGCTCCCGACGGAACCACCGAATACGAAGCAGCTCACGGCACCGTTACCAAGCACTATTACAAGCACCTGGCCGGTGAGAAGACTTCCACCAACTCCATGGCAACTATCTTCGCATGGAGCGGCGCTCTCAGAAAGAGAGCACAGCTGGACGGTCTGGCAGATCTTGAAAAGTTTGCTGACAGCCTGGAAGCAGCTTGCTTCGATACTCTCAATGCAGGCATCATGACCAAGGACCTTGTCGGCCTCGTAGAACCGGGCTTTGAAGCACACGCTGTCAACTCCGAAGAGTTCCTCGACGCTATTGCAGAAAGACTCCAGGCAAAGCTGGCATAAGCAAAACAACAATCGTATCAAAAGGACCGAAGCGTAAGCTCCGGCCCTTTTTTCGTTGTTCTATTATCGTATTCCTGCATACAAGGCATTGATATTATTCATTTTTGCATTTTAAACCCTTTGGTGTGCTTTTTCATTAAAATATTCATATTTACCATCTGGAATGGGGGTTGAAAAAATTTTATACATATGATATACTCCTTCAGTCACAAAGAAATATACAAAAAAAGCCACCTTTATGCATCTTTTGAATAATTATTAATTTGCATCGAAAGAAAAAGCAGCGTCTTAAGGCGTTGTTTTTCTTTTGTTTTAAAACGGTAATTAATATATCTGTTTAACATATTTAAAAGGAGAACCTATCAATGAAAGACAACACCGAAATGCTGCGTTTTGCCGAGACCGTTGTCGACAGCTACGACTGCCGGCGCGAAAGTCTCATCGCAATAATGCAGGACATTCAGGCCAAGTACAAATATCTGAGCCGGGATGTTCTCGAACTGATCGCTGAAAAGCTGGAAATTGGCGTCGCCAAGGTATACAGCGTTGCAACATTTTATGAGAACTTCTCCCTGGAAGCAAAGGGCAAATACATCATCAAGGTCTGCTGCGGTACTGCATGCCATGTCAGAAAGTCCCAGCCCATCTACGATGCCCTTCGCAATGATCTCGGTCTGATCGGCAAGCAGAAGACTTCCGCAGACGGTCTCTTCACTCTGGAAACCGTCGCATGTCTGGGCGCCTGCTCCCTTGCCCCTGCCATGACTATTAACGACGAAGTTTACGCAAAGCAGACCCCTGAATCTGCTCTTGCCATTATCAATGAAATTCGTGAAAAGGAGGCAAAGGCAAATGGCTAAGCTTACAAGAAAACAGTTTGACAAGCTTTGCGCTAACGCCAAAGCTCTCCGCGACAAGGATGTCCGCCAGGTCCTGGTATGCGCAGGTACCGGCTGCATTGCCAGCGGTTCCATGAAGGTCTACGATGCCATCAAGGCAGAATGCGAGGCAAAGAAGATCAACATCTCCGTTGAGCTTAAGGATCATGTTGATCATGACGCGGACGGCGGCTACCACCTCAAGAAGAGCGGATGCCACGGCTTCTGCGAGATAGGCCCTCTGCTTGCAATCGAACCCCTCGGAATCATCTACACCCGCGTCAAGCCCGAAGATGTTCCCGAAATCGTTGAAAAGACTCTTATTGGCGGCGAAGTCATTGAGCGTCTTCTCTACACCCTCAACGGAAAGAAGTACGCAAAGCGCGACGATATCCCCTTCTATAAGGGTCAGGAACGTCTCGTTCTTAAGAACAGCGGTAAGAGCGACGCAGAAGACCTGACAGAGTATCTGGCTCTCGGCGGTTACTCTGCATTTGAAAAGGCCCTCTTTGAAATGGACGGCGCAGAGATCTGCAAGGTCATCAGCGATTCCGGTCTCCGCGGCCGCGGAGGCGCAGGTTTCCCAACCGGCAAGAAGTGGGAAAGCGTACGCAAGCAGCCTGAAGGTCAGAAGTATGTTGTCTGCAACGGCGACGAAGGTGACCCCGGCGCATTCATGGATCAGGGCGTTATGGAGGGCAACCCCCATAGTGTCATTGAAGGTATGCTCATCGCAGGTATCGCGACCGGTGCATCTCAGGGCTACATCTACGTCCGCGCAGAATATCCTCTTGCAGTCGCAAGACTCAAGACCGCTATGGCAAAGGCTGAAGAATTAGGCCTCCTGGGCGACGACATTCTCGGCAGCGGTTTCAATTTCCATCTCCACATCAACAAGGGCGCAGGCGCTTTTGTCTGCGGCGAAGGCAGCGCACTTACCGCTTCCATCGAAGGCAAGCGCGGCATGCCCAGAGTCAAGCCTCCCCGCACCGTCGAGAAGGGCCTCTGGGAAAGACCTACCGTTCTCAATAACGTTGAAACCTACGCCAACGTTCCGGGAATCATCCTCAACGGCGCAGAATGGTACAGATCCTACGGTACCGAAAAGTCCCCGGGAACCAAGACCTTTGCTCTTACCGGCAACGTGGTCAACACAGGTCTGGTTGAAGTCCCCATGGGAACCACCCTGCGCAAGATCATTTTCGACATCGGCGGCGGGATCAAGGACGGCAAGAAATTCAAGGCTGTTCAGATCGGCGGACCGGCAGGCGGATGCCTCACCGAAGAGCATCTGGATATTCCTCTCGATTTCGACTCCCTCAAGAAGGTCGGCGCCATTATCGGCTCCGGCGGACTTGTTGTCATGGACGAAAACACCTGCATGGTAGAGACCGCCCGTTTCTTCATGAGCTTTACCCAGAACGAAAGCTGCGGCAAGTGCGTTCCCTGCAGAGAAGGCACCAAGCGCATGCTTGAGATCCTCACCCGCATAGTCAATAACGAAGGCACCCTGGAAGATCTGGACATGCTGGAAAGCCTTGCCCAGACCATAACCGAAACTGCTCTCTGCGGTCTCGGTCAGGCAGCCTGCAACCCCGTCATGAGCACTCTGCGCAATTTCCGCAACGAATATCTGGCTCACGTTGTTGACAAGCACTGCCCGTACTGCAACGCTGCGCCCAAGGTCCTCAAGATCGATCCCGACAAGTGCAAGGGCTGCACCAAGTGCGCCAAGAACTGCCCCGTTGAAGCAATCAGCGGTCAGGTCAAGAAGCCTCACGTGATCGATACAACCAAGTGCGTAAAGTGCTATGCCTGTGTCAATAACTGCGCCTTCGGCGCCATTAAGGAGGAATAATTCAATGGCAAAAGGAACAATGATCATCGACGGCCAGAGAGTTGCCTTCGACGGAGAAAAAAATGTACTCGCAGTAATCAGAAAGGCCGGAATTGAAATTCCTACCTTCTGCTACTATTCAGATCTGTCTGTCTACGGCGCCTGCAGAATGTGCGTAGTAGAAGACGAAAAGGGCAAGATCAACGCATCCTGCTCCCTTGAACCCAGAGACGGCATGGTCATCAAGACCAACAGCGCCAGACTGCTCAAGCACAGAAGAATGATACTTGAGCTGCTCCTCGCTTCCCATGACTGCAACTGCACCACCTGCCAGAAGAGCGGTCAGTGCCACCTGCAGGATCTTGCGCAGAAGTTCGGTATCCGCAGAGTCCGCTTCCAGGATACCCGTCAGCGCTATGCCATCGACCGTACCAGCCCTGCCATTGTCAGAGACCCCAATAAGTGTATTCTCTGCGGCGACTGTGTAAGAGTCTGTGAGGAGCAGACCGGCCAGGGCATCATCGACTTCGCGTTCAGAGGCTCCAACCTCAGTGTTATGCCCGCATTCAACCGCGACCTCATTGATACCAAGTGCATCAGCTGCGGTCAGTGCACCGCTGTCTGCGGAACCGGCGCCATCACCCTCAAGGATCAGATCGGCGCAGCCTGGGCTGCGATCCATGATCCCAAGAAGAGAGTTGTCGTTCAGATCGCACCCGCTGTCCGTGTGGCAGTGGGCGAAGCCTTCGGTCTTCCTGCAGGCGAAAATGTTCTCTTCAGAATGTGCACCGCACTGAAGCTCATGGGCGTAGACGAAGTTTACGATACCACCTTTGCCGCAGACTTCACCACCATTGAAGAATCCAATGAGTTCCTCAAGAGACTTAAGAACGACGGTCCTTTCCCCATGTTCACCAGCTGCTGCCCTGCCTGGGTCAAGTACCTTGAACTGAACAAGCCCGAATATCTAAAGAATATCTCCACCTGCAAGTCTCCCATGGAAATGTTCGCGGCTATCCTGCGCGATCAGTACGCTGAAAAGGATGCTCAGGACGGCAGGGAAACTTATCATATCGCCATCATGCCCTGCACGGCAAAGAAGATGGAGGCAGGCCGCGATGAATTCAAGCACGACGGTCAGCCCGACGTTGACCTGGTTCTTACTTCCCGTGAAATCATCGACATGATCAAGGAAACCGGTATTCAGCTTCCCGAACTGGAATATGAATCTCCCGATATGCCTTTCGGTCTCGGTTCAGGCGCGGCGACTATTTACGGTGTCACCGGCGGTGTTGCCGAATCCGTTCTGCGTTACTGCTATCCCGACAAGAGCAAGAACGCTATCAGAGCCATTAAGGAAATGAATCTGAGCGCAGATCAGCCCGTCAAGGAAGTTACTGTTCAGGTCGGTGACGACGAACTGAAGATCGCTATCGTCAACGGACTTGTCAATGTAAAGCAGCTCATCAAGGATGTTGAAGAAGGACGCAAGTTCTATCATCTGGTGGAAGTCATGACCTGTGTCGGCGGCTGTGCCGGCGGCGGCGGACAGCCCTACGGCCTGAAGCCCTCCAAGATCGCCAGAGGCGTCGGTCTCCGCGAGCTGGACGACGAAGCCGCGTTCAAGCGTGCTGAAAAGAATCCCGTAGTTACCAACATGCTTGCCGAAATGGGCACAAGAAAGGCTCATAAACTGCTCCACGTAAGCTACGTAAAGGACGAGAAGTAACATGAGCTCCAAATCCGAAAAAGCGCGTTATGTTGCCTGCACAGCAGTGCTTCTCGCACTGCTGGTGGGGCTTCAGCTTGTGACAAAGGCCTTTGGACAGTTTGTTACCGGAAGCTGCGTTAACCTGGTTCTAGCAGTGGCTGTGCTTTGCTGCGGTCCTGCAAGCGGACTTACAGTTGCGCTTCTGTCACCGTTCTTTGCATTTCTGCTTGGAATAGGTCCGGCATTTATACAGATCGTGCCCTTCATTGCTCTGGCAAACGCAGTTTATGTGCTGCTGATCCATTTCCTCGGCAGAAAGAACCGCTTTGCCGGCCTCGGTGCTGCCGCAGTATGCAAGTTCGCAGTTCTGTACCTTCTGGTAGCAAAGCTGCTGGTTCCGACTCTCGGTCTTCCGGATGCCAAGATGTCCGTCATTTCCGCCGGTTTCTCCTGGCCCCAGCTGGTCACCGCTCTTATAGGCGGCCTGCTGGCAGCGGAGATCGCTCCCCTTGTCAAAAAAGCAGTGAAATAGTTTAAAAACATGTATGACACGGTGCAATCCGATCGGGTTGCACCGTTTTCCTTTGTTTACGCCGGTCCCGCGGGATCGCCGCGGATAAAAAAACAGATGATGATCGGCTTTGACTATGCGTTGGGACGCAAATTCAGTACATCGCAAAGGGATAGACTGTGGAAAGTTCATCCAAGCTTGACATAAATCTGGTAAGGAGTGTATAAAATGATTGGGAAAGGTAATCAATACGAACCGGCGCTCACATCGGAGGAGCCGGAGCAGTTCATGCGCTCAAATCTGGACACGGTGCAGTACTATATTTTTGTTATCGGCCGCCCTACGGCAGCTTCTTGACATCGCGGATTATTTTAAGTGAGGAGGCAACATCATGAAAAAATTTATCAGCGTTCTTTTAGTTCTGATTATGGTATTTGCTCTTTCTGCATGCGCAGATAAAGGTGTAGGGAGTACCGTTGTTTCAAATAATGCCGAAAAGGAAGGCTCAGAAACGACCAATACCATTGCTCCCGGCGCTGAAACGGAAAGCCCGGAAACTACTGATGCCACTGTTGATGACAGCGAGGTAAAGTTTACCCAGATCGAGAAGGGCATTGCCCTTGATACTGAGGGGCGCATTTGGAGCTTCAGCCTTGTGGATGATTTAAAGCTTTTCTGTGACTCTGCAAAGTTTACATATATCTCAGAGGGCAACGGACTCAAATGCGCCATTGACGAGAATGGCGGACTCTGGACATGGGGCGCTAACAAATCGGGGCAGCTTGGCGATGGCACAACAACTGACAGTGATACGCCGAAGAAGATATTCGATGGCGTTAAAACAGTCGCAGCATATGGGTTTAATGCTTTTGCTATAACGACGGACGGTTCCCTCTATCAGTGGGGTTATGGTAATTGCCCTGCAAAACTCAGAGCAAACGGGGATGACAGGGATAATATACTAATTCCGACTCTTGTTGAAACAGATGTAAAGTTTGAGTATATTGCAACAGGAAACAGCTATGCTTCAGTTGCTGTTGATACTGACGGTACACGTTATGCCTGGGGCGCTCCCTGCACGATCATGGGTTACAGTGCAAATCAGATAGATCCGACATTTAGCGCAGATGCTCCTGTAACACCATTCGATCTGAAAGCAATTTCAAACGATACTGCTCCGAAGGGCACATATTATTTTGGCAACAATACGACTTATATAATCGATGCAAATAATACACTTTATATCTCAGGCGGCAAGGGATCAAGACTTGATCCTTTTGAGGAATCCGGTTCATTCACAGTGTTTTCTAAGGTTGCCGATAATGTATCTATGATTGTTCCGGCAATGTACGGTACACTCTATATTGATACAGATGGGAATATATGGGGATGGGGCTCTGATGCATTTAAGATTTGTGCGCCTGCAGCATCGCCGGTACAGATAACAGACGGTACTAAGTATACCGATGTAGCTGTTCTTGATGCGGGAAGTACTATGGCGTATGCGCTTGGTGCTGATGGCAACATCTATACTTTCGGTGAAAAAGACAGCACACCGAGAATTGTCGAGGCAAAATGATCTGAAGATTTGCATGGAGCAAACCGGCAGAGTCCCGTCTGAAACCGACGTATATTTGTACGCGGACTAAGATGTATTTTTCACAGCATATTGATTTCAGCTGTGACATGAAAAAGCAGCAGGGTTTCACGTTTTGAAGCCATGCTGCTTTTCTTATTGCCTCTGTGCTTAAAAAAGTTGATGATTTATGATATGATGCTTTAATAGAAAGCAATTCATATTATGAGGCTCGGCATCTTTTATGATTAATGCGGAGAACACGGAATCGGTTTTGAGGAGGCGGATCTGAAATGTCCGGAAAAGCACTGAACAAAAAGGCGTTTGCAAGAGTCATATTGCCGGTTTTCATCGCTGCGCTGTTGATCTCTGCCATACCCGGCGCGGTATTTGCCGGAGAAAGCAAGGATATGATCACCTCGTTTACCGACCTGAAAACGGCGATCCGCGCGGCAAAAGACGGAGATACCCTATATGTCGGAGATATTGACTTTACTCCGTCGGGCAATATTTTCAATTCTCTCATGCGTGTTGAGGCGGATAAAAGTCTTACCGTCAAAAGCGGGAAAAGTGACGGAAAGGCTGTATTCACGAACGGAAGTTTTATTCTTTCCGGCGCAAAGACAGATGACGGCAGAAACACCTTTCACTTTGAAAACATAATTTTTGACGGCGGTATCGATACGGCCACGCTGCAATTCTCAGATTATGACTGCCAATGGAGCGAGGAAGAGCAGAGATATCTTCTTGAAGAGCCGAGAGTCGCACAATACGCACTTT
>JAKSSR010000030.1 GCA_024402995.1 Clostridia bacterium | reverse complement strand
GGAGAAGGGATAACCAACGCATATCTGAACATTCTGGGCGGAGAAAAGCGCTGGGTCGAAGTGACAAGTCCCATTTCAGGCCGCCACAATGCCTATTACGGCATTCTTTCCGACGGCAGCGCAATCATGGAAATGGCTCAGGCCGCAGGACTTCCCCTGGCCGGCGACAGCAGGAACCCTCTTTACGCTACAACTTATGGCGTGGGAGAAATGCTGCTTGACGCGAAAAAACAAGGCGTTAAAAAAAACCTGCTGGGCATAGGTGGAAGTGCGACCAACGACTGCGGCATAGGGATGGCTGCAGCTCTGGGGTACAAATTTCTGGATGAGGAAGGACAGCCGGTGGAGGCTCTTGCGGCCAACCTAGGAAAAATAGCAAAGATCCTTGCTCCGGAAACAACTTTAGATCTTGATATTTCAGTTGCCTGCGATGTCAGCAATCCTCTTCTCGGCCCCAATGGAGCCACATATACCTTTGGGCCTCAGAAAGGCGCGGACAGGGACATGCTTGCGGTCCTGGAAGAGGGTATGACCCATTATGCCTCAGTGCTTGAGGATTTCTGCGGAAAAGAAGTCAGTACAGTACCGGGAAGCGGAGCTGCCGGAGGACTTGGCGCAATGCTTTGGGCAATGCTTGACGCAAAGCTCCTGCCCGGAGCAGAGATGCTTCTTTCCGCGGCAAAATTTGATGAAGAACTGAAAAACGCAGATTATGTAATAACCGGCGAAGGCCGCATAGACTGGCAATCAGCCTATGGCAAGGTCCCGGGAACCATAGGCGCTCACTGCGCAAAGGCAAAAGTGCCCTGTATTGCCATTTGCGGTTCGGCCGGCAAGGACGCAGACAGCCTTTTGACCAAAGGCATCATCGAAATTTACACCACCGCAGGCGAACGTGGCAGTTTTGAGGAGATCGCCCTTCATGCGGAAGAGGACTTGAAGAATACCGCAGAGACAGTATTCGGGGCTTTGCTTGCGGGAAAGAAATATGTTCTGCCGGATAGCGCAAGAAAACTGTAATGAAAACTATAATCACCATACAACATACTCAGTCGGCCCACCACACAAATGGTATGGTAGGGTCCTGGACTGACTGGGAATTGACAGAGCAAGGTAAAACACAAGCCCGGAATATCGGCAGAAATCTTGCGGAAATAATAAAAGACCGCCGCGCTGTGATGTATTCTTCCGATTTGAAGCGTGCAGCCCAGACAGCAGAGCTTGTCGCAGAGGCCTTGGAAGTTACGCCAATGTACAGACAAGAGCTCAGAGAACGTAATTTGGGAAAATGCTGCGGGAAGTCCGTAAAATGGCTTAGAGAAAACCGTGAAACAGATGAAAAAACAGTTGATGACAGGCTTTTCAGCGATGCAGAAAGCCGTCGCGATGAATGGAACAGACTCAAGCCCTTTTATGATGAGATCATGAGCGGTGGAGAGCAACTGATCCTCATCGTTTCCCACGGTGATTTGCTGAGCGTGCTCAATACCATGTTTGCCGGGCTTGACGTCACTTCTATAGATTCATTTGAAATGTTCGGCATGGCAGGCGGTGTTTCTTTCCTCATAGAAAGTGACGAGGGAAAGCACATCATCAAAAGGATGAGCGATACATCATTTATGATGCAGAAATAACGCTGTTTTATGGCCCGGGTTTTCATATCGCAGGTGTTCTGTTAGATACAGTAATTAAGGAAAAACACGAAAAACTGACTTTTAAGCGCAGAATTGCCCTAAAAGTCAGTCTTTTTTTGTGAATTTCTCTTGCTCTGTATTTTTTATGGAACAAATTCGCGCAAAACCTAAGCTTTTTACGCATCAGGTCATGACCTGACTGGTTATACGATCATTTCAGGGTGCCAAAAGAAGAATTTGACTGACTTTTACCCAATAAAACTGCTCAAAAGTCAGTTATAGGTGATTTCTGCTTTTGGAGTCTGGTAGTATAGCATCAAAACTGGTATTGGGTCCGAAATTTGCCCGGAAAAATAATAGCCTCGTTGAAGAAGAATTTGATGGATCCTCTTCATCGGGGCTTTTTAATGCCAAATCTAACGATGAGAAGTTAGCTTCTCCGTGAGCCCGTTTTTTTACTCATTCAAGCTGCATTTCGTGTTTCTCTGTTTTTACTTGTCTTCAACGGAGTTCAGATAGGCCAGGATAGTGTCAACGGAGCCGTCGATACCGACCATGTCGGAGAAGATGCACAGGTGGTAGTTCTGGATGTGTCCCCACTTGCGGCCGGTGTAGTGTTCATAGTAATTACAGCGGCTGTGGTTGACGTCGCTGATCCACTTTTCCATCTGAGCGTCTGTGTAGTCCGCCTTTTCCGGTGCCATGGCGCGCTTTCTGGCGATCTTAAAGGGCATACTTGCGGCAATGAAAACATCGATGCTTCCGTCAAAGCGAAGAACGTAATCTGAGCAGCGTCCGACTATTACGCAGGGCCCCTGGGCGGCCAGTTTTTTCACAGCGTCGCACTGGTGAAGGAAAATGCCGTCGGAAAAAGAGGGGTGATAATTGAAGGATGCCAGGGAGGTGCGGCGGATTCCGCCCTTGCGATTGACTCTGTGGCCGCCTTCTTCGTTCATCTCGATAAAAGCCTCGTCAAGGCCGCCTGCTTCGGCAGCCATGGCAACGATTTCCTTATCGTAAAACGGAATATTCAGCCGTTCCGCCAGCTTTACACCGATCTCTCGTCCTCCGCTTCCGAATTCGCGTCCAATGGTAATTACTCGGTGCATATTGGCCTCCTAAATGAAGAAAAAGTATGCAGCTGCGGTCATGACTGCCAGGAAAATAACGTTGAGCAGGGTGAAAAGCCCCAGGTACTGCTTTGTGTGGCCCGGCCTTAAGGTCTTGAAATGGTTAAAGGTAATAAGGCTGGCAAGAGAAGAGATCAGAGTTCCTGTGCCGCCGATATTTACCCCAAGAAGCAGTTCCTTGTAGTTGCCCGTAAAGCGGGAAAGAAGAATTGCGGAAGGAACGTTGCTAATGATCTGACAGGACGCTTCTGCAACCAGCAGGGTGCTGCGCTGAAGAAGGCCGCTGACCAGATCGTTGACTGCGGGAATCCTGGCCATATTGCCCGAAAAAATAAAGAAAAGGGCAAAGGTGGCAAGAAGGGGATAGTCCACCTTTCTCAGAGCCTTACGGTCCGCAAAAAACAGGACTGCCGGGATCAGGATCAGACCGACCCAGTACGGAACAATGCGGAACACGATCAGCAGGGAGAAGGCAAACAGCGCCAGATATAAGGCAGTGCGCTTTGGTTCAAGCCTGTGACCCGCCGGATCGTTCAGGGTCAGGGGCTCCGGCTTCAGAAGGAAACACGCGCCGGTAAGCATGGCAATGGCCAGCAGGAAGGGCGGAAGCATAATGCCCATGAACTCTCCCGTAGGTACTCCGAAGTAACTGTAAATGAACAGGTTCTGAGGGTTTCCGAAGGGAGTCAGCATACCTCCCAGATTGGCCGAAATATTCTGCAGAATGAAAACATAGGCCATGTGATCATGATTTTGGGTGGATGACAGGGCAAAGTACCCCAGAGGCAGGAAGGTGATCAGCGCCATGTCGTTGGCAATGAGCATGGAGCCGATGAAGGTAATGTACACCAGAGCCAGAGTCAGTATCCTCAGGTTGCCTGTCATCATGACTACCTTTTGGGCGACTATGCTGAAGAACTTGATGTTTTTAAGAGCACAGATGACGGCCAGGGTAAGGAAAAGACAGCTGAGGGTCTTCAGATCGAAATAGTGCAGGTATTCCGCGTCGGGGGGCACTATAACGCTCGTGACCAGCGCTGCCAAAGCCGCAATACTGGTCACGGTGTTTTGTTTTATAAAATTCAGAATGGTTTTCACGGTTTAGATGTGTAAAGAATTATTCTCGAATTCTGCGTGATTCATGCGCCAGTCAATGCAGCGGTTGAGGTAGGCTATGTATTCCTCGTTGCGGCACATGCCCTTGCCCTTGTCGTCGGAAAGCTTGGCTACGTCTGTTGCGTTGCAGCGAATAACCTTCATGACTATGTTCAGTGCGGGAACGCAGGTGTCGTTGGAAATAAAGGTGCCGATGCCGAAGGCGACCTTGCTTTCTTCTTTGAAGTGCTCATAGAGAGCGGCGGCCTTATCGAAGTTCAGGCTGTCGGAGAACATGAGAGTCTTGGTCTTGGGATCAATGCCCAGAGCCTTGTAATGAGCCAGCATGTTTTCACCCCACTGGACCGGATCTCCGCTGTCGTGACGAACGCCTGAGAAAAGGGTGGCGAAGGTCAGCTGGAAGTCCTTGAGGAAGCAGTCTGTAGTAATGGTATCGGTGAGGGCCGTCCCGTTGAGGACACCGTATTCCTTGACCCATGCGTCAAGAGCAAACCAGTTGGAGTATGCGGGGTTATGCTTCTGGTTTCCCTGGCCGACGCACATGATCCATTCGTGGGCCATGGTGCCGACGGGGGTGACGCCGTACTTCTTTGCAAGGTAGACGTTGGAGGTACCGACGAACCTGGAGCCCGGGAACTTTGCTGCCTTGAGCTTCTTGACGGCCAGATTCTGAGCTTCAGCGGAAAGTCTGCGTCTCAGACCGAATTCACTGAAGGAACCGATATTGATCTCGCCGGATTCCAGTCTCTTGATCTTTTCGTTGAGTCTGGTCTTGTAGCTTTCATAAAGCTCGTCGTAGTCGTAGGCCATGCGGAAATAGACCTCGTTGACTATGGCAAGAGTGGGGATCTCGTACATTGAGGTATTGAGCCAGGTCCCACGTGTCTCGATCTTGAGCCCACAAGGATCATCGGTGCTGATCTCGAAATCCTCAAAGCAGGGCTGCCATACGCGGAGGAACTCGATGTAGGAGCCTTTGATCCACTTGATATTATTGATATATTCCAGTTCTTCCTCGTCAAAACGAAGCTGGCAGTAAAGCTTGATCTGATGCTTGATCTCCTTTACCATCTCCGGGGTAAAATGCACATCCTTGTTGCGGCACTTGAAAGCCCAGGTGGTCTTGTAGCCGCTGAACTGGTGGTAAATTGCCTGCCCCATGGAGAACTTGTAGGCATCTGTTTCGAGAAGACTGGTAATGATTCTTTCCATCTGAAACTCCTTTTGGTTTTCTGAATTGGCTTATCGTGCTATGCTAACACTTTTTATGGTAAAATACAATAAATCCCGGAGGTTATTACAATGACATACATTATAAAAAACGCAAAGATCGCAACAATGAACCCGGCTCAGCCCCTTGCTTCGGCGGCTGTTGTGGAAGGTGAATATTTCGCATACGCAGGAACAGAAGAGGGCGCCATGCAGTGGTTTGCCGACAGGTCCGAAACTCCCGATGAAATTCTGGATATGGACGGAAAGTTCATGGTCCCCGGCTTCAACGACAGCCACATGCATTATCTCCACTACGTCAAGGCTAAGTTCGGCGCAAGTCTTTACGGCAGTACCTCTCTTAAAGAGGTCCTTGACCGCATGAAGGCTTTTTACTCCAATGAATACGACAAAGAATCAGGTCTGTGGGTCTCCGGCGAAGGCTGGAACCAGGACTTTTTCGAAGACGAGAAGCGCTTCCCCAACTGCAGGGACCTGGACGGTATTACCGCAGATTATCCCATTATAGTCATGCGCACTTGCTTCCACATCGGTGTTCTGAATTCCAAGGCAATGGAGGCTATAGGTCTTAATCGTCAGACGGCGGCTTCCTACGGCGCATACGTGGAGGTCGATGAAAACGGTGAGCCCAACGGCGTCATAAAGGAAAAGTTTTTCGACGATGTCAAGGGCATGATGCCCGCTCCTGGGATTCGTCAGCTGGCAGATAAAATGGAGGAGACCCAGAAGGAATTCTTTGCCGCAGGCATTACCAGCGTTCAGACCGACGACATGCTTTACATCCCCACCGGCAAGGAATATGAACTGCTGAGGCTTCTGAGAGACGACAGCGAAAAGGGCCTCCTCAGGCTGAGATACGCTCACCAGGTGCTTCTGCCTCTTCCCGCAGACTGCATCCGTTTCTACGATGAAGAAGGGCTCGATGATACCTTCGGCAACCGCAGTTACAAGATATCCTGCGTAAAGCTCTTAGCCGACGGCTCCCTTGGCGCAAGGACTGCCTATATGCGCAAGCCCTACGCCGACGATCCAAGTTCTCAGGGCATTCCCATTTACACTCAGGAGGCCCTGAATTACCAGGTGCTCCAGGCTCATCGCCACAATATGGCGGCAATTATCCACGCCATAGGCGACGGCGCCATCGAAATGTGCCTCAACGCCATTGAAAACGCCCGAAGGACCTATCCTCATCTTCGTCCCCGCCACGGCATAGTCCACTGCCAGATCACCACTCCGGAGCAGCTGCGCCGCTTCAGGGAACTGGATGTTTCCGCCTTTGTCCAGCCGGTCTTCATAGATTACGACATGCACATAGTAAGAGACCGCGTCGGCGACGAACTCACCGAGACCTCCTACGCATGGCGTACCTACATCGAAAGCGGAGTCCACACTTCCTTCGGCACCGACTGTCCCGTTGAGAACTATAATCCCATGCGCGGTCTGTACTGCGCCGTCACTCAGAAGAGCATCAACGGCGATGGTCCCTTCCTGCCTCAGCAGATAATCTCCCGTCAGCAGGCGCTCTATTGCTATACCGCAGCAGGAGCCTACGAAACTCACGATGAGGATGTGAAGGGCCTCATCGCTCCCGGCTATCTGGCTGACTATACAGTGCTCGATACCGACCTTCTGGAATGCCCGGATGAGGCCATTCTCAAAGCAAAGCCGGTAATGACCGCAGTCGGCGGAGAAATTGTATATAAGCAATAGACGATAAAGACTTAAAAATCAATGAAAGCAAAAGAAAAATCAAGGATCATAAGATCCTTGATTTTATAATGGCACCCCCACGCGGAATCGAACCACGAACAAAGGTTTAGGAAACCTCCGTTATATCCGTTTAACTATGAGGGCGTAATGCCCGTCTCATGACGGGCTGTATGGAGTTTTGTTAACTACTTTTTCTTCTTGGCCTTCTTTGCGGCTTCTTCCCTCTTGGCCTTGTTTTTCTTGACAACGCTTCTGGGGATCTTGTAGCCCTTGGCTGCCATGGAAGCGGGAGCCTTGACGCGGAAGTTGTTTGCCCTGCGGGCTGCTTCTTCTTCAGCTTCCAGACGGGCCTGGATCTCTGCCATTTCGGCGGCCATAGCCTCGTCTCTCTTTGCCTTTTCAGCAGCGAGACGCTCGTTTTCCTTGGCCATCTTTGCTTTCTGCTTTTCTACATAAGCATTGGCTTCTTCCAGAGAGATGCCCTTTTCCTTGGCGATCTTGTAAGGATTGAGGCTTTCAGTCTGCTTTCTGACGGCGGTTCCGCCTGATGCGGCCTGTTCCTCTGCCTGCTTTTTAGCTGCCTTGGAACTTGCAAAGAACATGAAGCCCATCATGCCGATCATCATGACCATGCTGATGAGAGAGTCAGTCTTGGTATTGCGTGTTTTGAAAGTAGAAGTAAAGTCCTTGCCCAGGAGGCTTCCGCTTGCTGTCTGAAGACCGCTGTCGGCAGTAAAGGTGTATTCCATGTTGGACTGGAGAGTTTCGTCAAGAACGACCCACAGTTCGTTGGGGTATTTGTCACTGTAAACGACTTGGAAAGGAACATCTTTTCCTTCGCTGTCTTTAATGGAGAAGTGGTTTGCGTTGCTTTCGCGGTCGTCCATCTGCTCGCTGAATGTAACCTTGACGGCCATGTTCTGAGGCTGTTTGCCTGTTTCACCGTCTTCGGGGATGACCTTGGTGACTTCTACGCCGGCAGCGTATGCCATGGGGCAGAGTACCATTGCCAGAATCAGAAGTAAGCTGAGTATGGCGGCTGTTCTTTTCATTGTTTTTCCTCCGGGGTTTCCTTTATCTTTTTACTGCGTCTCGCTTTGAAAAAACTCTTCATGAGATTGCTGCATTCTTCCTGCAGAAGCCCCACGGTGGTATTGACGCGGTGGTTAAGTCTCTGGTCGTTTACGATGTTGTAAAGGGATACGCAGGCTCCTGCTTTAGGATCTGTCGCACCGACGTAGAGTTCTTCGATCCTTGCCAGGACTATGGCGCCGCTGCACATTGAGCAGGGCTCAACTGTGACGTACATGGAACAGCGGGGAAGTCTCCACCCTCCCAGGTTCCTTGCGGCGTCGCGTATGGCATTGATTTCCGCATGACAGCAGGGGTCTTTGGCCGTTTCCGTGGTGTTGTGACCTCTTCCGACGATGCGGCCGTCCTGAACTATGATTGCCCCGACGGGGACCTCGTTCATTTCGTATGCTATACGGGCTTCTTTGAGAGCCTCCCGCATATAATCTTCATGCTGCATATGGCAATTCTCCAAACGTACACTCAATCTTATCACAAGGGAAATATGCTTGCAAGGGAAAATCCTTGATATCAAAGGTTTCTTTAAAATCCGGAAAGATAAAACTTGAATAAATAACGTACTTATTGTATGTTTATCTCATAGAATTGATAAATATACAATAATAGGAGAATATTATGGATTACGCAAAAGAATCGTTAAGACTTCACGAAGAGTGGAAGGGCAAGATCGAGGTCGTGGCTACCGTGCCCGTAGCAAGCAAGGATGACTTGTCTTTGGCATATACTCCCGGTGTCGCTCAGCCCTGCCTGGAGATCCAGAAGGATATTGAAAAGAGCTATGAGCTTACCCGCCGTCACAATATGTGCGCCGTCATTACCGACGGTTCCGCAGTTCTTGGCCTTGGCGACATCGGTCCCGAAGCAGGCATGCCCGTCATGGAAGGAAAGTGTGTCCTTTTCAAGGCTTTCGGCGGCGTTGACGCCTTCCCCCTCTGTGTAAAGACCAAGGACGTAGATGAATTCGTTGACACCGTTTACAACATTTCCGGTTCCTTCGGCGGCATCAACCTGGAAGACATTTCCGCTCCCAGATGCTTTGAAATCGAAAGAAAACTGAAGGAACGCTGCGATATCCCCATTTTCCACGACGACCAGCACGGTACCGCTGTCATTACACTTGCCGGTCTGATCAACGCTCTCAAGGTCGTCGGAAAGAAGAAGGAAGACGTTAAGATCGTCACCTCCGGCGCAGGCGCTGCCGCTATCGCCATCGTCAAGCTCCTTCTGTCCTGCGGCTTCAAGAATATTACCATGTGCGACCGCAAGGGTTCCATTTACAAGGGACGCGAGGGTCTTAACTGGATCAAGGAGGAAATGGCCGCTCAGACCAACCTCAGCTGCGCCAAGGGTTCCCTGGCAGACATGCTGGTAGGCGCTGACGTCTTTATCGGCGTTTCCGCTCCCGGCATGGTCACCACAGAAATGGTCAAGACCATGAACAAGGACGCTATCATCTTTGCGTGCGCCAACCCCACTCCCGAGATTTTCCCCGATGACGCAAAGGCAGGCGGAGCAAAGGTCATTTCCACCGGTCGTTCCGACTATCCCAACCAGATCAACAACGTTCTGGCCTTCCCGGGAATTTTCCGCGGAACCTTTGACGTAAGAGCTTCTGAAATAAACGAAGAGATGAAGCTGGCCGCTGCCGAAGCACTGGCAAACCTCATCTCTGATGAAGAACTTTCTGCTGATTATATCATTCCCAAGGCATTCGATCCCAGAGTCGGCAAGGCTGTTGCCGCCGCTGTTGCCGAAGCTGCAAGAAAAACCGGAGTCGCAAGGATCTAAGGTTCTACGATAACCGATACCCCGTTGGGAATTATGGTAATACTTGCGGATCCTCCGCGTATAGCCCTCGCTTTGTCGAGGGCTTCTTTTATTGTCGAAGCGAAGATCATTTTCATGTCCTCAATGGTCTTTTGAAGCTGGGGACGTGTGACGAAAATGACCGGATGATTCATGAGAATGCGGGCAAGGATCTGGCTCTGCCACTGGTCCTTCTCCGTTTCATCTGCTGGCGTTTCCGCAAATGCGTCAAAAAGCTCAGCAGGGTTTTCGCAGTCTCTCAGCTGGGCCTCAAAGTAATCTCCTCCGTTACCGTCGGCGCATTCGGCGCAGATAATAATGACTCCGCCGTCTTTGGCGCTGGCTTCAGCCGCCGTCATGCTCTTAACGCACTGATAAATGTTCTGGTCCAAAGGAGCGCCGCCGTTGGTCGTGACCACTATGTCTGCGGGGACGGCCTTTACGCTGCTGATTTCTCTGATAAACCTGCAGCCGGCTTCGTGGGCGCTGAAGGGATCTCCGGCAAAGGCCGCAACAGTGTTATGAGCATCGTTGATGACAACGTTGACTATGTAGGCCAGTCCGGCCATCTTTGCCGCTGCCGCCATGTCTCTGTGAATGGGGTTGTTCTCCAGAACTCCCGTTCTTGCAAAGGGGCTGGCGATAAACTGTCCGTTGTGATTGGCAAAGACCGTAACTCTGCTGCAGACGCCGGGGAGAACGCTTTTCCGGCCGCCGGAAAAGCCTGCGAAGAAGTGAGGCTCAATAAAGCCTTCGGAAACGAGAAGGTCGGTATCTGCGGCAAGCTTGTCCAGAACCAGTCTTGCACCGGAGGGAAGAACGCCGATATCCACATTGCTGCTTTGGTCTTCGGCATCGTGGATCACTATCTTTTCGTTGTTTACTATGTCCTCGCCCAGCTTTGCCGCAAGTTCGTTTTTCGTAGTGCCTCTGTGACAGCCGGTGGCGACGAGAAGGGTAATGTCTATATCCGGATTGCCTGAGCGAAGTTCTTCCAGCATGGACGGAATAATGTCCTTGCTGGGAACGGGACGGGTGTGGTCTGAGATTATAAGGGTGCAGCGCTTTGAATCCTTTGCCATTTCCGCCAAAGTCTTTCCGCCGTAGGGCTTTGCCATGGCATCTTTTACCAGGGATGCGCCATGGGTGTCATCCAGGCCCTGCTGCTTCAGCTGAAGAACGTTGGCGTTTTTTTCGTCTATTTCAAGAAAACTGTGCCCATAGGGAAGTCTGATCATATTCTGCCTCTAAAAATTGTACTTGATGAGCGCTTTGCCGATGGCCACTTCACAGGCCTCGAAAAGTTCTTTCTGCTTCATGGTGCTTCCCAGGAGAAGTTTGTCCTTGGGAATGGAGACTAAGATAACGTTCATGCCGTCCTTGACCTCTGCGCTGCAGACGGGAAGGCCTGTTTCACCGTCAAGAAGAGTTACAAGGTCGGGGAAGGTGCCCAGACGCTTGCCTTTTTCTTCTGCGGTCAAGTATTCATTCCAGAAGGTGACGGTGTGATCCTGTCCGATTTTTACGCTGCCTACGTCAAAACCGCCGACGCACTCAAGGGTGAAGGAATTGGTCTCGCCCTTTGCAAGGACCTGAAGACCGAATTTCTCGGAAAGGGCTGCTGTCATTTTTTCCGCATTGCCTTCGTTTTCTCTGACAACAGCGCCAATTTCCATGCATCTTGTAAGGGCACCGATGGCGGCGTTTTCACGGACGTAAGCTGCGCAGGCCGGGTTTCTCAGTACGGAAACGAAGCCCTCGCACTGAACGGAGGATTCGCGGACCAGCCTGGAGGTCTGGTTGATCCCGCCTGTTGTGAAAAGCTCGACGTAAGTCCTTCCGCTGCCGCCGCAGGCACTCTGGGCGGTACGGTAATCGGGAATGGTATCCAGGCTCATGGCACCCATGACTCCCGTGGGATGGGCTCTGCCGTTGCAGGCTGCGTCGATAATTGGGACCTTGTTGGCTGCTGCAGCAATCCATCCGTTGGTAATGCTGTGAGCGCCGGCTTCGTTGGAAATAAAAGCGCCTATTTCACAGTCGGTATTTTTCTTAAAGAGTTCGTAGGCTCTGACGCAGTGAGCCGGAGTGATTTCAGAACGTCCTGCGGAGGGTGAACCTACCAGGGAACCGGTGACGACGGTAACTGCCGGGTCCAGCTCATCAATGGTACATATGTCAAAGCCGCCGCATTCAAGGGCTGCCTTGAGGACGTTCTTGCCTCCCGCAAGGGTCCCGCCTCCGCCTCCGCCGAGAAGCCATCCGCCGTAAAGGGCGTTAAGCCCCATTTCTTCAGTAATGTGTATCATATTATCTCCTTAATTGCTTTTATTATCTCTGTTCTGGGCACCCTTGTTTCTTTGCCGCAGGCCATTCGAACTTTTTCTGCCTGATCAGGAGTAAAGCCCATGCAGTCAAGGCAGATGATGTCAGCCCCTTCCTTTGCAAGACGCTTTGCTTCGGCAGCAATGGTTTCATCGGATCCGTAGGGATCGGCCGCTCCGCTGATAACAGGAAGTCCGTAGGTCTTGTAACAGGTGCTGAAAACTTCCTGCTGTTCTGCTTTTGGCACTATGACGCCTATCTTTCTGCAGTTTTCCGGAATAGTCTGGAGCTTGTGGAAGGCATCATCTGCCGTGATGACTGGGATGCTGCATTCCAGATCGAACTCTCCCGTACACATGATGGCGGCTGCGTCGGCGCCATCTTCTTGGGCCTGCAGAAGCTTTTCCGCCAGAAGTTTTTCCACGGCGCCTTCTCCTACGCAAACCTGTCTTCCGTCCCTCAGTTTAGTGATAAGGGTGTCTTTTCCGTCAGAAGGAGCAAGGACTGCGATCTCTTCATCGTTTAACCCGTCCAGGGCGCCGTATTCGGAGATTCCGTATTCTGAACCAATGGTTTTATATATGTATTCCATCATATCCGGTCGGGGCGACTGGCCTATGAAAAAGAAGGCAATTTTCTTGTTTTTCTTCATATTTTTAATCCTTTTCTACTATTCATTATACATAAAGATGAATATTCTGCAAATAATAGTGAAAGCTGATAATTCTTTTAACTTTTTTTCTTGCAATGATTAAAACTGCGTTGTAAAATTTCTTGTGGCAAGTTCAGATACCGGTCCATGTCAGCAAAGGTATCTGAAAAGCCGGTACGCGTTACAAAGAGCGCGTATACGTAACTGTTTTGAAAGGAAAAGAAAATGAGTAAGAAGATTATTGCTCTGCTGCTGGTCATGGTCATGGTTCTTGGCCTGGCTGCATGCGGCGGTTCCGATGAAGGAACTACTACATCTGAATCCAACAGCGGAAACAACACCGAAAAGACTTTTACTGACGGTTATCCGCAGAACTATCTCCGCTATGTCAACAGCGAAGATCCCTCAACCCTGGACGTCATGCTCACCACTGGCGATTACATGGTTCCCCTCAACATCTATGATACTCTCGTAGAAAGCACCTGCGATGATGAAGGCAACGCTTCCATCAGCCCTGCTCTCGCAGAATCCTGGACCGTATCTGATGACGGTCTCACCTATACCTTTACTCTCCGTAAGGGCGTTCTCTTCCACAATGGCGAAGAACTCAAGGCAAGCGACGTTGAATACTCCGTTTACCGTATGATGGACCCCGAAAGAGACTGCGTTAACACTGACGTTTACGATATGATCGTTGGCGCATCCGAATACCTCAATGGCGAAGCTGACAGCATTGAAGGTCTCAAGGTTATCGATGATTACACTTTCTCTTACACCCTTGAACAGCCCTATGCTCCGTTCCTGTCCAACCTGGCAGTTCCCGGCGGCGCTATTTACAACCAGAAGGCTTGCGACCTCGCTGATGAAGCTGCAGGCGGCGTCAAGACCGACTCCAAGTTCGGTGTCGAACCCGAATACACCATCGGCACCGGCCCCTTCCAGGTCACCGAATGGGTCACCAACGACCACATCACCCTGGTAAGAAACAATAACTACTGGAAGGACAGCGTTCCTGAATACGCAGCTCCCTCCACCGTTGAAGGTATCGTCCTCTTCACCGTCGGCGACTCCTCCACTATGAAGATGATGTTTGACAACGGCGACATCGATATCTTCGACCTCGACAACTGCAGAGAAGCAATCGGCACCTACAGAGCTGACGCAACCCTCGGTTCCCAGGTTGTAGAAACCACCAGACTCGGTACCTATTACTACTGCCTCAACCAGCAGGTCGAAGGACTTGACAACGTTCTCGTCCGTAAGGCAATCCAGAGAGTTATCGACCGTCAGGCTCTCCTCGACTCCCTCTATTATGGCACCGGCATTATTGCTAACTCCATCCTGGCTCCCGGCGTTGTCGGCTACTCTCAGCTGCCCGAAATCGAATATGACGTTGCTGCTGCTCAGGATCTCATGACCCAGGCCGGCTACAGCGAAAGCAACATGCTCCATCTGGAAATCTCCCAGAGCTCCACTGCAAGCTCCACCACTCTGAACATCAACGAAGCTGTTCAGCAGATGCTGAAGCAGATCTACATCGACGCTGAAATCGTTCAGGTCGACGATGCAACCTGGTCCTCCGTCAGATCTCAGGGCGGTATGGATATGTACCAGACTTCCTGGTCCGCAGACTTCAATGACCCCGATAACTTCATCTACACCTTCTTCTCTCACGCTAACGCTGTAAAGAGAGGCTTCAACTACAATAACGAAGAAGTTATGGACAAGGTCGAAGAAGCAAGATTCATGACCGACACCGAAGCAAGACTTAAGCTTTACTCCGAACTCGAAGAACAGATTGTTTATGAAGACGCTGTCTGGGTACCCCTCTTCCACCTCCAGCACGTTTTCGTTCTGTCCACCAGAGTCAACCCCGAAACCTTCACCCCGAACTGGGCTGGTTGGTCCAGCATGTGCTTCTACACTCTCAACTTCAACAAGTAGTTCAGTATAGAGTAACATCATGCAATACTTGGGCGGTCGGGCCATAAAGCCCGGCCGCCTAATTTGATAAAAGAAACCGAAAAGAGGAGATAGTAATGTTCAAATACATTCTCAAAAGACTGCTCATCTGCATACCGGTTCTGATTACAGTTGTTTTGATTATTTTCTGGATGCTTAATGTTCTTCCGGGAAATCCCATCGAACAGATGATGGGCGAGAAACTGAAACCGGACGTTGTAGAGAGACTTACTGAAAAGTGGGGACTCAACGATCCGTGGATTGTTCGTTTCGGAAGATACATCCGCGACGTTTTCCTTCATGGTGACTTCGGCGATTCATACAAGAAGAACCGTCCCGTTATCGACCTGATTTCCGAAAGTTTCCCCAACACTGTTAAATTGGCTGTTTCTGCAGCTCTCGTAGCATGGCTGGTCGGTATCCCCGCCGGTATCGTTTCAGCTGTTAAGAAAAACACTATTTTCGACCGACTGTGCATGGGTTTTGCACTTTGCGGCATTTCAATGCCCGTATTCTGGGCTGCGATGCTGCTGCAGTTTATTTTTGGCTATAAACTGAACCTGCTGCCCATTTCAGGATATACAACCTGGAAGCATATGATCCTGCCCGCAATCGTTCTCGGCTGGTCTTCTTCCGGATCAATCGCAAGACTTACCCGTTCCAATCTGCTCGAAGCAATGCGCAACGATTATATCCGTACTGCAAGAGCAAAGGGTCTCAATGAAGGCGGCGTTATCTATAAGCACGCGCTTAAGAACTCCATGATGCCTGTTGTTACCACCATGGCTATTCAGTTCGCAGGTCTGCTTTCCGGCGCTACCATTACCGAAACCGTTTTCGGTATCGGCGGTATCGGCCGTCTGACAGTCAACGCCCTGCAGACAAGAGACATCCCTCTCCTTCAGGGATCCATTATTTTCTCGACTGCTTTGATCATGATCGGTAACCTGGTTGCGGATATTATGTATTCCTTCCTGGATCCGCGCGTAAGAGTATAGGGAGGTGCTTGTATGACTAACTTTGAAAAAGATCAATATCAAAGAGATTTAGCCGCACGCATCAACGCTGCCGACGGTAATTATCAGTATACCGAAGACAATGCTCTTGCCGAAATCTCCGAACTTGACACCACGTGGCAGAGGATCAAGAACATGCTCAAGAGCAACAAGGTTGCCATGGTATCTTTGATCGTTATTATTGCCATTATTTTAATCGCAGTATTTGCACCCCTTATCATTCCATGCGATCCCTATGAAATCGATCTGCCCAACAGAATCAAGGGACCTACCGCGGAACACCTCCTCGGAACCGATGAATTCGGCAGAGATATTCTTTCCCGTCTGATGATGGGTTCCAGAGTATCCCTTGTAGTCGGTCTCGTCCCGACCATTATTTCCATGGGTATAGGTATCGTCCTCGGTCTGGTCGCCGGTTTCTCAGGCGGTAAGGTGGACTTTATCATCATGAGACTTGCAGACGTATGTCTGGCATTCCCCAGTATTCTGTTCGCAATGCTCGTTTCATACACCATCGGTCAGAATCTGCTCACCATCTTCGTTGCGCTGTCCATTATCAGCTGGGCCGGTACCGCTCGTATCGTCCGCGCTCAGACTCTGCAGCTGAAGGAAAAGGAATTCGTTGAAGCAGCTATCTCCATTGGTGTCAAGAAGAGAACCATTATCTTCAAGCACATTCTTCCCAACTGCGTGCCCCACCTCATCGTTCTCTTCACCATGCACGTTCCTTCCAACATTCTTTCAGAATCCAGCCTGTCTTTCCTGGGCGTCGGCGCTCAGCCGCCTTCAACTTCCTGGGGTCTAATGGTCTTCAAGATGAAGGAATTCCTTGCAAGCCAGCCTGTCGGAACGCTGGCTCCCGGTATTGCACTGCTCATTATGGTTCTTGCATTCAACTTCCTGGGCGACGGTCTCAGAGATGCAATCGACCCGACTCTTAAGGATTAAAAGGGAGGTATTCAGATGGAAAACAATGTGAAAAACACCCTTGAAATCAAAGGGATGAAGACTCATTTCTTCACAAGACGCGGTGTCGTACCCGCCGTTGACGGCGTTGACATTACTATCCCCAAGGCAACTATCGTCGGCATCGTAGGGGAATCCGGCTGCGGCAAGTCCATGACCGCAATGTCAGTCATGCAGCTGCTCCAGTACCCCGGCCGCATTGTCGAAGGCGAAATTCTCCTGGACGGAGAAAATCTGGTCGGCAAGACCAAGAAGGAAATGTGCGAAATCCGCGGCAACGATATCTCCATGATCTTCCAGGAACCCATGACCTCTCTTAACCCGGTTTATACCGTAGGTAAGCAGGTCACAGAAGCTATCATGCTTCATCAGGACGTTTCCAAGGAAGAAGCCAAGAGAATGACTATCGACATTTTCAAGAAGGTCGGTATTCCCGAACCCGAAAAGCGTTATTCCAGCTATCCCCACCAGCTGTCCGGCGGTCTCCGCCAGCGTGTCATGATCGGTATGGCAATGGTCTGCAAGCCCAAGCTCATGATCGCAGACGAGCCTACCACCGCTCTGGACGTAACTATTGAAGCTCAGATCCTGCATCTGATGCGTCAGCTTCGTGATGAGACCGGCACGTCCATTATGATGATCACCCATAACCTGGGCGTTGTCGCAGAACTCTGCGATTACGTTTACGTCATGTACGCAGGTAAGGTCATGGAGGCAGCTCCCGTCAAGGAACTGTTCAAGAATCCTTCCCATCCTTATACCTTCGGTCTGCTCAACTCTATTCCCAAGATCACTTATACTAAGGATGAACTTTATACGATCAAAGGCATGGTCCCCAATCTTCAGCAGCTGCCCTCCGGTTGCAGATTCTGCCCCAGATGCGAAAAGACCATGCGTGTCTGCACCGAAAAGATGCCTGAACTGATTGATATCGGCGGTGGCCATCTGGTTCGCTGCTGCCTGTACGACAAGGAGGTTGTTGGAGCTTATGAGTAATGAAAAAGAAATTCTGGTAAGCGCAAGAGGTCTCACTAAGGAATTTGCGGCACAGGCAAGCATGTGGAACTCCAAGAAGCAGGTAGTCCACGCAGTTACCGACGTCAACCTGGACATCTATAAGGGCGAAACCCTCGCTCTCGTTGGTGAATCAGGCTGCGGCAAGTCCACTCTCGGCAGACTTATCCTTCACCTTATCCAGCCCACAAGAGGTTCTGTCGTTTTCAATGGTACCGATCTGAGCAAGCTCTCCGACGAGGAACTCCGTCAGCAGAGAAAGAGCATGCAGATGATCTTCCAGGATCCGTTTGCGTCTCTGAACCCCAGATGGACTATCAGACGCATTGTAGAAGAACCCCTTAGAACACATAACATGTTCAACGGTTCCGACGAAGAACGCGAAAAGCGCGTCAGAGAACTGCTTTCCAGATGCGGTATCCGTCCCGAATTTATGGACCGTTATCCTCACCAGTTTTCCGGCGGTCAGCGTCAGAGAGTTGCTATCGCAAGAGCTCTGGCACTGAATCCTCAGCTCATCGTCTGCGATGAACCCGTTTCTGCGCTGGACGTTTCCATTCAGGCTCAGGTTCTGAACCTGCTCGGAAAGCTCCAGAAGGAAACCCACCTCACTCATCTGTTCATCTCCCATGACCTTTCCGTCGTCAGATATCTGTCCGACCGTGTCTGCGTCATGTTCCTCGGAAAGATCTGCGAGCTTGGCGTTACCAGGGACGTTTACGAGAATCCTCTCCACCCCTATACCAAGTTCCTCCTCGATGCTATTCCTCTTCCCGATCCCGAACTACGCAAGGAAGACAAGGATATGCTCACCGGCGAGATCCCCAGTCCGGTCAATCCTCCTTCAGGCTGCCTGTTCCATACACGCTGCCCCAAGTGCACTGAAAAATGCACCAAGGAGATTCCCGAACTGAAGAGAACGGCAGACGGCCGCATGGTTGCATGCCATTTGGTTGAAGGTGAAAAAATAGAATAAAATCAACGGAGAATAGGCATCCTATTTTCTTGCAGTCCCCTGTGTCAGTGTTTATAATGATACAGGGAATTGTTTTTATAAGAAAATTTAGCTTAACGCCACGAGGTAAATCATGTTCGACATATTGATCAAAAACGGCCAGATCGTAGACGGCAGCGGTGCTTCCGCATATTATGCCGACCTTGCTGTAATAGACGGCAAAATCGTCAAAATAGCCCCCTCCATCGGGGAGGATGCTGCTAAGGTCATTGACGCAAAGGGCTGTCAGGTCACTCCCGGCTTCATAGACAACCATAGTCACAGCGATGAGAGTGTATTTACGGGCAGCAACAGCTACAACTATCTGGAGCAGGGCGTGACCACCCAAATCGCAGGTCAGTGCGGTGATTCCCCCGCACCCTATTACGAAGGCGCTTTTGACGGCTATAAAGCCTCCCTTTCTGAAGAAGAGTTCGATAAGATCGTTGAGATTTCGGCAAAACCGTCCTCATTCATGGCGGCCGCCGAAAAGCAGAGTTTTGGCACCAATTACGCCTTTTTTGTTGGCCATGGTTCCCTTCGCGGCAAGGCCATGGGTTACTCCGGCGACAGGGCCAACGCAAAACAGATGAACGTAATGAAGGAAATGCTCGAGGACGCCATGGAAGCCGGCTTCCTGGGATTCAGTACCGGCCTGGTCTATGCACCTTCTGTCTATGGCGAC
This sequence comes from Clostridia bacterium, assembly GCA_024402995.1. GTDB lineage: Bacteria > Bacillota > Clostridia > Peptostreptococcales > Anaerovoracaceae > JAKSSR01. The sequence continues at coordinate 97 of JAKSSR010000030.1, read as the reverse complement.
ATCGAAGAACTGGCTGAACTTGCAAGATCCATGAAGCCTTACAACGGTATTTACGCATCTCATATAAGAGGCGAGGGCAACAATGTCCTTCGTTCCG
>JAKSSR010000003.1 GCA_024402995.1 Clostridia bacterium | reverse complement strand
TTTGGTCGGAGTGCCGGGATTCGAACCCGGGGCCTCTTGGTCCCGAACCAAGCACGCTACCAACTGCGCTACACCCCGATAGACCACCTAAAGATAATACACAGAATATTGGCAAAAATCAAGGATTATTTGGGCAAAAGGGACGAATTCCCTGAAATTATAAGTAAATTTGTCGTCCGAGTTGTCCCTTAAGCTGTCGGTTTGCATTGATTTATGATGACACCTTATGTGAAAAGAGATATAATAACGTCAAATCGGCCAATTTTCGGAGTGCTGACTTAATAAGGAGAAATTGATATAAATGGAATACGCTTATCACGTATTTTTGCTGCTGGGAGGCATTGGCCTCTTCCTTTTCGGAATCAACTTCATGGGCGCCGGCCTTGAAAGGGCTGCCGGCGATAACCTGAGAGTCATACTTCAAAAGTTAACGACCAAAAGCGGAAATGCAGTTGTTGTTGGTGCGCTGATGACAGCTATTATTCAGAGTTCCGGCGCTACCATGGTCATGGTAATCGGCTTCGTCAATGCGCAGCTGATGGGCCTGGTCCAGGCTCTGTACGTAATGCTGGGCGCCGCTATCGGTACCACCATTACCTCACAGATCATTGCCTTCAACATTCAGCCCTTTGCCCCGCTGATACTCTTTGCGGGCTACATTCTTTACAAATTCGTCAGAAACCGCACCTGCAGACAGGTGGGTGAGATCATACTGGGCTTCGGCCTCCTGTTCCTGGGCATTTACCTTATGGGTGAGGCTATCGACATGATGGAATTAGGCGGCGTCATTTTAGCCTTCCTCAACCGTTTCAGCAATCCGCTGCTGTCCTTCCTCTTCGGTGTTATATTCACTCTGGTCATCCAGTCCTGCTCCGCTTCTGTGGGTATTCTGCAGGTCCTGGTGGCAGGGGCAGGGGCAAGCTTCGGGCTTGCTTCCGTCGTCTACATGGTTCTGGGAATGAATGTCGGCGCTGTTGCCCCCGTTGTTCTGTCCTCCTTCTCCGCTAACCGCGCTGCAAGAAGAGCAACCCTTGCGGAAGTTCTTTCCAAGCTTGCTTCAGCTGTGATCTTCATAGCCATCATACTTGCTGCACCTAAGTTTATCAGCCTTATTGAAAGCACCTCACCTGACCCCAGCCGTCAGATCGCTAACCTGCACCTGATTTTCAACGTCATCAGCGCAGTAGTACTCTTCCCCCTCGTCAAGCCTCTTGCCAAGATCTCGGAGAAGATCATGCCCGACGAACCCGATGCAGAATACTATGCACCCAAGCTTATTTACATCAATGAAAACGCTAAGCTGACCACCGCTTCCCTTGCCCTTGCACAGGTAAGAAAAGAAGTCGTCCGTTTCGGTAAACTCTGCGTTGAAAACTTTGAAAGAGCCATAGGCTGCTTCTTTAAGATGAACGAGGAAGAATGGGCAAAGGTCTTCACCATGGAAGACACCATAAACTTCCTGAACCACGAAATAAACGTTTATCTGGTCAAGGTCTCTTCCCTTGAAGTAACTGAGCGTGAAAGTGATGAGATCAACTCTATCATCACCGTTGCCACGGACCTTGAAAGAATTGCGGATCACGCTGAAAATATTGCAGAATATGCTCAACTCCTACGCGACAAAAAGGCTCACCTGAGCCAGGATGCTCTGGACGATCTTAAGGTCATGACTGACGAGGCTGTCCGCATGATCAAACTCTGCATCAAGATCTTCGAAACAGAGGACATTGCCTTCCTTGAAGAGGCAAACAGCATTGAAGATCACATCGACGATCTTCAGGATATCCTCACTGATCACCACATTGAGCGTCTCCGCGCAAATATCTGCGATCCCAGAGGCGGCGTTCTCTACACCGATCTGGTATCAGAGCTGGAGCGCTGCAGTGACCACGCCATGAACATTGCCGAAAGTGTTTTCGGTAAAGATGCTCCCATTGAGACTCTGTCTGACGTAGGCAGTCAGGCCAAGGGCTAAGCTACTGAGCAAGATACCAGGCTATGAGGGAGTCGGTGACGGCTCCGTAGGACTGAACGCCCTGTGTCTCGCCGTAGGCCTTCAGATAGGCGTCGTTCACGGACTGAGCCGCTTCCTTGACTTTGCCGTCGTACTTGCGGTAGTGACGGTTGCCGGCGGTGATGTCAGCGTAAAGACGGGGACTTGCGTCATCCCAGAGGGCGAGGGCCTTGTCCGGCGCGGCTTTGTAAAGAGAATTGTAACAATAAATAAAGGCTTCATAGAATCCGGAGTAATTGAACTCCGGATTTTTGCTTGCGCTGCAGGCGAGAAATGCGCAGAAATTGGCTCCTTCTTCCTGGGCGACGGCCTTGCGGTGAGCCAGCTCGTGGCACATGGTAAAGGGAATGGAAGCAATGTAGGCATCGGGATTCACGTTTGATTCACCTGTCAGGAATATGAAGATGCCTGTGGTGCCTGTGTATGAGAATAATTTGCCGGAGGCCAGAGCCTTGGGTTTTGCGTCAGAACCTCCGAAGACCTCAAAGCCTTCATTTTCAAGGGTCTTATAGCCGTCAGAGGCTTCTCTGGCAAGGTCCTTAAAGCTGCTGAAGGCGGTGGTGCCGTCTTCGTTTTGCGGAAGGACGGACGCTGCTTCCCCTGCCTGAGTCATGAAGAAGCGCGTGGTCTCTTCAAGCTGCTCAACGGTGTATTGGCCGACTTCCATGCCAAGTCTCTCAGTGATCTCAGGACCGAGATGATTTAGTCCCCAGGTGAAGGTAAAGCCCAGGACCAGAAGGCAGACTGTCATGAAAAGGGCAGTTGCCCACTTCATGATGCGCTTTCTCTTAATGGCAAGTATCAGGTTCACAATGAGAGCCACCAGACCTATGAGGCAGAGGAGCTCGAAAACCGAAAAGGGAAAGATGCCGGTAATTTTCGAAAGGGTGCCTTCGATTCCTATGGACAAGGCTGTATAGAAGCTGAAAAACCAGGCGTTTGCCTTTTTTGCCGTCAACATGAGCAGCCCCGTAAGGGCCAGGGCACTGACGGCGATTACTAATCTTGTAATGTCGTGTTTTTTCATAATTTGCGAGACGATTTATATAATATGCTTGACAAGTTTAATAAAAGTGCTATTATGCTCTTGAAATGATAATAACACAGAAAGGTGATGATCGTATGAATAAAAGCCTTTACAGTTTAATGCTTATGGACGATGTAGTTGCTGAGATCGATAAGATGGCTCTTCGTGAAGGAACCAGCAGGTCCAACCTGGTCAATCAGATCCTGGCGGAGTACGTTTCCATGACTACGCCGGAAATGAGGATAGACAGTATTTTCCGCAGCATGGAAAAGCTCATGTCTCAGACAGAAGATCTGGTGCCCTTCTTTACGCCAAACCAGCTGAGCATGTCCATGAAGAGCAGTCTGGAATACAAGTACAGACCGACCATTAAGTATGTTGTCCAGATGTACCGGGTCCCCGACGCGGCAATAGGCGAGCTTAACGTCAACATAAGGACTCAGTCCGAGGTGCTTCTCACTGCCATGGAGAATTTCTTCAGGCTATGGAAGAGACTGGAGGACGCCTACGTTGCAGACAGTTTTGAGCCTAACGCTCTGCGCTACGAGATCCGCGACAGCAAACTGGTCAGAACCATTGCGATCCCAAAGGGTGCCAATTACACCAGCGAAGAGCTGGGCCAGGCTATTTCAGCCTACGTCAAGCTTTTCGACAGTCTCATGAAGGCCTACATAGGCGGGCGTCTTACCAATGCCCAGCTGGAAAGCGCCTTCGTAAATTATCTTAATCAGGGGAATAAATTAATTTAACAAAGGGGATGAAACAGATGAATGCCAATCAGTTAACTCAGAAGTCTCTGGAGGCAATTCAGGCCGCCCAGAGCATAGCGCTTGAAAATCAGAATCAGCAGATCTGCCCGGAGCATTTGCTCTACGCTCTGCTGGACCAGGACGGAGGTCTCATTGGCTCCCTTCTGGAAAAAATGGGGGTCGACACTCAGGGGATGCTGGCCGCCGTCAACACTAAGGTAGAGGCTCTGCCTGCCGTTACCGGTTCCGGCCGCGAACCGGGAAGCGTTTACGTTTCGCCGGAAACAGACAAGATCCTGGCCGCAGCGGAAAAAGACGCAAAGAACATGAAGGATGAATACGTCTCCGTTGAGCATATTTTCCTTGCCATGATAGAAAAGCCTAACGGCGCATTGTCTCAGGTCTTTAAGCAGTTCGGAATCACACGCGAAGGTTTCCTTAAGGCTCTTGCCGGAGTCAAGACCGGAAGAGTTACCGGAGACAACCCCGAGGAAACCTACGAAGCCCTTAAAAAATACGGTTTTGACCTGGTTGAGCGTGCCCGTGAGCAGAAGCTGGACCCGGTCATAGGCCGTGACGAAGAAATACGCAACGTGATCCGCATTCTTTCCAGAAAGACCAAGAACAACCCTGTCCTCATAGGTGAGCCGGGCGTGGGCAAAACAGCCATTGTTGAAGGCCTTGCCCAGAGGATACTCCGCGGAGACGTTCCCGAAGGACTGAAGGACAAGACTATCTTTGCTCTTGATATGGGCGCTCTTATTGCAGGCGCCAAGTTCCGCGGTGAATTTGAAGAACGTCTGAAGGCAGTTCTCGCCGAGATCAAAAAGAGTGAGGGCCGTATTCTCCTCTTCATTGACGAGCTTCACACCATAGTCGGCGCAGGCAAGACCGACGGCGCCATGGACGCGGGCAACCTGCTGAAGCCCATGCTTGCAAGAGGCGAGCTCCATTGCATAGGCGCAACCACACTGGACGAATACCGCAAATATATTGAGACCGATGCCGCCCTTGAACGTCGTTTCCAGCCTGTCATTGCCGACGAGCCTACCGTTGAGGATACCATTTCCATTCTCCGCGGTCTTAAGGAGCGCTACGAGATCTTCCATGGCGTTACCATTCACGACAACGCTCTTGTGGCTGCTGCTGTTCTCTCCAACCGCTATATTACCGACCGTTTCCTGCCGGACAAGGCTATCGACCTGGTGGACGAAGCCTGCGCTTCTATCCGTACGGAAATCGACTCCATGCCTGAAGAGCTGGATGCTCAGCGCCGCAAGATAATGCAGCTGGAAATTGAAGAAATGGCCCTTAAGAAAGAAAGCGACAGTCTTTCCAAGGAACGCTGCGAAAAGCTTTCAAAAGAACTGGCTGAGCTTCGTGACAGCTTCGCGGAACAGAAGAGCCGTTGGGAGCTGGAAAAGACCTCCGTCGATGATATCAAGAAGATAAAGGCCGAGATCGAAAAGGCCAACGGCGATATTGAAAACGCTCAGAGAAACTACGATTATGAAACTGCTTCCCGTCTCCGTTACGCAACTCTGCCTGAACTTGAGAAAAAGCTGGAGGCTGCTCAGAAGGCCGTGGAAAACCGTAAGGGCGAAAACAGCATGGTCCGCGATACTGTTACTGACGGAGAGATCGCGGAGATCGTGGCCCGCTGGACCGGCATTCCCGTCGCAAAGCTCATGGAAGGTGAAAGGGAAAAGATCCTTCACCTTGGCGAGATCCTTCACAAGAGAGTGGTCGGCCAGGACCAGGCTGTCCAGAGCGTCACTGACGCCATCATTCGCTCCCGCGCAGGGATCGCCGATCCCAACCGTCCCATCGGTTCCTTCCTCTTCCTGGGCCCCACAGGCGTAGGCAAGACAGAACTGGCCAAGGCGCTGGCTTCATCGCTATTTGACGATGAAAAGAATATGGTCAGGATCGATATGTCGGAGTACATGGAGAAGTTCTCGGTGTCCCGCCTCATCGGTGCCCCTCCGGGATACGTGGGCTATGACGAAGGCGGCCAGCTGACCGAGGCCGTTCGCCGCAAGCCTTACAGTGTCGTTCTTTTCGACGAGGTGGAAAAGGCTCACCCCGACGTGTTCAATATCCTCCTTCAGGTACTGGATGACGGCCGCATTACCGATTCCCAGGGCAGAACTGTGGACTTCAAGAACACCATAATTATTCTCACCTCCAACCTGGGTTCCCAGCTGCTGCTGGACGGTATCCAGGAAAACGGCGAGATCTCTCAGGAAGCAAGAGACGGTGTGGACAGGCTCCTGAAGAGCTCCTTCCGCCCCGAATTCATAAACAGACTGGATGAGATCGTTCTCTACAAGCCCCTTACCAAGGAAAATGTGGAGAAGATCGCCATGCTCCAGCTGGAAGGCCTTGAAAAGCGTCTTGCCGACAAGCAGCTGGGCATCAAGCTCACTCAGGCTGCAAAGGACTGCATAATCGAAAGCAGCTACGATCCTCTCTACGGCGCCCGTCCCATGAAGCGCTTCATTCAGAGCAAGGTGGAGACCCTTATTGCCCGTACCATGCTTTCGGAAAATCTCAACAGCGGAGATGTTCTGACCGTAGACGCCCAAGAGGGAGAATTAGTCTGCACGGTTATGAAGGCTCAGAAGGCTTAGTGCTTATAAAATAAGCAGTCTGCAGCCTCAAAGCAAAATAAACACTTTATTTCTCTTAAAGCACGGTTTATTCCGTGCTTTATTTTTGTTATTATGATGGTGCAGATAAAATATCGTTTTAAAACGAAAGGAGTATAAATTATGGGTCCAATCATCGCAATCGCTGTAATCGCACTCATCGCCCTGATTGTCATCATCAGATGCATCAATATCGTTCCCCAGGCCAATGCCTGGATCGTAGAACGTCTGGGTAAGTACCATGAAACCTGGAACGCAGGTCTCCACCTGAAGGTCCCCTTCATTGACAAGGTCGTCAAGAAGATCTCCCTCAAGGAACAGGTCGCAGACTTCGAACCCCAGCCCGTTATCACTATGGATAACGTCACCATTTCCGCAGACTCAGTAGCATATTTCTACATCTTCGACCCCAAGGCTTTCGCCTACGGTGTAGAAAGACCTATCGCAGCTCTGGAAAACCTCTGCTCTTCTTCTCTCCGCGCAATCATCGGTTCTCTGACCCTGGACGAAACTCTCACCAGCCGCGACCAGATCAACGGCAAGATGACCACAGTTCTGGACGAAGCTACCGACAAGTGGGGCATCAAGGTCACCCGTGTTGAAGTCAAGAACATCGAGCCGCCCAAGTCCATCAGAGACGCAATGGAAAAGCAGATGAAGGCAGAACGCGAAAAGCGCGAAGCCATCCTCACCGCAGAAGGTAAGAAGCAGAGCGAAATCACCCTGGCAGAAGGTGAAAAGGAAGCCGCTATCCTCAGAGCAGAAGCTGCAAAGCAGAAGAAGATCAAGGAAGCAGAAGGCGAAGCAGAAGCTCTCCTGGCAGTCCAGAAGGCTAAGGCAGAGGCCATCCGCCTGATCAATGAAGCAAAGCCCTCCAACGAATACCTGACCATCAAGTCCTTCGAGGCTGCTGAAAACATGGCCAACGGCCAGGCAACCAAGATCGTTGTTCCCAGCGACATTGCAAATCTGGCCGGCACCATTGCCGCAATGAAGGAAGCCGCCAAGTAAGGAGGCTCATATGGGAGAAGTATTTGAAAGCCTCTTCAGCATAATCTGGCTGGTAGTTCTGTTCACGGTTTTCAAAAATGTTCTGAAAAAAGGCAAGAAAGGGCATATAAGTCTTGAAAATGTCGGCAGAAAAATCGAAAGCTTTGCCGCCAAGTTCGAGGAGTCCGCAGAAGACGACGATGACGAGCCTGAACTTCCCCAGAGCGGAAGCTACGAGTACGTGAAGGTAAAGTCCGGCGAGCCGCAGCCCTCAAAGAGCATTCTTCGTGACATTTCAACTCTTTCCGAAACCATGTCAGAGGACCGTCAGCACGACTGGCTGGCCCGGCAGATCCGCGAGGAAAAGAAGCGCGTCGTCTGGAACAACTTCGTCGATCTCGGCGCAGCCCATGACGAGATCTGCAGCGCAGAACTGAATCGCAAGGATCACCGCAGGCACCATCAGGAGCATGTGGTAGACGACGGCGTAACAGACAATTAAAAAAAATCCCGGAGCAAAACTCCGGGATTTTTAATGCTGAAAAATTGAGCTAAAGCATACGCTTAAAGGTCTTGCGCCATTTCATCTGCCAGAAGAGTGTCAGGCGGCAGTAGGCGGCATCGCAGAGAAGAAAGGTGAGGCCGCCGGCGGCAAGGAGGGCGATGTTGAGGGAAAGGGTATTTTCCGCCAGCTCCGGATCTATGCCCATAAGGCGGCAGAGAAGGCCGTACATGAGGGCTATGAGGACCAGATATATACCCAGAGTCAGGACAATGCGCAGGGCTCGAGGCTTGATCTTGTGCAGGCTGCGAAGGGCCAGAGGAAACCAGCCAAAGCAAAGGAAAAACAGGGCCATTTCTCTGTCGGGGAGAAGCATCAGGGAAAGAAGAGAAATTGCAGCCCAGGTGCAGATGCCTGTTTTAGTTCCGAATTCTTCTCTGATTGGTATGAGAGCCGCCGCTGCGGTTATGGGGCCTGCGTAGGTAAAAATACCAAGAAGGCTTGTAAGGAGCATGATGACCAGGGCCAGGGCGCAGAAAACACCGCTGAAAGCGATGGCCTGAGAGGCTTTGACCTTGCGGCTTTGGGGCTCAGTGTTCAGGACGAATTCCGTCGCTTCGTTTATTTTTTTTATAACACTTCGTTTGTCCATAAGAATTTTCCTCTTTTGATAGTTAATTTTATCACAAAGTCTGTATTTGTGGTAAAATTGGGACATATATGTTGTAAAAAGGAGTTTACCATGAAAAAACTTGCACTTGTTACCGGTGCCGCAAGAGGAATAGGCGAAGCCTGTGCTATCAGACTGGCTGCCGAAGGCTACCGTGTCATCATTCATTATAACAATTCTGCCGAAGCGGCCGAAGCGACTGCCAGCATCATCAAGTACGACGGCGGCTCTGCCGACCTTTTCCAGGCTGATCTGCGGGACGAGGAGCAGGTCCGTTCCATGTGCTCCCGCATTATGCGCAAGTATCACTGCCCGGACATTATCGTAAATAATGCGGGCATTGCCCAGTACACCCAGTTCCAGGATATTTCCGATGATGACTGGGACCGCATGATGGACAGCAATGTTAAAGGCGCTTTTCACATTATACGCGAATTCCTTCCGGCAATGATAGACCGAAAAAGGGGCTGCATTGTCAATATCTCTTCCCAGTGGGGACAGACCGGCGGCTCCTGCGAGGTCCACTACTCCGCATCCAAGGGCGCTGTTATTGCCATGACCAAGGCCCTTGCCAAGGAAGTGGGACCCTCCGGGATACGGGTCAACTGCGTGGCTCCCGGCTGCATCAGGACTGCTATGACCGAATGTCTGGGCGAGGAGACCCTTAAAGAAATAGCAGCAGAAACACCTCTTGGCCGTATCGGCACTCCCGAGGACGTTGCTGCTGCAGTCGCTTTCCTTGCATCGGATGACGCTTCCTTCATCACCGGTCAGGTGCTGGGCGTCAATGGTGGAACAGTTATTTAGTTAAACTTCAGCGAAGGGCTCGACCACCTGCATCTGATGATCCTTCATCATCAGGCGGCCCATTGCAAAGACAGTGTCAGGCATAACGTCTTCTCCCAGGAGAACGATGTCCGCGTCGGAGCCGGGAGCAAGAATACCCTTTGCGGGGAATACACCAAGAGCCTTTGCAACGTTTTCACTTGCGACTTTAATGGCCTTTTCAAGGGGAACGTTGTGATCAAGAACCATATGGGAAATGGCCTCAGGCAGTGCGTCGATCTTTCCGGCGCCGATGCCGACCATTTCTTTTTTTTCGTTCCAGATAGGCATACTGCCGTTGCTGTCGGTGCTTATGGTCATAAGACCTTCGGGAACTTCCTCAAGGGCCTTGCAGAGGAGGGAAATGCGCTTGTCGCCGCTTTCGGGATCGCAGGTAAAGTCTACGAAGCCGCCCATTTTCGCGAACTTGATGGCTTCATCGTACTTGGGAGCAAGGTGGGTGGGACGGAAGGTGGTAATGGGAATATTGGAGTTTTCAAGTGCCTTGAAAATAATGTCAAGCTTGTCCTTGCCGCTGCCGGTATGGAGATGAACGATGCCGGGCTTTCCGGAAAGGAGGCCGGCAACGCGAGCGTCGCTGGCAAGCTTAATGAGACTTTCGACGGTCATGTTTGCGGAGCGGTGGTCACAGATAGCGATCTTTACGCCTATGATCTCCTTGACGAAAACGATGTCGTCGAGGACGCTGCCGGTGAGAGTGGGGCTGGGATAGTTGTAATTGCCGGTAAGGCAGTAAGCGGTAAGGCCGAATTCGTTGAGAGCCTTGGTCTTTGCTACAAGATTTGCCACGCTTCTGGTGGTCCCGTCGGTGCCCAGAAGGCCGACAATGGTGGTGACGCCTGCCTTAACGGGAGCGCTGAACTTCATGGAAGGGACCTGAGTAATGAAGCTTCCTTCACCGCCGCCTCCTGTTACGTGGACGTGCTGGTCGATGTAGCCGGGAATGGCGGTCTTGCCCTGTCCGTCAAAAACGTTAAGGCCGTCGTAGGCAATGTCGATCTTTTCTTCGATCTTTTCGATCTTGCTGTCTGCAATAAGGATCTCGGAGGGCAGCCAGGCGCCGTCTCTGAAAGCCTTGATATTCTTAATTAAAGTAATCATGTGGGTCTCCTTTGTTGTAAAAAATGACGCTTTAGATTATACTATTCTGCGTTGAAAAAAAGCAATGAGGTTTATGTATGAGCAATAAAGAAAAAGTCTTAAAAACCCTGAAATATCTTGCAGTCTGGACTGTTTATGCCGTGATTATCGGTATTGTGGTCGGTCTGGTGGGCTTTGCCTTTGACAAGGCCCTGGAGTTTGCCAACGAATTCCGCGGAGAAAACAAGTGGCTTCTTTTCCTCATGCCTGTGGCCGGTGTGATCATCGTCGCCATGTACAGAGGGCTGGGCGTTAAGATCCCCAGAGGAACCAATAGAATTCTCAAGTCCGCCGAAGACGGGGAAGAAGTGGCTCTCCGTGTTGCACCAATGATCTTTGCGGCAACGACTCTTACCCACATGACAGGCGGTTCTGCCGGACGTGAAGGGGCAGCCCTTCAGCTGGGCGGCTCCATTGCCAATTTCATAGGAAGACTGGGAAGAAAGCTTTCTGAGAATTCCTCTGCAAAGGGCGGCTTCCTCAGGCCTGACCTCCGCATCATAACCATGTGCGGCATGGCTGCCGGTTTCTCGGCTCTTTTCGGCGCGCCTTTAGCTTCCGCCGTCTTTGCCCTGGAAGTGACCAATAACGTCATGCGCTATGCAGCCCTTTATCCTTCCATGATGGCATCAATCACTGCTGCTGTGACCGTAAAGCTTCTCGGCGGACACCCGATGTTTTATGCTATTACCGAAGTTCCCGACTTTGCTCCCACTGCCGTAGTCCAGTCTCTGACCCTGGGTGCTCTCGTGGGACTCCTTGCCATTCTTTTCGTTTTCGTCATGGAAAAGACCGGCGAACTCTACGCTCATTTCTTTAAGAATCAATATCTTCGCGTCCTTGTGGGCGCAGCCCTCGTCATCGGCCTTTCTCTGCTGGAGGGCAGCGGAGACTACAATGGTGCAGGCGGAGCAATAATAAACCGCGCCCTTGAAGGAGACGCGGTTTGGTATGCCTTTATTCTTAAAATCGTATTTACTGCCCTGACCCTCGGCGCAGGCTTCAAGGGAGGAGAGATCGTCCCCATACTCTTTACCGGCGCTACCTTCGGATGTGTAGTCGGAACTCTGCTTGGACTGCCCGCCGGATTTGCCGCAGGTCTCTGCATGATGGCTCTTTTCTGCGGCGCCACCAACTGCCCCCTGGCCAGTATTTTCCTTGCCTATGAGCTATTCCAGGGGAAGGGCCTGGTCCTCTGCGCTCTTGCCATTACAGTATCCTATCTGGTAAGCGGACGCTTCAGTCTCTATACTGCCCAGAAACTGAGTTTTTCTAAGCTTTCTCTTGACGGTGAAGAAGATGTTTAAGAGCTTCCGCGCCGTTCTTTGCTCCGTCTGCGGCAAGAAGGGTGAAGAAGGGGAAGAGCACCATCTGGTACCGTCCCTGAGCCTCGCTTAAAATAAACAGAAGAGCATATCCGAAACATACAAGCCTGAAGTACATTGCTTCGGGCTTTTTATTTTTCTCCGCAAAGGCGAAAACAGCGCCGACCAGCATGAAGAAAATGAGGGCCATGTAATAAGCTCCGCTTCCCATGTAGATCCAGTCTTTCTTGGGAATATGATCGCCGGTGTAAAGAGAGCGGACCCAGTCGAAGACTCCTGTGTCGGCGGCCCAGTCTACCTCCATTTTGTGTTCAACGGTAGGACGGAGGCTTTCGGGATGCTCTGCAAGATCGGCCTTCAGCATGGCCATAAGCTCCGCGTTGACCCTGTCGTAATCGTTGTCATATTCTTCGGCAAGCTCATAGACTTTCATGCCGACTTCATTGCTCCACATTCCTCCGGAACTGGAGTTGAGGCCCACCCAAAGGAAGTGGCCTGTTGCGCTTTGGGCTACGGGCTGACCGAGGTAAGTTTCAAGATATTTAAGAGCCAAACTGTGCGTACCGGAGGAAAGCCCGAAAATGAGGACGATGGCAATGACCAGACTGAGAAGTTTTTTGCCGTCACCTTTTCTGATGAGCCAGAAAACGAAGCCTGCGGCCAGAGCCGCAATGACGAAAACAGGGGTGAATTCCTTGAAGCAGTCGCAGACGCCTGCAGAGATGCCTGCTGCGCAAACGTAGATCCAGCGCTTTTTGCCCTGACTCTGCCACGCGCTTATGAGGAGCAGAGAGGCAATGAGGTAATTCATAATGGCCAGATGCTCTGTGCTGGTAATGCTTACGTAGAAGCCGTAGGAGGGCCAGAGGCCGAAGAGTAGGGCAGCCGCAAGGCCTACCCGTTTGTCGTCGGTAAGCTTGTGCCCTACGAAATAAATAAGGACTACTGATACAGCGCTGACGAGTATATTGAAGGCCACGGCGCAGCCGTAGGAATCACTTCCCGTGATCCTGAACCAGGCTTCAAGGACGCGGGGATAAAAGCCCCAGGCTGTGAACAGTGCTTCCTTGGAGGCGTAAACTCCTCTTGCGCTTTCGAGGGCCGTAAGATAGTCGTATTTCATGACCATGTAAGGGCCGACCAGCTTATAGCACAGGTAACGGAAAACCACCGAAAGACCTGCCGGGACCGAAGCCAGGAGCCAGTCGGGATACTTTTCAAACTTTGTGAAAAGGAAGAAAAGAATGCCTGCGGCAGCGACGGCAAAAACAATGAAATAGCACGCCGAATAATGCTCCATTCTGCTCAGCTTATAATCGCTTTTGCTGAGAATAAGCAGGGGAAGGAGGATGAACAGCGCGCTGAATATGCAGTATAAAATATTTCCGAGTTTTTTCATTTAATCCAGTTTCTTTTCCTGAAGAATATACGCAGGGCGTCCCTTGACCTCAAGATAGGTCTTGGCAAGGTACTGTCCCAGAATGCCGATCCCCAGAAGGAGAGCGCCGCCCAGGAAGAGTATGACGCACATCATGGAAGGATAGCCGGCAACGGGGTCCCCGTAAATCAGACTCTTGATAAAGACGAAGAGCAGATAGATCATGCTGACTCCGCAGCAAAGAAGTCCCAGATATGAGGAAATGGCCAGAGGGGCTGTGGAGAAGGCGGTGATTCCGTCAATGGAATAGAGGAAGAGTTTGTGGAAGCTCCACTTGGTCTCCCCGGCAACTCTTTCTCTGTTGACGTATTCCAGCCAGTAGGTGTTGAAGCCGACCCAGCCGAAAATGCCCTTGGAGAAACGGTTGTATTCGCCCATGGAAAGAATGGCGTCGACCATGCGGCGGCTCATAATGCGGTAGTCTCTTGCGCCGTCAACGATCTCAGTCTTGCTGATCTTGTTGATGATCTTATAGAACATGCGGGCAAAGAAGGACCTGATGGGAGGCTCGCCCTGACGGGTAGTGCGGCGAGTGCCGACGCAACCGTAGTTCCGAGCATCATCGTTGACAACCCGCAGCATTACGGGGAGGAAATCAGGCGGATCCTGCAGGTCAGCGTCCATTATGGCAACGTAATCCGCGTCGGCGTTCTGAAGGCCTGCCAGCATTGCGGCTTCCTTTCCGAAATTGCGGGAGAAAGAGAGATATTTGACGGTACTGTCCCTTTGGGCCAGCTGACGCATTACGCCTAAAGTATTGTCGGAAGAGCCGTCATCTACAAGAAGAAGACTGCAGCGGGCTGGGAGGCTGTCCAGAACAGGTTTAATGGTATCGTAAAATATGGGAAGAGCCTCCTCTTCCTTATAGCAGGGAACTATTATACAAAGTGTGGGGTTTTCTATCTTCACGTGAGACTCCTTTTGCTCATGGTGATTTATATCTTTTAATTATATCAAAACTTGTGATAAAATAACAAACATGAATATGGAAGAACGCAACATTTTGCTGAAAATCGCATACGACGGCACGAATTTCTGCGGATGGCAGCGCCAGCCCGAGAACCGCACTGTCTGCGGTACTCTTGAAGAGGCTTTGAGTTACGTCTGCGGCCAGGAAATACGCCTGGACGGAACCAGCAGGACCGACGCCGGTGTCCACGCCTACGGTCAGCAGGCTTCTTTTAAGCTGAGATCGGGAATTCCCACAGAACGCCTTGCAAAGGCTGTCAACGATTCCCTTGCCAAGAGCAGACTGGAGAGAGTGGGAGAGATCGAGATCGTCTGGGCAAAGGAAATGCCCGGGGACTTTCACGCAAGATTCAGCTCCAGGGGAAAGCGCTACGTTTACAAAATATCCAACGCTCCTCAGGTGGATATTTTCAGACGCAATTACTGCTATCAGATAACAAGACCCCTGGATCTTGACGCCATGAAAAAAGCCGCTTCTCTCATTGTGGGAGAGCACGACTTCGCCTGCTTCCAGGCTGCCGGCAGCACTCCGAGAGAAACGACGGTAAGGACCATTTATGACCTTGAAATTTCAAGGACAGGGGACGATATAGATATCAGTATTTCAGGGAACGGTTTCCTTTACAACATGGTACGCATCATAGTGGGAACCCTCGTAGAGGTAGGACTCGGAAGGCGCGCTCCCCAGTCCGTTGCCGAAACCATTGAGTCTAAGGACCGCTCAAAGGCCGGCCACACTGCGCCTCCTCAGGGACTGTACCTTAAAGAGGTTTTCTATTGATTATTTGAACAAGATGCTGAGCCCGCGGAACTTCTCTGTGCGGCTCAGTTTTTTTATTGCCAGCGTCAGGGCGTAGGTAATGCCCATGACGATGATAAAACGCAGAACTGTGTCGGGAGTGTCACCCCAGACTGTCGCAAAGAACTTCTTCGAACAGACGAAAACGAAGAGATGGATGTAGTAAATGAGCATGCTGCTTTCCCGCAGTTCTTTGTAAACAGGTCTGTCTTTAAGCGGCAGCAAGAGGGAAATGCGGAAGAAGAAAAGAACCGCAGGAACCATGAAAATATACATGTCCTGAGCCTTGTTCCAGCCTCCGCTGTTTACCAGCCAAACTTCTCCGGCCCACAGAGCCATGAACAAAACAAAGAGGCCGCAGGTCTTGGAAAGGTTGAGCTTGGGCTGGTTTACTGCTGTATAAAGCCCCAGGGACATGAGGAAAAATCCCTCGAAAAGACCGCAGCGGGTAGTGGGAATTATCCACTTAAAAGCATCAAGAACGGTCCACAGTCCGGGAAGATTCTCACGCACCGGTGTCCAGACAACATAATAAGCCTGGCCGGTGAGGCCGACACAGTAGAGAAGACCTGAGAGTATCAGTATGAAGCCCAAGCTTTTGCCTCTTTTAAGGAGCAGGCTGATGAGCAGAACGGCGAAAATAGATGCGTTGAGGTACCAGAGGTGAGTGTAGCTTCCCACGAAAACAGTATCGCGCAGCCAGAAGAGGAGCATGCGTCCCGGATTCTGCGCGGGAAGTATCTGGTATGCCAAAGTGGGAATGAAATAAATGGCCGTCCAGATGAGATAAATGCGGAGTACTTTTCTAATATAGCGAAGAGGGCGCTCCATGGAGAAATGGTCCGGATCAGTTCCCCTGAAGAGCAAATAGCCGCCGGCAACGAAGAAATAAGGTGCACCGAGTCTGCAAAGGTACTGAGTGAGCCAGAAACTTGCGGCAGGGGCTTCGTTTTCGAGGAAATGAAGATGAAGAAGCGCAACGAAAAACGCGCAGATAAACTTGAATAAATCTACGCCGTTCAGTGATTTTTGGGTGTTTATGCTGTTATCCGGTCTTGCCATGCTTGCCTCCTCTTTTTATAATAACATATATCCCATTAAGGAGGAATAATAATGAAAATCATCAATGAACACCGACTGGCGTCACTGTCAGAAGAAATAGCAAAGAAATACGGCATTCCCGGAATGGACGCCGTACTGATCAAAAACGGAGAGATAGTCAGCCGACATATTCAGGGCGTGACCGATACTGCGGGAACTCCCGTAAAGGAAGATACTCTTTACGAATCCGCATCTCTGACCAAGGCTCTTTTCGCCTGCCTTTTCCTGCGTCTTGCGGACAGAGGCATCGTGGATCTGGATCAGCC
Organism: Clostridia bacterium; assembly: GCA_024402995.1. GTDB lineage: Bacteria > Bacillota > Clostridia > Peptostreptococcales > Anaerovoracaceae > JAKSSR01. The sequence continues at coordinate 24,174 of JAKSSR010000003.1, read as the reverse complement.
TGCCGTCGCTCAGGGTGCTCCTGTGTGGTCCGGCGACCCCAGATTTGCGGAGATAACTCCCCGCCAGTGCCTGTGCCATGGAACAGGCCTTCCCAACTGGAGCGAAAAGCCCATGCCCTTCAAGTTTGATCCGGGCACTTCCTACTCCTATTCCGGCGAAGGCTACTACCTGCTTCAGCATCTTGCAGAGGTAAAGCTGGGCAGATCCTGGCCTCAGATCATGCACGAAGAGTTCTTCGGTCCCTGGGCCATGGACGTTGACGTTGTCTGGACTCCGGAGCTTGCCCCCCGCATTTCCAACGGCTTTGACAAAGAAAACAAGCTGCGCAAGATCCGCGACAGTATTGACACGGACCCAATTACAGGCGAACCTAACGCCGCCTGGTCCTTCTACGCCAATGCCAAATACTATGCCCATTATGTCTGCAGCCTTATGAAAGACCGCTGCGGTCTGTCTGAGGAAAGCTTCAGGGAAATGACACGTGTTCAGAATCATGCCGCGGACGGTGTGGACTGGGGTCTTGGCTGGGGCATAACCGATGGTGTCTGCTGGCATTGGGGCGATGACCGGGGCTATAAGAATTTCGTCTGCTGGGATCCGGAAACAAAGGACGGAGCTGTAGTCTACACCAACACAGATATAGGCATGCCTTTCTACTTTGAACTTCTCGCCAGCTTTGCCGAAGGTCTCTCCCTGGGCAAGATCAAGGCCTTCATCGAAAGCGCCGAATAGAGAGGTTCAAAGACAATGGAAAGAAAACTTAGAATAGGGATCACTGTCCGCTATTGTGAGCTTCAGGATGAGGAATGCTTTGATATTTTCCGCGTCAACAGTCGGGTGCAGACCGTATTCGCAAAAATTGCGGAAATGCATGGCGTCACCCTCATCCCCATTATGTGGGCGGAAGACATGAGCGACGTCTGCGGTCTTTGCGACGGCCTTATTATCACTGGCAGCGACATAGACGTGGATCCTTCCTATTTTGACAGCAAGCTGCCCTTCTCTTCGGAGGACTTCGACGAATATCACTATAACCAAAAGATAATCACTCACTTTGTGGATGCAGGAAAGCCCATTTTGGGAATCTGCAGCGGCCTTCAGGAGTTGAATATTTACTTTGGGGGAGACGTAATACAGGACATGGAAGGTCACTACGTTACCCGTCACGACGTCCGTTTTGAACCGTACACCTGGTTCTCCGACGTATATGGACCGGTCGTCAATACCAACTCCTATCACCACCAGTGTGTGGGAAAACCTGCCCCCGTTCTGAGGGTTGCGGCATCAAGCGAAGACGGGGTGATCGAGGCCATGGACTATCCGGGACGTGATATAATAGGTTTCCAGTGGCATCCGGAGGTAGATCAGCCGGAGCTGAGAGACAAAGTATTCGGTAAATTCTTCAGTGTCTGCCGTCAGAGACGGGATAAATAATCATAGAGGAGATAATATGTTAACAGGAAAGCAGAGATCATATTTAAAGGGACTGGCCAATGATTTAGAGGCTGCAGTCTATATCGGAAAGAACGAGATCAGCGAGAATACTCTCATTGAGATCGACAATTATCTGACCGCTCACGAAATGGTAAAGGTAAAGATCCAGGAGGGCTGTCTCATTGCTCCAAAGGACGCGGCCAATGCCGTAGCGGAGAAACTCGGCGCGGAATTCGTTCAGGCCATAGGACGCAGATTTGTCCTTTACAGAGAAAACAAAGACAAGAAGCAGATATTCATTCCGAGATAAAGGCGCGGTGCAAGTCTGCACCTGATCTTTTGACGAAGATGTAATAATTACACTTTTTATTGGCACTATGTGCAATACTGTACTAAGTAGTCCGATATTATGAGCGAAGCCAAAGGTGCTTCGCTCTTTTTATTTACAAACAAATGTGGTATACTATACTATCTATGTTTATGCGACAAGGAGGCATAATATGAGCAGACCTACATGGGACGAATACTTCATGGAAATGGCGGAACTGGCCAGAACTAGAACGACCTGCCTGAGAAGGGGCGTCGGCGCCGTTATCGTCAAAGACAACAGAGTACTTGCCACCGGTTACAACGGGTCGCCCAAGGGTGTCTCCCACTGCAGTGAAACAGGCTGCCTTCGCGACAAAATGAAGGTTCCCTCCGGTCAGCGCCACGAGCTCTGCCGCGGTCTCCACGCCGAGCAGAACGCCATTATTCAGGCTGCCTGCATGGGAGCAAGCATTGAAGGCGCAACTCTTTACTGCACTACCCAGCCCTGCATAATCTGCACAAAGATGATAATCAACGCCGGCATCAAGAGAGTTGTCGTTAAGGAAAGCTATCCCGACGAACTGGCTCAGGACATGATGAAAGAGGCCGGCCTTACGGTAGAAGTTTTCGGAGAATAAAATAATATGAGCGCATCACTTTCAGCTTTTCTCGCGGCGCTTTTGATTACCCTGGTACTTACGCCTGTGGCAATTAAGGTCGCGCCTAAAATAGGGGCCATGGACATCCCCAAGGACAATCGCAGAATGCATAAAAAGCCTCTGCCAAGATTCGGCGGATCCGCTATGTACTGCGGCATTGTGGCGGCCTTCCTGCTGTTCGTTCCCATGGACAGCCAGGTCATGGGACTCCTTATCGGAGCCACCCTCATCTTCATTCTCGGTATTGTAGATGACCTGAAAAACCTTAAAGCCCGCTACAAGCTTCTTGGCCAGATAGTCTGCGCCGTTGTGGTTTGGTTCTACACTCTGAGGATCAACGGTATGGCCAATCTTCTGTCCTTCGGTCCCGAGTACATCGCCTTCCCCGACTGGCTATCCCTCATTGTGACGGTCTTCTGGATCGTTGGTATCACCAACGCCGTCAATCTTGTAGACGGTCTGGACGGACTTGCCGGAGGCATTACCTGCATAGCATGCCTTTCCAGCGCTTATCTGGCAAATTACACCGGAAGAACAGTTCCCGTGATCATGATGCTGGCCATTGCCGGCGCCACTATCGGATTTCTGTTTTATAACTTCAACCCCGCAAAGATCATTATGGGCGACGCAGGTTCCCTTCTTTTAGGCTTCCTGCTGGCAACAGTCTCCCTCTTCGGCGTAAGCCCCACCAAGAGCGTGACCCTGTTCTCCGCCATCGTTCCCATACTCATACTCTTCCTGCCTATTTTCGATACCAGCTACGCCATTTTCAGACGTGCTGTTAATCACAGACCCATTATGGAGGCTGACAAGGGCCATCTCCATCACCGCATTATGGCCCTGGGCTTCGGTCAGAAGAGAACCGTTCTTGCCCTCTATTCCATCAGCGGGATCATGGGCATTGCAGGTGTTGTATGGACCATGCACATGAAGCTTGAAGCTCTTATACTTGCGGTCATTGCCATTACACTTATCGCCACTTTCCTGGGCATAGGCTTTGAACCCATCAAAACAGAGGAAAAACCTGAAAAAACAGAGACTGAGACCAGTCCCTCGGAGGATAAATAATGAAAATCATGACAGTCTTCGGCACACGCCCCGAAGCAATAAAAATGGCGCCCCTCGTTCAGGCTCTTAACAAAGATCCTGAGATCGAGTCTGTTCTGTGCGTTACCGCCCAGCACCGTCAGATGCTGGATCAGGTCCTTGATCTCTTTGAACTTACACCTGATTATGACATCAACATCATGAAGCCCAACCAGACTCTGAGCATGATCACCCGCTCCATTCTGGAAGGCCTTGAACCCATACTTCAGAAGGAAAAGCCGGACATGGTCCTTGTACACGGTGACACCAGCACCACCTTCGTCACCGCTCTGGCCTGCTTCTACCAGCAGATCCCCGTCGGCCACGTTGAAGCCGGTCTGCGCACCTACGACAAGTATTCTCCCTTCCCCGAAGAAATGAACCGCGTCCTTACAGGAGATATTGCAGACCTGCATTTCTCTCCCACTCAGCGCAACATGGACAATCTGACCAGAGAGGGCATAGACCCGGCCAAGATTGTCATTACCGGAAATACCGTTACCGACGCTCTCCTTACCGTAGCCGGCAAACCCTACGAATTTGAGGACGAAACTCTGAAGTCCATTGATTTTGAAGGCAAGAGAGTCATAACCGTTACCTGCCACAGACGCGAAAATCTGGGCGAATTCATGGCAAATATTTTCAGCGCTCTGGCCGACATCGCAAGAGAATTCGATGACGTTGAGATCATCTATCCCGTTCACATGAACCCGAAAGTCAGAGAGGAAGCGTCTCAGTACCTGGGCGGCATCAGCAATGTCCACCTTATTGAGCCTCTCACCTATCAGCCCTTCGTAAACCTTATGGCAAAGAGCTTCTTCATTCTCACCGATTCCGGTGGAATGCAGGAAGAAGCACCCACTCTGGGCAAGCCTGTTCTGGTCGTACGCCGGGAGACAGAACGTCCCGAGGCCATTGAGGCCGGAACCGCCAAGCTGGCCGGCGTTGAAAAGGAAACCATCTACGCCATGGCAAAGCAGCTTCTTACAGATAGATCCGAATACGAAAAAATGGCTCATGCCGTCAATCCCTACGGTGACGGCCATGCCTGCGAGCGTATAGTAGCCGCTCTTAAAGAAAAACTCAAATAATGACAGCAACGGTTGAAAAAAACGACAATTTTTATAAACGCCTGATCCAGGTCATGCTGCCCATAGTGGCAAGCGGCGTCATCGCCTCTTCCCTGTCCCTCCTGGACAACCTCATGGTGGGAAGTCTTGGCGAAACAGCCCTTTCCGGTGTAGGCCTTGCGGGCCAGCTGGGCTTCTTTGAATGGATGGTAGTCTTCGGCTTCTGCAGCGGCTGCTCCACCTTCTACGCTCAGTTCTGGGGGCCCAGAGATCTGGCAGGCATACGCAAGACCATAGGCATCAACTGGTGCTTTACCGTTCCGGTGGGCACGCTGTTTACCCTCATGGCCGTCTTTTGTCCCCGCTTAATCATGGGGCTTCTGACCAATATCCCGGAAATGGTGGAGACAGGCTCCGTCTATCTGCGCTATGTCTGCGTCAATTTCATTGCCGTAGGCTTCTGTCAGCCCCTTTACATGAGCCTTAAGGCGACTCAGCAGACAAAGATCCCTCTCATGATCTCGTCCAGTTCCTTTATCATTGACGTAGTCCTTAACTACATGCTGATCTTCGGCAATCTGGGCTGCCCCGCTCTGGGAGTAAAAGGCGCTGCCATTGCTACAGGCGCAGCACGCGGATATGAGATCGTCATGCTCATCATTGTGGTTTTCGTAAGGCAGAACATATTGGCGGCTCCTCTCAAGGAATTTTTCTCCTTCGATAAAAGCTTTGCCAGGAGAGTCCTTAAAAACACCAAGTCCACAACCATCAATGAGTCTCTCTGGGGTTTTGCGACCCTTACTTATTCCGCAATTTACGGAAGACTTGACATTTCTTCTTATGCCGCTTATCAGGCCTGCTCCGCCATTATGGACGTTTTCGTTCAGGCCGGCTTTGCCTGCGGCGACGCATCCCTGATCTTTGTCGGTGAGGCTCTGGGGAAAAACGAAAAAGAAGAAGCGAGGAAAATTTCAGCCCGTCTTCTCAAAACCGGTCTTATAGTTTCCGTCACTGTTGCCGTAATAATAATGGCCGTGGGCCCCTTTATGCTCCAGCTCTTTGCTCTTACGGAAGAAGGTATGGCAAAGGCAAAGCTGGTCATGCTGGTAAGGGCCTTAGGCGTTCCCTTCAACGTCCTTATTGCCGTTTTCATTTCCGGCATTTTCCGTTCCGGAGGCGATACACGTTTTGCGGCAATTACTGAAATTTCAACAATGTACCTCATCGGTATTCCCTGCGTCTACGTCGCGGGCCTGGTCATAGGACTTCCTGTTCACTGGGTCATCGTCTGCTCCTATATAGAAAACATAGTCAAGCTCACTATCTGCTTCAACCGCTACCGCTCCGGCAAGTGGCTGAACAACATGATAGAGAATATGTAAACGGAGAATATGAGTTACAAAGTAAAACTGAGACAGTTCGAGGGTCCCTTCGATTTGCTCGTTTACCTCATCGAACATTCCAAGATGAGCATTTACGACATAAGGGTCTCGGAGATCACAACTCAATATCTGGACTATATCAACGAGATGAAAAGCCAGGACGTTGCCGTTGCTCAGGAATTCATGGTCCTGGCGGCGGAGCTTATCGAGCTTAAATCCCGCATGCTTCTTCCCCGTCAGGAGGAAGAGGGCGAAGGCGAAGCAGAAGATCCCAGAAAAGAGCTGGTCGCCAGAATCCTGGAGTACAAGCAGTTCAAGGGCATGGCAGCCTTCCTGCAGCAGCAGGCAGAGGAAACGTCTCACATCCACAGCAAGCCTCAGGAGGATCTTTCCCAGTTTGTGGGCGAGCCGGAGGAGAGCATTTACAGCAGCACGGAACAGTTTGTAAATGCCTTCAGAAGCTTCCTTTTCAAGAAGCAGAAGGTGGCCGACATGAAGCGTCACTACGAGCGGCTGGAACGTTCCCGCATGAGCATAGAGAACCGCATCCGTCAGATCCGCGACCTGTTCATTGTTCGGAAAAAGAAAAGCCTTATGTTTTCCGAAATGATCGAGGACGACAGCAGCAAATACGGCAAGGTCCTGACCTTTACCTCTTTGCTGGAGCTTCTAAAGCAGCACGCCGTGGACGCGGAACAGAATAAGCGTTTTGCGGACATCAAGGTTTCTTTGTTAAACGGAGGTCAGAATGGCGAATCAGGCAATTAAATCTGCACTTGAATCTCTGCTCTTTGTCTGGGGCGAGCCCCTGGAAGCAAAGACAGCGGCAGAGCTTTTCAATATGACTGTGGCCGACACGGCAGAGGCATTCCGTGAACTTAAGAGTGAGTACGAAGAACGTCACGGCGGGCTCCTTATCAGGGAGATAGACAAGAGTTTTCAGATCGTCACCAATCCGGAAAATGATGATTACATTCAGAAGCTCTGCACTCCCGTAAAGGAAAAGAGACTGTCTCAGCAGGCTCTTGAGGTCCTTGCGGTCATTGCGTACAAACAGCCCGTCACCAAGGGCGAGATCGACTCCATACGCGGCATACGCAGCGACAGGGTCATAGAAGGTCTGCTCCGCAAGGAGCTTATCTGTGAAAAGGGCAGGGCAGCGTCCATAGGACGTCCCATGCTTTACGCCACAACAAAAAAATTCCTGGAACTTTTCGGCTTTGAAAGCCTTTCCGAGCTTCCCGAACTGGGAGACATAAGCGCGGTGCTTCCCGAAGATGCTGAAGAAGACGAGAGTATTTTCGGTCAGCTTTCAATGCTCGATACTATCAATGAAGAGGAGGTCGCCCCGCAGGCGCCCAATGAACAATAAAGAATACAGAAAAGGCATTATGCTGGCAACTGTAGCCAGCCTTTTATACGGTTTCGGCGGAATTACCGCCAAGTTCTGCAAGAGCGGAGGCATGGAGACCTTCGCAGTTACCTTTGTTCGCAATTTCCTTGCTCTCCCCATACTCTTTGCTTTCATCAAGTATAAGGGTTACAGCCTCAAGGTCACCAAAAAGCAGCTGGGGCTGCTGTGCATAGCCGGTGTTCTGGTCAGCTGCATTACACCGGTCCTGCTCTATTCGTCCTATGACTACATTTCCGTCGGTCTGACTTACTGCATACACTATGTATATCCGGTGCTCATTGCTCTGGCAAACTACCTGATCTTCAAGGATAAACTGAGCAAGCGCAAGCTTCTTGCCATGACCTTTGCCATTATCGGCATCTGGGTCATACTCTTCTCCGCATCTGCTTTGAACATGAAGGGCATAATCATCGCTCTGTTCAGCAGCATCGGTTATGCGACTTATGTCATATTTATCGACAAGACCGGTATCAGGGAGCTTCCCGGCGCTGTCTGCTGCTTCTACTGCGCAGCCGCTTCCGACGTGGCTCTTCTGATCATGTGCCTTGTGAAAAAGCAGGACTTCCTCCATCCCGGCTGGGGGCCCTTCTTCTGGATACTGCTTACTGCTCTCCTGGTCATTTGCTTCGGCAACGCCCTTATTCCCGAAGCCGTAAAGCGCGCAGGCTCTGCAACGGTCAGCATTCTGGGGATCCTGGAACCCATTACCACAACGATCATCAGCGTTCTTTTCATGAAGGAAGCAATTACTGCCCGCAGCTTTGTCGGCGGAATACTGGTCCTTATTTCTGCACTTATTATTCTTACGGAGAAAAATGATTAACTCAGAAGCATTAAAAGAAATCAAGATCCTGGCATTTGATCTGGACGGAACTCTTCTGGACGGCAGAAGCCGCATTTCCGACAGAGTCAAGGAGACCCTTATCAAAGCAACAGAAATGGGCCTTAACGTTGTGATCGCAACGGGCAGAGCCATTTCCACCATTCCCGATGAGGTCCTTCATTTTCCCGGAATACGCTATGCCGTGACCAGCAACGGCGCCCGCATATACGATCTTGTGGCTAATGAGTCTGTTTATTCAAATCTTCTGACCGCCGATGCCGTGGAAGCTGCCATGCCCTGGATCTCCGATCCCGACGTCATGAAGGAACTTTTCTTCGACGGCGATGTTCTGGCCGACAGCCACGCTCTTCTGGACATGCCCCGCTTCGGAATTACCGACGAGCATCAGCAGAACTATCATCGCTCGACCAGAAAGCCCTGTGAGGATACAGTCCGTACTCTTCGCGAAAACGCAGACCATATTGAGAATATAAACCTGATCTTCGCCGATAATTCAAAACGCCTGAAATATCGCGAAGAACTGAGCAAAATAGAAGGAATAACCGTGGTAAGCTCCGCGCCATACAATATTGAGCTGGGCGGTGCTACCACTTCTAAGGCCAACGCTCTCAAGACCCTTGCTGAAATGCTCGGTTACGGTCATGACAACATCATTGCCTTCGGCGACAGCACCAATGACGCCCACATGCTTCAGTGTGCAGCCGTGGGTGTTGCCATGGGCAATGCCGTTGAAGAGCTGAAGGCCGTCGCTGACTGGGTAACCCTGCCTAATACAGAAGACGGAGTCGCTTTCGCTCTGGCAAGCCTTCTTGGCATCAGGTCTTGACCAATTCTTCATAAATCATACAAATCCAGTACATACAGCATTGACATAATAGTGAATGATCAGAACTATTCACTGAAGTCAAGGAGGTTCAGATGATAGAAGTAAAGCATCTAACAAAGAAGTACGGCAATCACGAGGCCGTCTCTGACCTGTCCTTCACCATTGAGGACGGTCAGGTCTACGGTTTCCTGGGCCCCAACGGTGCAGGTAAGTCCACCACCATGAACATCATGACCGGATGCCTTGCCGCCACCGACGGTCAGGTCACCATTGACGGTTACGATATTTTTGAGGATTCCGCAAAAGCAAAGGCTCTCATAGGCTATCTGCCCGAGCAGCCGCCCCTTTACATGGATTCCACTCCCGCTGAGTACCTGGATTTTGTAGCCAGAGCAAAGGGTATTCCCGCAAAAGAGCTGAAGGCAGAAGTCGAAAGAGTAATGGAGCAGACTCAGATCACTGAGATGAGGGACAGACTTATCAAGCACCTGTCCAAGGGCTACAAGCAGAGAGTGGGCATCGCTCAGGCTCTCCTGGGCAACCCCAAGCTCATTATTCTCGACGAACCAACCGTCGGCCTTGACCCTCGCCAGATCATTGAGATACGCGAACTCATTGCATCCCTGGGCAAGGAACATACCGTCGTTCTGTCCAGCCACATACTCTCCGAGGTTCAGGCTGTGTGCGACAATATCATGATCATTTCCCACGGCAAAATGGTGGCTATGGGTACCGCTGAAAATCTTGAAGATATTTTTGCCGGACGTACTACCGTCACTCTTACTGCCGATGCAGGCGCAGAAGAAACTGAGGCAATTCTCAGCGTTCTTCCCGAAGATTGCGGCATAGACGTAAAGGCCCTTGAGACCGAAGGCGCTCCCAAGTGTGACGCAGTCATTACCAGCAGTGCAGAAGATCCCGACGCTATCTGCCGTCAGGTATTCTTTGCCTTTGCCAAGGCAGGCAGGGCTCTCCTTAAGCTGGGCGTTGAAAGAGCCAGTCTTGAAGACGTCTTCATTGAACTTACCGGAGATCAGGCTCAGGAAGCTCCGGCAGAAGCTCCTGATGTATCTGCAGAAGCTCAGCCCTCAGAAACGGAGGTCGATAAGTAATGTCAGCAATTTTCAGACACGAGCTCCGCTCTCATTTCCACGGGATCACGGCTTATCTTTTCATGGCCTTCATCCTTGCCTTCATAGGCATTTATACAAGCCTTTACTGCTTTAAGGCCTACGTTACCAATTTTGAATACGCTCTGGGCGCCGGATGCTTTATTTTCTTCATCTGCATCCCCATTCTTACCATGAAGGCCATTGCGGAAGAAAGAAAGCAGAAGACAGACCAGCTTCTTTATTCTTTGCCTTTGTCCATGACAAAGGTTGTTCTGGGCAAGTACCTGGCTATGGTGGTCATATTCACCATTCCCATGCTCATCGTTTCTCTTTATCCTCTGATCATTAAGAATTACGGCGGCGTATGGCTTCCGGAAGCTTACGGAACTCTCCTCTGCTTCTGGCTCATGGGCTGCGCCTTTATTGCAGTAGGCATGTTTATGTCCTCCGTTACTGAAAACCAGGCCATAGCGGCAGGCTTCTGCTTCCTGGTCCTCATTATCAATTACTTCCTGGGAACCTTCGCAAATTACGTAAATACTTCCGCAAGATCTTCATTCTACGCAGTTTGCGTATGCATAGTTCTCCTGGCCATTGTCTGGTGGATAGTCACAAAGAACGAGCTTCTGGCCGCGATCGTCGGCGTCGTTCTCATGGCCGCTAACGTTGGTCTTTTCAAGTTCAAGAGCTCACTCTTTGAAGGCTTCTTTCCCACACTCCTTGAGAAGCTTTCTCTCTACGAACGCTTCTACGTGACCGTTGACGGCGTCCTGGATCTGACCGCTTTCGTCTTCTTCATCACCATAGGCGGAGTCTTCCTCTACCTTACGGTCCAGTCCCTTGAGAAGAGGAGGTACAGCTAATGAACTTCAAGAAAACCACAGGCTCCTCCAGAGCGACAAAAGTCGGAAGCTTCAGCATTACTTCCGTAATAGTTGTCATCGCCATTGCCGTAGTCATCAATCTGCTGGCAGAGGCCGTCCCCACCAGATACACCAAGTTCGACCTGAGCCCCAACCAGATGTTCTCCATCTCTGAAGAAACCAAGGCCGTCATCGGCGAGCTGGATCAGGACATTACCCTTTACTGGCTGACCCGTCAGGGCAGCGAAGACTACACTATAGGCATGCTTCTCGAAAGCTACGAGGGTATGAGCAGCCACATTAAAATGGTCAGCAAGGACCCCGACGTCTTCCCCACCTTTGCCCAGCAGTACACTGACGCAAGCATTACCAACAACAGCGTTCTTATCGTCTGCGAGGACGGCACCAGCCGCTACGTAGACTATTACGACCTCTACGCCAGCGACTACAATTACGCAACCTATTATGAGACCGGAGTTGTAGACTATTACTTTGTTGGCGAAAGTGCCATTACCAGTGCCATCAGCTTCCTCATGGACGATTTTGTTCCCGTTGTCTACTACACCAAGGGACACGGCGAAATGGATATCAATTCCGGCAGCTATTCCTCTTATGTCAGCGGTCTTGAAGGCCAGAACGTAGAGCTGAAGAGCCTGTCCATGTCCGGCACCAATGAGATCCCCGCCGACGCCAGTGCGCTCCTTATTTTCGCTCCTGCCAACGATATTGCGGAGGCTGAAGAAGAAATGATACGCGGCTTCCTTTCCGCAGGCGGAAGACTTATCGTCCTGACTGCAATGCAGAACGGCAGTCTCCCCAGACTTGAAGGTATTATGGCTGACTACGGCGTCACCGCCGACCATGGCATAGTCATCGATCCGGACAGCAGCCGCTACGCATGGGGTACTCCCTATTATCTCCGTCCGTCCCTCAGCGCCTCCTGTGACATTACCAAGGCTCTGGAAGAGGCTGATTACAGCGTCCTTCTCCCCATTTCCCACGGTCTTCAGGTCTCCGCAGATCTGCCCGACGGCGTAAGCGTGACCAAGCTCCTGACCACCTCTGACAAGGCTTATGCCAAGGCAGCAGGCATGGGCATCACCACTTTTGAACCGGAAGAAGGGGATACAGAAGGCAAATTTGCTCTTGCGGTCCTTATTACTGACAGCAATACCAACGGCGGCATCGTGTGGGTCGCCGGCGACGCTCTCATTGACGAGACTGTCAATAGCAACAGCTCCAACGCCAACCTGAACTTCTTCCTCAATACCGTAAACTACATGTGCGGCAAGTCAGAGACCAGCCTGCAGATCCACTCCAGAAGCCTCACTACTGAGTATCTGGATTGCGATGAAGCGACTTCCACCTTCTGGTCAGTCATCTTCATCGGTGTCATCCCCGCCATTGTACTGCTCATCGGCATCGTTGTTCTTGTAAGGAGAAAACGCAGATGAAGAGAGGAATCAAGTTACTCGTACTGCTTCTTGTCCTGGGCCTTTTAGGCGGCTGCAACCTGCTTCTGAGCAAGCAGGAGTCTGCTGAAGATGAGGAGACTGCTGCGGCAGACGAAGCCTATCCCATTCTGTCCATTGCCGCTGCTAAGATCGAAGAAATGAGCTGGGTCTGCAACGGCAGAACAGACGTCTTCGATTTCAGTCACAGGAACGGAGCCTGGGAATACATACCCGATACAGCCAAAGAACCGGATAACGACTATATCAGCTCTCTGGCAGATATATTCGCAACCTTCAACGCCTACAGAGAGCTGGAAATGCCTGAGGATCTTTCCCTTTACGGTCTGGACCAGCCCTATCTGACGGTCGATCTCAAGACCGCTGACGGCGATTTCACATTTACCTTCGGCAACATGACCAGCGTTTCCGGACGCCGCTACTGCACCATTGGTGACGGCAAGGTCTACACGGTCAGCAGCAGCGCAGCCTCGGCCTTTAACTACGACCTGGGCGATATAGTAAATCTCGGCGAATAAAACAGACTGGAGCAAAACATGGACACAGCACTTTTCAAATCCTACCGCGACCGCATTGTGGATAATTGCGGCAAAATCATTCTTGGCAAGGACGATGCCATTGAAAAGGTCATCGTATGTTTCCTCTGCTCGGGCCACATTCTTCTTGAAGACGTCCCCGGCACAGGAAAGACAATGCTTCTGCGCGCCTTTTCCAAATCTATCGGAGGCGATTTCCGCCGCGTCCAGTTTACTCCGGACCTGCTGCCCTCAGATTTGACGGGCATCAATTTCTACAATACAAAAGCCGGCGAATTCGAGTTCAGACCCGGTCCCCTTTTCTCCCAGGTAATCCTGGCAGACGAGATCAACCGCGCAACTCCCAGAACTCAGTCCTCTCTCCTTGAGGCTATGGAAGAGCGCCAGATCTCCGTTGACGGTACCACCTACCAGATGGCGGAGCCCTTTATCGTCATGGCAACCCAGAATCCTCTGGAAAGCTATGGCACCTTCCCTCTTCCCGATGCTCAGATGGACCGTTTCTTCATGAGACTGAGTCTGGGCTACATGAAGAGAGAAGAAGAGATCAAGGTCATTTCCAGACGTCTTGCCAGTGACCTGGTCAAGGAGCTGGGATGCGTAGTCACTGCTGAGGAAACTGCGGCTCTTAAGGCTCAGATCTCCGAGGTTACCGTTTCCGACGATGTCATGGACTACATTATGAACATCATCAGTGCCACCAGAAATGACAGCAAGCTGGCCAGAGGCGTCAGCACCAGAGGCGGCATCTGCCTCTTCAGGGCCGCTCAGGCCAAGGCTGCTCTCAACGGCCGCGATTACGTCATTCCCGAAGACGTCCGCGACCTTGCTCCCGCTGTTCTTGCTCACCGCGTAGGCGGCGGCACCACTTCCCGTGAAGACAGCGAAGCTTATATCGCAAGACTGGTAAAGGAAGTTAAGGTTCCTCTGGAGGCAGAATGAGCCTGATATACCTGATAATTCTTATTGCAGTTGCATTGATCCTTGAACGTCTCAGCAGCCGGGATCCCTTTGACAGACTCCATTACGGCCGGTCAACAGACAAGGGCGTCCTTGAACCTGAAGAGGAATTCAAGATCACAACGACTATAACCAACGGCAAGTCCAGGCCGGTCCTTTTCCTCCGTTTGGAGGAAAATGTGCCCCCCGGACTTGTTTTGCTGGATGAGAACAATCCGGATTTTCACGTTCAGACCTCACTTTACAATTGTCAGACCATTGCAAAGCTTACCCAGACTCTCTACATCATGCCTCGCCAGAAGCTTGAAAGGACCATGAGAGTCAAGCTCATGAACCGCGGCAGATATGTTTTCCACGGCGGAAAAATGGCTGTGGGCGATCTCCTCGGTTTTGAAGAGAACACCCAGCTTTTGTCCGACCTTATGGAAGTAGTGGTCCTGCCCAGAAGAGTGGAGGCCCCCGATACCGACGCTGCTTTCGGCAATTATTTAGGTGACATCTCCGTGCGCCGTTTTATTCTCAGCGACCCCATTCTTACTGCCGGCTTCCGCGACTATACGGGCCGTGAACCTATGCGTGACATTTCCTGGCCCGCGTCTCTGCGCCAGGGCAAGCTCATGGTCAAACAGTTCGACTATACGGCTGAACTGACGGCCACCGTTCTCCTTTCCATAGACCGGGGAACAACGGAAGAAATAGAGCTTTGCTTCAGCCTTGCACGCCATATCTGCGAGCAGCTGGAGGAAAAGCGCGTCAGCTACAGCTTCCTGACCGGAGCTTACGTTTCCAACAGCGCCGGACGCTGGACCTTCATGGGCGAAGGTCTGGGAGACAAACACCTGAATACCATTCTGGAAGGCTTGGGAAGAGCCTCCAGAGAGTCTATTCTGACCCTGGAAAAACTTCTCGGCAAAATAGGCCCCCAGAACGGAAACAACAAGGCATTCATACTGGTCTGCCCGCCTCTTTCAAGAGAGGATAAACAGGCCATTTCCCGCTTTGAAAGCCGCATAGGCGGAAAGGTCTTCGTCATTGAGGCGGAAACCGCTTCCGGAGAGGAGGACGCAGCATGATCACCTTCAGCGGCCTCTGCCAGTATTTCAGCGAGATAACTCTCTATCTGGCAACTGTGCGTTTCATTTTCGGACTTATAGGCGAAATCCAGTCCTCACTGCCTGTGGCCGGAATATTCCTCGCCGCCGGCATTGTATCGGCCTTTTTCAGCCGATTTAAGGGCTTTATTGCCTATCTTCCCATTGCACTTATAGTCCCGGTCTTCATCATGGCAAGGTCAGTGGCAGACTTTGTCTGCCTGCTGCCTTTGGCGGTCATTCTTTTCTTCCACATACAGAGAAAGCGCTGGGTCTGCGACGGCGTTGTGCTTCAGGGCAGCCTGAAAGCCGGACTGGGCATGTTCCTCTTCGTCGTCCTGGCCGCGGCAGTTGCCGGAAAGGCAAGCCAGCTGTCTGTGGAAGCCATACCCATGTTTGTTTTGTTCATGGGCCTGGTGATTCTGGGCATGCGTGTCATGCGCAACGAGGAAACCGGCAGGACAGGTCCTCTGTTCTATGCCCTCAATTCTCTGGTCGTAGCGCTTATTGCAGCCTTCGGCTTCCTGTTCAGCAGCAGCTGGCTGCTCAATGCTGTCAGGTCCTGCTTCAAGGCTCTCTACGACTATGTCATCGGGCCTCTGCTCATGGGCTTTTCCTATGTGGTAATAGTCATACCCATGGCCTTAGGCTGGCTTCTGGAAAAAGTCGAGTTTAAGGAACCGGAACCTCTGGAAGAAACTCTTCAGAGCTTCTTCGGCAATGACAACATGGAGCAGCTCTTCGAAGAAAACGAAGCTGCGGCACCTCCTCAATGGCTTCCCAAAATTTTTGCGGCTATTGGGATCATAGTTTTCCTTGTCGTTGCTTTCTTTATCATCCGCAAGCTGGTAGACTATTCCTCCGGCAGACAGCCCAGCGGCGGCAATTTCAGCCGTACAGCTGTCAGCGCAGAGGACGGGCCGAAGCGCCGCAGAGGCTTCAGGAATACTCCCGCCGATGCCGTTCGTGCCTGCTACCGTAAGTACCTGGACATTTGCGAAGAATACACTATACCGGTGGATGGCAGCATTGCCAGCGACGAGATTGCGTCTCGTTCCAAGTCTCATACGGGAGAAGATGCCACCGACGGTCTCCGCGATCTGTGGCTTCCCGCCAGATACTCGGAAAGCGGTTCGACTGAAGAAGATGCTAAGCAGGCAAAACAATACCTGAAAAACATAAAAAAGAAAGTCAAAGAAGAATAATCAAAGTGAGGAAAGAAATGAAAAAAACCGTAATATTACTGCTGATCCTGACCATGGTCCTGACCGGATGCGGCACAAAAGAAGAACCTGCCGCAGACCCTGCCGTAAATGAAACCACCGAGCAGACTGCGGGCAGCGAAACTGAAACCGATGCACCTGATGCAAGCACAGAAACAACTGAGCCTGCCGCAGATCCCGCCACTGATCCTGGTGTCGAGGGAGAAGCCGGCACCGTGGCTGAAGAAGATATGGACGCGTACGCCCGATTCCTTGCAAACGAAGAGGCCTGCGTTCTGGCCAAGGATCTTCTCGGAACAGGAAGCCGGGGCAGCAGCTACACTCTCAGCGAGCTTGTTGAAGCTACACGCGCTTACTTTGCGGGAGAAGAACTGTCCTCTGTTCTGGACAGCGTTCAGTCCGCTTTCATCGACTGCGGTGATGACGGCATCAAGGAACTGGCTCTTCAGATCAACCTCAAGCCCACTGAAGACAGCGAGTATTATGATCTCACCCAGCTCTTCACCCTCAAGTTCATGGACGGCGGCGTTCAGCTGGTCGGCGGTGACTGGGGCTATTACAGATCCTGGGTCTCTATGAATCCCTACGGCATCATTAACCTCGTGGGAAGCACAAGTGCCAGCAGCTACTTCGTTTCCACCAGCTTTGCGGATGCCGACGGCACTGAGCATTTCATTTACAGCGCAAGCGTAGAAATGGGCCTGGCAGAGGCCGGTGTGGACTATTATGATATCCCCGAAAGCCTCCGTCCTGCAGACTATCCCTACATTGAAATGAGCGACAGCGATACTTCGTACTACTGCACAGAAGCTTACAGTTTTACTGAGTCTTCTGACTATGATGATTACGATACTTACCTTATGAATCGTCTCTACCGTTTCAGCGACGCTGATGACAACGATGCTGAACCTTCCGATGAACTGAAGGCTGTCTATGAAGAAATCGGACTCAAGTGGTACGATACCGAAACCTTGAGCCAGATCATGGATGAACGCCTTGCAGAGCTGGGGCTGACCGAAGAAATGATGATCGATTCCACCGAACCCGAATGGGAAGCCGTTATTCTGTAAAAACTGAAAAAAGACAATGAAAAAGTCCCCTGATCCACATGGATCGGGGGACTTTTGATTTCTGTCCCGTTACTCTTCGATAGTGATGATGGAGTTGTCGTAGAGGAAGTCCATGGTCTTCTGGACCTTCCAGTCTGCCTTCAGGATATCTACGTTGACGTAGCCTTTGAATTCTTCGAAATCCATACCGTAGAGGTCTGCAGTTGCCTTGATCTGGGCGTTGATCTCTTCGTCGGTGGAGTCGATGCCTTCAGCCTCTGCAATGGCGTTGATAATGATGCGTATGCTTGCATTGCGCTGTGCGCTGGGACGTATCATGTCGTAGAGCTCTTCGCGCTTCATCTGTGCCATGCCGCAGAAGGTTTCAACGTCCATGTCTCTGCCGCTCATCTGCATGATCATCTGAGCCAGAAGCTCTTTGGTTTCTTTTTCAATGGTTTCAGCATCCAGCTCGACGGGGTTTTCGTCCAGGATCACGTCGATGACCTTATCGAGAGTTTCGCCTCTTGCCTGACCTTCTCCCTGAGCCTTCAGTTCTTCTGCGATCTGGGCCTTCATTGCTTCCAGGTTCTCGAATTCGCCCTGAGTCTTTGCGAAATCATCGTCGATAGCGGGAGTCTTCTTGACAGAGATCTTGTGGATCTTGCACTTGAAGACTGCAGGTTTTCCTGCCAGTTCGGGTGCGTAGTTTTCGGGGAAAGTAATATCAACATCCTTGCTGTCGCCGGCGCTGACGCCAACGAGAGCTTCTTCAAATCCGGGAACGAACTTGTGGGAGCCTAACTCCAGGTCGTAGTTCTCAGCGGTACCGCCGGGGAACTGAACGCCTTCGCTCCAGCCTTCAAAATCGAAAGTGACGATGTCGCCGAATTCTGCGGGTCTTTCGACTTCTTCCAAAGCTGCAGAAGCCTGCTGAATGGCAACGATCTCGTTCATGATCTGTTCTTCGGTAACGACAACGGCCTTCTGAACGGCCTTGATGCCTTTGTAATTCTTAATGGTCATAAATGCCTCCTGAAATTTTCCTAGCAATAAACAATACCTTATATGTACTGTTTTTGTCAACTGTATTGACAATGCGGACAAAAAGTGAAATTATAAAGATGAAGTCCGCGATATGCGGACAAAGGCAATAATATGTGCGCAAAATAAGCGCAACTGTATTTATATGAAAGACAGGTAAGAATTATGCAGAAAATGATGGATGCAATAGTGAAGCCTGCGGCAGGTCCCGGACTGGAACTGAGAAAAGTTCCCGTACCTGAATGCGGCCCCGGCGAAGTCCTTATTAAAGTTCACAAGACTGCCATTTGCGGAACAGATGTCCACATATATGACTGGAATCCCTGGTCTGCTGCCCATGTTAAGCCCGGCATGACCATCGGTCATGAATACGTTGGTGAAGTTGCTGAGCTTGGTGCCGGCGTTTCCGGTTTTGAGATCGGTCAGCGGGTCAGCGGCGAGGGGCATATTACCTGCGGCCACTGCAGAAACTGCCATACGAGCAATATTCAGTGGTGCAAGAATACCTACAGCGTCGGGGTGGACAGAAACGGTGCCTTTGCCGAATATGTCTGCATCCCTGCCGGCAACGTTATTGCCATCGATCCGGCTCTTGACGAAGATGTCGTAGCCTTCTTTGACGCCTTCGGCAATGCGACTCATACCGCTCTCATGTGGAATCTGGTCGGAGAAGACGTTCTTATTACCGGCGCAGGTCCCATAGGCATAATTGCTGCCGGAATCTGCAAATATGCCGGAGCTCGCCGTGTTATAATCACAGACATTTCCGATGATCGCCTGGAGCTTGCCAGAAAGATGGGCGTAGACGCCGCGGTCAATACTCTTAAAGAAGACCTTCCCAAGGTCATGAAGGATCAGGGACTTGTCGAAGGCTTCGACGTAGGCCTTGAAATGAGCGGATCCGGTGCTGCTCTCAAGCAGATGCTTTCCGTTATGAGAAACGGCGGAAAGATATCCCTCCTCGGACTGGGAAACGGCCCGATTTCCATTGATATGAATGACATCATCGGAAAAGGCCTTACCATTCAGGGCATTTACGGCCGTAAGATGGATAACTGGCATCAGATGTCCTACATGGTACAGGGCGGACTGGATCTCCATCCCGTAATTACCCACAGACTGCATTACACTGAATTTGAAAAGGGCTTTGAGGCTATGCACAGCGGCAAAGCCGGCAAGGTCATTCTCGACTGGGCCACCAAGAAGGAGGAATAATACATGAAAACTGCACTGCTTGCCATTCAGAAGGAACTGGACGCAATTAAGGAAGCCGGTACCTGGAGGGAAGAAAGAATAATCACTACTCCTCAGAAATCGGTTATCGATACTACTAAAGCAAAGCACGTCGTAAATATGTGCGCTAACAACTATCTCGGACTTTCCGCACGTCCCGAACTCATTGAGGCTGCCAAGGAAAGTTATGACAAGTGGGGCTTTGGCCTTTCCTCTGTCCGCTTTATCTGCGGTACCCAGGAGATCCACAAGGAACTTGAAGCAAGGATCGCAAAGTTTGCCGGAACAGACGATGCCATTCTCTATTCTTCCTGCTTTGATGCCAACGGCGGTCTTTTCGAGACGATCCTCGGCGCAGATGATGCCATCATCTCCGATGAACTGAACCATGCGTCCATCATCGACGGTACCCGTCTCTGCAAGGCAACCAAGTACCGCTATAAAAACAATAACATGGAAGACCTGAGAGCAAAGCTGGAGCAGGCACGCGCCGAAGGCAAGCAGAAGATACTCATCGCAACTGACGGCGTCTTCTCCATGGACGGTTACATTGCCAATATGAAGGCCATCTGCGACCTTGCCGATGAATTTGACGCTCTCACCATGGTGGATGATTCTCACGCAGTAGGCTTTATGGGCGAACACGGACGCGGAACCTGCGAATATTGCGGAGTTATGGGAAGAGTAGACATCATCACCGGAACCTTCGGTAAGGCTCTGGGCGGTGCCTCCGGCGGATATACTGCAGCACGTCAGGAAATCGTAGACCTGCTCCGCCAGAAGAGCAGACCCTACCTCTTCTCCAATACCGTTGCTCCTGCGATTTGTGCCGCAACGATCAGGACCCTTGATCTTCTGGAAAGCTCCACTGAACTTCGTGACAAGGTCCACGAGAATGCACGTTACTTCCGTGCGGGTATGGAGAAACTGGGATTCGATCTTCTTCCCGGCGAACACCCCATCGTTCCCATTATGCTTTATGATCCCAAGGTCGCTCAGGAATTTGCAAAGAGAATGCTTGAAAAGGGCGTCTATGTAGTCGGTTTCTGCTATCCTGTTGTTCCCAAGGGAAAGGACAGGATCAGAACTCAGATTTCCGCGGGACATACCAAGGAAGACCTGGATTTCGCCATTAAGTGCTTCGGCGAGGTCAAAAAGGAAATGGGTCTGTAATCAACGGATCTCTGTTCCATATAAAAGCAAGCGGCTTCTTATGAGGCCGCTTTTATTGTGTCAAAGGTCTGCAGAAAATATGTTATAATAAAGTGTTGAGGTGTTTTTATGACAGACAAGATCACACGGGCTATCAAGGCGCTTACTGCCGCCGGTCTTCTTTTATTTTTACTGGCCGGCCTGGCGAAAACCCTTTTTCTGCCCGAAGAAATAAATGAATATGAAAACCGGCCGGCGGACAAAGTCAGTATGCCGGATTTTGCCGCTATCATGGACGGATCCTTTCAGGACAGCGTCGACAAGGCCCTGGCAGACCAGGTCCTCCTCTCTACAACTGCAAAGAAGAAGTACAATGCCGTGTCCTCTTCTATTTCCAATATTATCGTCAGGCGTGTGCTGGAACTGAAACTTCCGCGCTACATCAGCGTAGGTGATATGAAGATATTCGGCGGCGACAATATAACTTACGGTACCAGAAAGATGGAGAATCTTACTGAGGCTCTCGATTTTCATATTGAGAACATCAACGGTGCTGTGGATCCTGCTTTTACCTATCTTTACTACATCGAAAAGGATACAGACATTAATTTCGAGACCGACGAAAAGGTCGGAGTCTTTGAATACCTTCAGGCCGGACTAAATCTGGATTCTGATCACATGAGTTGTTTCCGTATTGATTCCTTTGATGATTTCCAAAAGAAATTTTATAAGACCGATCACCATTGGAATGCCGACGGCTCCTACGAAGCCTACCAGGCCCTGGCGGACCTCCTCTGTCCCGGAGACGAGTGCATCCCCAAAGGCGAGACTTTCAAGATATCAAACGCATTTCGCGGCTCGAAGGCTCGAGGCAGTTACACCGAACTGTTTTCCGAGGAAATGTGGGCCTACCACTTTGATTTTCCTGAAATGACCTATGTCATTGACGGGGAGGCTGCCGATGATTACGGAAACCAGAACCGTCCTGAGGACATGAGTTACGCCTCCTACGGTCAGTATTACGGCGGAGATAACGGAAATATCATTATAAACGGCGGTAAGGCCGACGGAGAAAAGATCCTGGTCATAGGTGAGTCCTATGATAATGCGGTCCTGAAGCTTCTGGCTGCTCATTTTGCGGAGCTCCATTCTGTGGATCTTCGCTATTATTCCGAGAAAAACGGGCAGTTCCATCTTGCCGAATACCTTGAAAAATACAGTATCGATAAACTTCTTCTCATCGGCAACATCGATTATTTCATAGCTGATGATTTTTTACTGGAGGAGTGACAGATGGTATTCAGCAGTACAACTTTCCTTTTCTTTTTTCTGCCGCTGCTCTGCGCTCTGTATTTTGTCCTGCCAGGAAGAAAATGGCGCAACGGTGTGCTCCTTGGGGGATCCCTGCTCTTTTATTCCTGGGGTGAACCTAAGTTCGTTTTCCTCATGCTCGGCGCTACACTGGTGGCCTGGCTGGCTGGTCTGGCAATGGATCGTTTTGAAAATAAAAAGAGACTCTTTGCCGCTGCCGCCACTGTCATACTCATCGGTGACTTGCTTTTCTTCAAGTACATGAATTTCTTTGCGGAAAACGTCAGCGCGGTTTTCGGCGTGGAAAACAGACTGCCCGATATCGTTCTTCCCGTAGGCATCAGTTTTTTTACCTTCCAGATACTTTCATACGTTCTGGATCTCTGCCGCGGTGAAGTCGCCGTGCAGAAGAGTTTTCTAAGACTTCTGCTTTATGTCTGCCTCTTCCCCCAGCTGATCGCCGGTCCCATTGTCCGTTATCAGACAGTGGAACAGGAAATCGGCCGGAGAAACGAAAACCTGGAAGATGTGTTCCTTGGTTTAGGCCGTTTTCTTCTCGGTCTTGCCAAAAAACTTCTCATTGCCAACAATGTGGCAAAGGTCTGTGAAAGCATTTACGCCGGAGATCCGGAAACTTTCGGAACCGCAATGTACTGGGTCGCCGCTGTCGCTTACAGCCTTCAGATCTATTTCGACTTTTCCGGATACAGCGATATGGCCATTGGTCTCGGACGCATTTTCGGCTTCCATTTTCTTGAGAATTTCGATTACCCCTATCTGGCCTGCTCTGTGACGGAGTTCTGGAGACGCTGGCATATTTCCCTGTCCTCCTGGTTCAGAGATTACGTATATATTCCTCTGGGAGGAAACCGCGTCGGAAAAGGCCGCTGGATGCTGAATATTCTCATAGTCTGGGGACTGACAGGCTTCTGGCACGGAGCCAACTGGAATTTCCTCCTCTGGGGACTGTATTACGGCATATTGCTCATGATAGAAAAACTGGCAACAGGTTCTCTCATGAAAAAACTGCCCAAAGCTCTGTCCTGGTTCATAACTATGGTCATAGTCGCGACAGGCTGGGTGCTTTTCAACAATACAGACATGACTGTTCTCGGACGTGCCATAGGACGTATGTTTACTGTGGTCCCCACCGACTGGGCCGGCGTCGTTTCAGCTGCGGATCTGCTCAAGTCCATGCTGTACCTGCCTTTGGGCTTTGTGTTCGCCATTCCTTTCTGGAGGCGTAAGGCCTTTGAGTTTTACAGTGATCACAAATTGCTGGGCACCTTATGTGCGGCTGCCCTTTACGCGATTTTGTTCATTCTGTGCGACGCTTATGCTCTTAGCTCCAGCTTTAACCCCTTCATTTATTTCCGCTTTTGATTCCATGAAATACAAGTGTTTGATTTTTGATCACGACGATACCACTGTCAACAGCACGGCAACCATTCATTACCCGTGCTTTGTGGAGTTTATGGAGAAGTACCATCCTCAGCACAAGTTCAGTTTGGAAGAGTACATTCGCTACAATTTCAATCCGGGAATATTTGATTTCTATAGGAATATATGCGGATTTACAGAAGAGGAAATAGAATTCGAGTATCAGTTCTGGCTGGAATACGCCTCCCATCATTGGGCTGCGGCTTTCCCCGGAATCAAGGAGATCATGGAGGAGCATAAAGCTGCCGGAGGGATTCTGGCGGTGGTCTCTCACTCTCACGCGGAGAATATTCTGCGAGACTACGAAATGAACGGTCTGCCCTTTCCCGACGCTATTTTCGGCTTCGAACAGCCCAGAGATGAATTGAAGCCTTCTCCCATTCCCGTACGGAAGATAATGGAGCGCTTTTCTCTGGATCC
Source organism: Clostridia bacterium (assembly GCA_024402995.1). Lineage (GTDB taxonomy): Bacteria > Bacillota > Clostridia > Peptostreptococcales > Anaerovoracaceae > JAKSSR01. Next base: position 243 of record JAKSSR010000003.1, on the reverse strand, counting down.
TTCCGACGTTCTGGTCATTGACGACCTTAAACCTGGCTATCAGATGGCCCGGGCTGCCGGGGTTCATTTCGCCGCCGCATCCTGGTGCTTCGACGTTCCGGAGAATTCAGCCTTTATGAAAGCAAACGCCGATTACTTCTGCGGAACAGTAGAAGATCTGAAACAAATTCTCATATAAGCACAATAAAAGCGCAGAATTGCTTCTGCGCTTTTTCTATGGTGATTCGTTTTACAGCTCGTAAA
>JAKSSR010000029.1 GCA_024402995.1 Clostridia bacterium | reverse complement strand
AGCACAAGGCAAAGCACTATTGTTATCATTTTCTTCATTGCCATTACCTCCGCATTAAATTATGCTTTGTTCTTCTATTAAGATTATAGAATATCCGTCAACTCTAACCCTTTTATATATTTTACTTTACTATTATCCGCTTGATTCCGGCAAAGACTTTCATTCAATCTAAATGTATATTATTCAATGCTTTCAACTGGACACATTATAAAGAACTGGGATTCCGCGTCAGAGCCGGTCCTGATAATAAAGACCTATGTCCTTGTAATTTACGGATAAAAGCGGTATAAATAAGTCAGTAATGTGTTTAAGAAAAGGGGTGACACATATGAACGAAAAAACATCAAGATGGTTGGATGAGCATAAGAATGAGCTCATTTCCACACTTCAGGAAGCAATTAAAATCAATTCTGTAAGAGACGACTCGACTGCCGGCGAAGGCGCACCCTTCGGCATCGGTCCGGCTAAGTGCCTTGAATACGTTCTGGGCGAAGCTGAAAAGCTGGGTTTTGACGTAAAGAACTACGACGGCTACGTCGGCGCCATTGACTGCGGTCAGGGCGAGGAACAGCTGGGCATTCTGGCCCATTTGGACGTAGTCCCCGAAGGAAACGGCTGGAAGTATCCTCCCTACGGGGGAGAGATCCACGACGGATATCTCTGGGGCCGCGGAACTCTCGACGACAAAGGCCCCGGGATCGCTGCCATCTTCGCTCTGGCTGCTGTAAAGAACTGCGGTTTTGAATTTTCAAGACGAGTCCGCATAATTCTCGGCTGCGACGAAGAATGCGGCATGGGCTGCCTCAACCACTATTGCCAGGTTGAAAAGGCTCCCGATCTTGCATTCTCACCGGACGCTGAATATCCTCTTATCAACTCTGAAAAGTTAATCTACAACGCCGTTTACCAGAAGAAATTCGCAAGCAGCGTTCAGGTCTACGGCGGCACCGTATCAAACGCCGTGACAGGCGAATGCGACGTGTACATCCAGCTTGGCAGCGGTGACGTTGCCGACGTTCTGGAAAAAATGGATGCCATCGAAGGCATTACCTACCAGGTCGAGCCCGCAGAAGGCGGCTGCCATGTTCACATTACAGGCATTGCGGCCCACGCCTCCACACCTCACCTTGGAAAGAACGCTTTCTACGCCGCTCTCGACCTTCTCAGAAGACTTCCCATTGCTGAAGAAGACAGAAAGACCGCTGAACACCTTTTCAGCATTCTCGGCTTCAATCTCCACGGCGAAGGCTTCGGCATCGATTCCACCGACGCTTCAGGCCGCCTGACCATGAACTGCGGAGTTATCCACTGGGACGACAGCGGTATCGACAGACTTACCGTTGACATCCGCGCTCCGATTTCCGCTGACGCTGAATTCATTACTAAGCAGCTTCAGGCAGGCTTCGCTAAGGCCGGCTGCAGCGAGATCCGCCACGGTTACAGCGACGGTTACTACATTCCGCCGGAAAGCGAAATCGTTTCCAAACTGATTAAGGTCTACAACGACAATTTCCACACCGACGCCAAGCCCATGGCCATCGGCGGCGGCACCTATGCCCGTCATCTGAAGAACGCAGTAGCCTTCGGTCCGGAACGTCCCGGCGAACTGGCCTGCATACACATGGCAAACGAATGCGTATCTCTGGATCATCTTCTTGAAGACGCAAAGATCTACGCAGAAGCAATTATCGCTCTTGCCTGCAAGTAATCACAAACAAAAAATCAGTACCGGAATTCCGGTACTGATTTTTTATTACTCAAATTGTGCGTGATAAAGTTTGTAGTAGAAGCCTTTGGCGGCCATGAGCCGGTCGTGAGTACCCTGCTCCACCACGTCGCCGTGGTCCACGACAAGAATGTTGTCGGCGTGCTGAATGGTGGAAAGACGGTGAGCGATAACAAAACAGGTCTTGCCTGCCATAAGCTCTCGCATAGCCTTTTGAATGCGGCGCTCCGTGCTGGTGTCAACGTTGGAGGTAGCTTCATCCAGTATGAGCATTTTGCAGTCATAGAGCATGGCGCGGGCAATAGTGAGGAGCTGTTTCTGCCCCTTGGAAATATTGCCTCCGTCTTCTGTTATGACGGTCTGATAACCGTCGGGCAGACGCATTATGAAGGGGTGAATATGAGCCGCTTTTGCCGCAGCCACAACTTCTTCCATGGTGGCCCCTTCCTTACCGTAGGCAATGTTGTCAAATATGGTACCCTCAAAGACCCAGGTATCCTGAAGGACCATGGCGTAAGCGTCACGCAAAGACTCTCTGGTGTAGCCCCTTATGTCTTCACCTTCCACCATAATGGAGCCTTCGTCTACGTCGTAGAAACGCATGAGGAGATTGATAATGGTAGTTTTGCCTGCACCTGTAGGACCGACAATGGCTATGAGCTTTCCGGCGTCAGCCTTCATGGAAAAATCATGAATAATGGTCTTGCCGGGTTCGTAGCCGAAGTAGACGTGACTGGCCTCTACATTGCCTTCCAGATCCTTTAAAACAACGGCATTTTCAACGTCGGCAACTTCTTCTTCCTGATCAAGGAGAGCGAAGACACGCTCGGAAGCGGACAAAGCGGAGAAAAGTTCGTTGATTATATTGGCGATCTCATTAATGGGACCGGAGAACTTACGTGAATAGAGAATGAAAGAGGAAATACCGTCCAGGCCTACCCGCCCGCCCATGAAGAGAATGGAGCCAAGCATGGCAATAAGTCCCAGGGACACGTTGTTGATGCAGTTGTTGGTGGGACCTATGGTAGACGCGTAGTATTCGGCATCGTAATAGGCGTATGCCGCGTTGCCGTTGACCTGTTCAAAATTGCCGCAGACCTTGTCCTCAAAGGCGTAAGCCTGGATGGTCTTCTGACCGGAGAACATTTCCTCAACAAAACCGTTCATGGCGCCGTAGCTCATTGAGCGCTTCTTGAAGCGGGGCTGGGTGCGCTTTCTCATCCACATGGTGTAGCATACGGACACGGGAATTGTGACCAGGACCATGAGAGACATGAGAGGAGAAATGATTATCATCATGGTCAGGGAACCCAGGACCGTGACGACGCTGGTCATTATCTGCACTACGTCAGTGGCTATGCAGGTGCTGATGACGTCAATATCGTAGGACACGCGGCTGATAATGTCGCCGGCCTGATTGCGGTCAAAGAAACCTACGGGAAGGCGGGTCAGCTTATCAAAAACGTCCTTGCGCATTTTGCGGGAAATGCCCTTGGAAACGTTCATCATCAATACGTTAATGGCAATGGTGACAAGTGAAGACGCCGCGTAGCAAACGGCCATACGTCTGGCGTAGAAAAATACAGCGTCAAAATTGACCTTGCCCACACCGGCGGCAGCCTCTTTTATTGCAGAACCCGCGTACTTGGGGCCCATGAGGGCCAGCAGATCTCCGCCTATACTGCAGATGAGGACTATGAGGATTATCCAGCGGTAATCACCTACGTAAGAGAGGAGCCTTCTGAGAGCACCTCTGGCATCCTTTGGCTTTTTCATTATGGAATCTCTGCTTGCCATACTATGCCTCCTCTCCCATTTGTGTTTCGTAGATCTCTCGGTACTGGGGGCAGTTTGCCATAAGTTCTTCGTGAGTACCGTGACCGAGAATGCGGCCTTCGTCCAGCATGATTATATCGTCAAGGCTCATAATAGAGCTGATTCGCTGGGCAATGATAATGGTAGTGGTTTCGGCAAAATGCTCGCGGATAGCCTTGCGCAAAGACGCGTCGGTCTTGTAGTCCAGAGCCGAAGAGGCGTCATCCAGAATGAGTATCTGTGGATTTGCCGCAAGGGCGCGGGTAATGAGTATTCTCTGGCGCTGACCGCCGGAGAAATTGGCACCGCGTATGTCTGCCATGTGACTGTAGGCATCGTCGTAATTTTCAATGAATTCCGCGGCGCAGGCATCTGCGGCAGCGGAGCGCATGTCTTCTTCGGAGACCTGCCGGCCAAAGGAAATATTCTCGGCAACGGTGTCGGCAAAGATGACATCGTTCTGGAAAACCACGCCGAAAAGACGGTGAAGTTCATCCTTGTCATAGCTGCGGACGTCCTTGCCGTCTACGAAAACATGACCTTCGTCTGCATCATAAAAGCGCATGAGAAGATTGATAATACTGGTTTTTCCGCAGCCAGTGGCACCGATGATACCGAGGCTTGAGCCCTTCTTCATGGAGAAACTGATGTTTTCCAGAGCCTTGCTGCGGCCCTCGCCCACAAAGCGGGCTTCAGTATCCTCGCCCCCTTCTCCGTAGGAGAAAGAAACGTTGTCGAAAATAACATAGTCATCAGAAGCGGGGACAGCGGCCTCGCTTTCGGGAACGGGAGCAAGCTCGTCAGGCTGACTTATTACAGCGGAAATTCTCTGAGCGGAGGCATTGGCCTTGGACATCATAATGAACAGGCGGTTGAACGCCCTTACCGCCATCATGATCATGTTGAAATAGGTCAGGAAGGCAAGAATGACACCGGGTTCGGTAACTCCGGCATTGACTCTCTTTGCACCGAAAAGAACAACAAGAGTCAGGCCCAGGTTAAGAGCCAAAGTGACCAGAGGCCCGGGCAGAGCCATAATAATACCCACCTTGCGCTCATCACGGCTCATGGCGTCGTTGGCTTCGCCGAAACGGCGCTTTTCGTAGTCTTCCTTGGACAGAGCCTTTACCACGCGAATGCCTGTAATATTCTCACGCATTACGCGGACAACAGTGTCCAGTCTCTGCTGAACGACGGAATACAAAGGCATGCCCTTGGCGGAAATGCAGACCACACAGGCTATCATTACGGGTGCAAGAATGACAAGAATCATTGCAAGACCCACATCCATGGTAAGAGTGATGATAATGCCGCCTATGAGCATAATGGGAGCTCTTACGCCCATCAACTGAACGGAGCGCAGGAAATTCTGTACGTTGTATGAATCGGAGGTCATTCTTGAGGTAAGAGACGGAAGCCCGAACTCGTCCACCTGACCGCCGGAAAGGTCCAGAGAGCTTCTGAAAAGATCCTTACGTATGGAAAAAGCGCATTCCGATGAGATCTTTACAGCCCTTCTGTTGGCTTCCACATTCATGACTCTGACGGCTACAGCCAGCAGAAGCATTACGCAGCCCCAGAATATGACCATACCCAGGTCCTTGGTAGGCGCGATATCGTCCACAAGATGCTCCAATACATAAGGAATCAGCAGTTCCGTAAACGCCGCCAGCGTCTTCAGCCCTACTGATACCACAAGTCTCTTTTTAAAATCTTTTAAATAAGACCAGATAAACTTCATAAAAACTATTCCCTAACGTTTTCTGTGGAGGTATTTATCGAGTTCGTCCTTTACGGCTTGAGGAATTTCACGGCCTACAGGGAAAACAACGGCATTGGCCATGCGCTGGGTAAATACGGTCATAAAATCAATGTCCTTCCGGATCTGTTCAGCGGACAGGACCTTTATTGTGTCATATCTGTTGTGAATGGGAGCGATATTGCTGCCGGCAATTCTTGCAAAGGACAGTGCGGGAACACCATAATCGGCAAAGGGAGTGGAATCGCTGGAATATACTCCGCTTCTGGATTCAATGCCCCAGCCGAGTTCGGCGCCGAGGTATTCTATGTAATTTACAAGTTTATCTTCAGCAGAAACACAGGCAAGGAAACGTCCCATGTAGGTACCGATCATATCAATATTGATATCCAGTCCGATATTCTTCAGTTCAGCTTCATGATCGCGGCAATATGCCTTTGCGCCGAGCAGGCCCCTTTCTTCGCTTCCGCAGAAAATAAGACGTATGCCCATGCGGTTGGGAGCGGTTTTCTTGAGCGCTTCCCCAATGCCGAGGAGAGCAATGCAGCCGGTCATGTTGTCGTAGGAGCCGTGGGACAAGAAGGTACTGTCATAGTGGGCGCTGAGAACTATCCAGCGGTCTCCGTCTCCGGGGATTTCCGCGATGACGTTATGGCTTTCCCCCTGATATTCTCTCTGATCAATGACGATTTTTGCCGTTTTTCCGCCGGCCTTTACGATCTCAACAGCATCCTTGATATTGATATTGGCGCAGAGCATTTTCTTTCCGTCGGCGATATGAGGACGAAGCTCCTGCTGGTTGATGTCGCGGTCACGGAAGTTGGCGTTTCCATTGCAGGTAATAAAGCCTACGGCGCCGGCTTCGCACAGATCCTTAAAGAGGAAATACTGCATTCCGGGCTTTTCCAGAAGAACGATCTTGCCCTTAGCGCCCGCAAGGGAAATACGGTCAGTGCCGGGCATATGATAGAGAGGAGCCTCTATTTTTCCGCTTCCGCAGAGAAGGCTGCCTCTGCAGGGGATCTCCTTCCCGTCGATATAAAGGTGAGCGTCCTTCATTTCTGCCATTGCAACAGGGAAAGCTTCAATGCGGGCTTCAATGCCCTTTTCTTCGCACTTTGCTTTCAGATATTCTGCGGCCTTAAGTTCCTGAGGACTTCCGCTGGTGCGGACATAATCTGTATCCTTGAGAATTTGGCGGATTTCACTGATCTTCATAATGTTTCCTTTCCTTATAAAAACTACTCCATTTTAGCCAGTTCGACTGCGATCTTAGATGCGACTCTTGCGTTGTTGAGAGCCAGCTGAATATTAGTTGCCAGAGATTCTCCTCCGGTAAGTTCTACGATCTTCGCCAGAAGGAAGGGAGTGATTTCTTTGCCTCTGACACCAGCGGCCTCGGCATCGATCATGGCCTTGTCGATAATGCCTTCCATGTAATCGAAATCCATGGCGTATTCAGGAGGAACGGGGTTGCCTACCAGCATGCCGCCTTTAAGACCCAGGTCAGAGGAGACCTTGATGATCCTTGCAACATCAGCAGGATCCTTTGCTTCGTAGTCTACCTTGTAGCCGCTGTTGGGGCAGTAAAATGCGGGGAAGTTCTTAGTCTTGTAGCCGATGACGGGTACGCCCATGGTTTCCAGATATTCCAGAGTGCGGCCTATATCGAGGATCTGCTTTGCCCCTGCACAGACTACGCAAACAGGGGTATTTCCAAGTTCGGTAAGGTCCGCTGAGACGTCCATGGTTACCTCTCCTTTTCTGTGAACGCCGCCGATGCCGCCGGTGGCGAAGACCTTGATCCCAACCAGCTTTGCGCACATCATAGTGGACGCAACGGTAGTTGCACCTGTCCTGCCTGTGGCCAAGTAAGATGCGAAGTCTCTGCGGCTGACCTTGCCCACGACACCGCCGCGGCACATAATGCTCAGGTCTTCTTTGCTGAGACCGATTTTGACCTTGCCGCCGATAAGAGCCATAGTTGCAGGGACTGCACCTTCGGAACGTACTGTTTCCTCTACTTGAGCGGCAAAGCCCAGATTTTCGGGATAAGGCATTCCGTGGCTGAGAATAGTGCTTTCGAGAGCGACTACGGGCTGACCGTTTTTAAGAGCCTCCAGCACTTCGGGTTTGATATCAAGATAAGATCTGAAGTCCATATTCCAACTCCTTTGTTACTTTTTCTATTGAAAGTTCCGGGTTAATCGTTGTAACGCACTGTACCGCCAGACGTCCGCAAGCAAGGCCTCTGGCTACCATGTGAACAGGGTCCAGCCCGTCTGCGTAAGCGCTGACCAGACCGGCCATAAAGGCATCTCCGGCTCCGGTAGCATTTACCATGTTCTCTACAGGGGTGAGTCTCATGGTAAAACTGTCACCGCGGCGATCAGCATAATAACATCCTCCGCTGCCCAGAGAGACTGCAACAGACATGCATCCGTTATCCAGTATCCTTTCGGCGGCAGCCTTTATCCCATCTGAACCGGCACAGCTGATTCCGGACATATGCTCAAGTTCCATAAGGTTCGGCTTTACGAGGAAGAGTTCAGGGAGCACCGCATTCAGTTTTCCGGCTTTTGCAGCAGAAACCGGATCGGCAAAAATCGGAGCCCGAGCATAACTGCAGAACTGAATGAGACCTTCCTCGGAAGGATTGGTATCGATGACAATGGCTTTTGCACCTGCTATTGCCTGCCGATTTTCATGGAGCCAGCTGCCGGGGATCCCGTCCATCAGCGCCATATCATTGGCAGCGACGAACATATCGCCATTTTCATCAAGAAAATCGATATAGCAGGATGTGGGAAGCGTTTCGCTGATAAAAACTCCGGAAATGTCTATTCCACGTTCCTCGCAGCTTGCCAGCAGCATTCTTCCGTTAGGATCTCTTCCGACAGCGGAAAGAAGACGGCAGGGCACCCCTAGTCTGCTCATGTTATCCAGAATGTTTCTCATGACTCCGCCCGGAGATGAACTCGTCACAGCAGGGTTGGAATCATGAAGCAGCACCTGAGACCTGCATCTGATATGCAGATCCGCATTGGCGCCGCCAAAACCGATCACATATTCGTTATTCATATTTATCATTATATCAGAAATATTCCTGTGAAGTGTTTATTTTTCCGAAAGGACAAACGCTTTTGCAACGCCGGCTATTATATAATACAGATGGTATAAACAGATTGGATCAAGCACCATCAAGGAGGAGAAAATGCCCAGTAAGGAAGAAGCCCGCATAATCATACAGAATATTGAAGAAAAACTTAACGCTCTTTACCCTGATCACCCAGAAGTAAATTTCAGCAATGATCCACAACTGAAGAGAACGCAGCAAGTAATGCTGTACAGATTTATGAAGCGTTCTCATTCCTTTGGAAGCAAAGTAAAAAAGACTGCAGAACTGGATAAAAAATATCTTCAATTTGCCGGTTCTTTATTAAATACTGAAGAACTCGATCCCGTAATGGCAGCCTTGTTAAAACAAGAAAAAGAAACGCAGGCACAGCTCTTGGAAGAAATGATCGTATCAGATTCACAATCAACATGGTTCGAAGAGGCTGTAAGCGGCGCCTCCGTACCTGATGCGCAAATGCAGGAACACGTCAACGCACGTGAAAATGTTCTTGCGGCTTTATTTGCTCCCAGGGCCGAGGTAAGCAAGATCAACAAGCACGATGGTCACCCGGATCTTGCTCAGCAGATCAGGACTGCTTCCGAAAAAATAGAGGCGAATCCTCTCAACATTCCTACAGGAAGCAATAATCAGCCGGCATTCACAGAAAGAGAAGCTGCCATCATCAGCTTCGCCAGTTTTTTTACGTCAGAATCCCTGACTTCAGAGTATTACAATGCTGCAAAAGTATACCCCGGTTCAACTCTTCCTCCGGAAAATGACACTGCCGGAGCCGGAAGAATGCTTTTTATCGAGGACGTTTTTACGCACGACACCAGGCCGAATATCGACCTGTTCATAAAATCAGTTCCGGATTCCAGAGAGATGACCCAGAAGCTCTTTGATGACTATCAGGCCGGAGACAGAAAACAGATGGCAAAAGTCCTCAAAAGCTGCGTGGACTATGCCATGAAATTCTGCAAAGGGACCCAGGACCATATGCAATCCATATACTTCAACAGCGCCCAGATAGCAGGAGAGGCGGCGGCCATACTCATGCGTCCGGAATTCAAAGGCCTGGTCGAATTCACAGAGGAAGAAAAACTGTGGGCAAAATCAGTACAGACACAGACAACGCTGAGAAATGATGTGCTTGATCACAAGGCTGAACTTATGGCCAAAATAGCGAAAAATGCAAGCGCATCCCCCAAGGATTTTGTTGCAGAAAATTCAGATCTGATCCGCCGCTATGCTTCGTTGACTCTCCACATGAAGCAGCACGTGAAAGCACACAAAGAGATCACTACGGCAGTTGAACTCATGGATGCCGGCAAGAGAAGAGAGATTTTCCAGGGACTGCGGATCTCAAAATACGATAAAGCCGCACTGACCGACCCGGAGGCATATATCCGCTCTCTTGAAGACACCGATGAGGTCAGTGATTTCATGAAAGATCTTGCTGAGAAAAAGAATCTTAAGGAAGTTCAGACAGAAATCAAATCAATGCTGTCCCTCAAGTCCGGTAAAGAACACACATACATCGATGTCCTCGATAACCTGAAAGTTCACACATGCATAGACCATTTCGCTGAATCCCTGAATGATCCCGGCAAATACAAGGAACTTACGGGAAAGCTCAAGGGACTTTCCGGATACAAAAAAAAGATGTCCTCATCCCCGTCTCTCAAGGATATTGAGTCCAGGATCAGTGAATACGAAACCATGCAGAAATACATTCAGGAGAACTACAGTGAGGACATCCCCGGGCATGAAAAAAACAGCATGGCAGGTCAGAACGATTTCGCTTACAGCGACATCAAATTCATACTGGATGACGGCATAGGAGGCACAATCAATCACCTGAAAGAAACGGCTGAATTCATAAAGGAAAAAGACCTTAAGCTCAGGGCATCCGTAACAAAACAGTTGGAGCAGAACGGATACAAAAACTTTTCCGTCGAATTTGCAGATAAAAAAGGAAATAAGGTCACAGAGGAAGCTGCTGCGGATCTGCTGAAAAACGGAGAAACGCCGCACATCAGGATCTTCCCCGACGGAGAATGTATAGGCAAAAACGTCGGCCTGCAGTTCGATTTCGATCGTGCGCCCAGCTACATGAGGATCGATTCGAAGGAATTGCTCTGTACAAGAGAAGTCGATGTTTCGGCAGACGTCAAAGCATCACCGCAGACTCAGATCGAAAAGCTGAAGCACTTCCGCGACATCCTCAAAGCATCCGATCCCTTCTACGTAAGGAACTCATCCAATTTCAACAAACTCATGAGGTCTCTTGACAATGTCATCAAGACCCAGGAAGCCCTCCCCGCAAATTCAAATATCAGGCAAATAAGCACACTCAAGGAAATGTATGAAACCCTTGATACCCAGGCACAGGCATACATTGCAAGCAAGAGCGAGGAATTAAGCAGCCACAGCGATGATCGCGGTCAGCTTCGTCTTGATACAGTTAAGTCTCTCTGTTTCCTGACAGGAAAAAGACATGTTCATGATACCCTTGCCGGTGTATACACGGAGCAGGGTAAACTTAAAGACCAAGAAGCACTGGCCTCACCCATAAGTAAAATGATGAGGAAATGGCAAAACACAGAGATCCCGGCAGGAGACACCGAACGAATCGAAGAATTCAAGAATGACTTCATATCTGTAAGTGAATTTGTTGATAAAACAAGAACTATGGATAACAATGAATATGTGAAGCTCAGCCTTTCACGTCATATTGATGAATTTATCAGCGCTGCTGAAAATCTCAAGCCTGAAGCAGGAATAAACAATGATGACCTCAGCAAATTAAAGGACTTTGCCAGAGAATGTACCGGCGCAGCTGCGGCATTTATCGCTCAAAGCGGCGAAATACCTCCTGCGGGCAAGTCCTCCAACAAAACGGCAGAGAAGCCGGCTAAATCTCAACCCAATATTATTTAGTCAGCCCTGATAATACGCTTCCCACGCCCTGCGGAAGGAAGAGCAGGCGGCTTTTGAAGCCTGAAGCACTGTGCCGTCGGCAAGCCGAACGTTTTCACGGTTTACCTCTTCTACGAATTTTAAATTGACGATCTTGCTCGGCCCGAGATAGGCAAAATAGCCGGAGCAAAATAGTCCCACGGTGGCCGAATTGAAGGAACCTCGCAAAACGAGCCCTATGACGGTCCGCCCTTTAGTCAGGTGGTATACAGGTTTTCTCTCCACGGCTTCAGCATACAGCAGATTCCCGACTCTGACCAATGCACAGCCATACGCGGTACGAACCTTAAAAGATGCTGCTTTGGGAGAAAGGCGCCGCACGGCCCTGTCAAGGACACTGAACATAAGATTCTTATCCAGGGGCTTTACCATGTAATAAAGGGCATCTACCTCGTAGGATGCGGGGGCGTAATCTGCTGAGTCCGCCGTAAATATGACCAGACCTTTATCGTTCATGTCTCTCAGGACTCGGGCAATTTCAATACAGCTGATCCCATCGGTGGCCTGGTCAATGATGTAAATATCAAAAGGATGAAGTTCAGCCTCATCAAGTAAGGCCTGACACACTGTATAGGCCTCGGCATCTGCGTTTATTTTGCGCAAAGAGGCATATTCTAAAACCATGTCCCGTATATTTAAAAGCTGATTAACGTCATTACTTAAAATCGCTGCGGAAATCATGCAATACCCCTTCCTTGTTTATTATATTTTACATTATTAACATATTTTAACAACACCTGTTTTGTACAGTATAATAGCAAATTCGCGTTAAAAAGCATCAAAAAACACAAAGCGAAGGCACTCGCACTTGCCTTCGCTTTGTGTTTTTCATATCAGCAGGTAATCTATAATCAGCTTCCGAGATATGCTTTTTTAACTTCGGGGCTGGCCAGCAGTTCAGCTCCTGTTCCGGTAAGAGAAATGGTACCGGTTTCCATAACATAGCCGCGGTCCGCCACCGAAAGAGCGGCCTGAGCGTTCTGCTCAACCAGCAGAATGGTAACACCCTGTGAATGGAGAGTCTTGATTATATCAAAGATCTGCTCGATCAGGATGGGAGCAAGACCCATGGAGGGTTCATCCAGCATAATGAGTTTGGGCTGGCTTACAAGAGCGCGTCCCATGGCAAGCATCTGCTGTTCGCCGCCGGAAAGGGTTCCCGCCACCTGTTTGTAACGTTCTTTAAGACGGGGGAACAGATCATAGATCTTTTCGATCTCTCCTGCGATATCAGTTCCCTTGTCCAGAGTATATGCACCCATTTCAAGGTTTTCCTTAACGGTCATATTGAGGAAGATGCGTCTTCCCTCGGGGCAGAGGGCCAGAGACTTCTCTACCAGCTTGTGAGCCGGGGTATTGGAAATGTCCTCACCGAGAAATTCGATCTTACCGGTCTTGCTTCTGAGAAGGCCTGCGACAGTATTGAGGGTCGTGGACTTTCCTGCGCCGTTGGCACCGATAAGAGTAACGACCTCGCCCTCATCTACATGAAAGGAAATGCCCTTGATGGCATGAATGCTTCCGTAATAGACGTTGATATCTTCAACATTAAGTATGGTACCCATGCTACTCCTCCTTCTGCTTGCCCAGATATGCTTCAATTACAGCGGGATTTGACTGGATCTCGTCGGGAGTTCCCTTTGCTATGAGCTGACCGAAATTGAGCACGCCGATTACTTCACAGATACCCATGACCAGCTTCATGTCATGCTCAATGAGCAGAATGGCTATCTGGAACATGTCGCGGATGCGGACGATGTTTTCCATGAGTTCCTCTGTTTCCATGGGATTCATACCTGCGGCAGGCTCGTCAAGAAGCAGGAGGCATGGATCGGTCGCCAGTGCGCGGACGATCTCAAGTCTACGCTGAGCGCCGTAGGGCAAAGAGCCTGACTTTGTGTCGGCCATATCTGCCATGTCAAAAATTGAAAGAAGCTCAAGTGCTTTTTCCCTCGCCTTCTTCTCTTCTGAGAAAAACCTGGGAAGGCGGAAAATTGAAGTGCCGAGGCCGTAGTCGATCTGGTAATGCAGGCCGACAAGAACATTATCAATTACGCTCATATCCTTGAACAGGCGGATATTCTGGAAGGTACGTCCGATCCCTGCCTGGCTGACCTGAGCCGGCGTCATGTTATGAGTGTCCACTCCGTTGAGCAGAATGGTTCCGTGGGTGGGCTGATAAACCTTGGTGAGAAGGTTGAAAATAGTAGTCTTTCCCGCGCCGTTGGGGCCGATAAGTCCTGAAATTTCAGTGGGTCCCATGGCAATATTGAAATTACTTACGGCAGAAAGACCGCCGAAGTCTATGCCCAGATTGCGGCATTCTATGACCGGGGATTTATGTATGTCACGCTCGGGAATGAAATTCGTTGCGGGCTGCGGCATGAGAGGCTCACGTTTAATGTATTCCTTAGGACTCATGTCCACCCTCCTTTCCGTTCTTCTTCAGTTTGCCAGTAAGCTTTTCAAAGAAGGATCTGAACTGCGGATTATTGGTAGCAAGCATGACCAGGATGAGAATGATGGCATAGGTCAGCATTCTGTAATCGGCGAAGCTTCTGAGAGCTTCGGGCAGAACAGTGAGAGCCGCGGCCGCAATAATGCTTCCAAGCATATTGCCCTGGCCGCCCAATACGACGAATACCAGAATGAGAATGGAGGTGTCGATATTGAACTTGCTTGCGACAAGAGAGCTGTAGTTGTTGCCGAAGAGAGCCCCTGCGGCGCCTGCCATAGCGGCGGAAATGGTGAAAGCAGTGATCTTGTAACGGAATACGGGAATTCCGACGCTTTCGGCTGCAATGCGGTTATCGCGGCATGCCATAATGGCGCGGCCGGTTCTGCTCTTAATCATGTTGAAAATAACTGCGAGGCAGATCATGACCAGAATGTAACCGATGAGGAAGGTCGCGGTCTTGGGAATGGAACGAATACCCATTGCGCCTTCGATGATGATCTTGCCGTTCTCTTCGGAAAGATCCAGATTGTTCTGGAGAACTGAGAACCTAAGACTTCCGTTTTCGGTTCCGAGATAGATGTTGCTGAAGAAACTCTTGATGATCTCTCCGAAGGCCAGAGTAACTATAGCCAGGTAGTCGCCCTTAAGACGAAGGACGGGAATGCCGATGAGGAAACCGATGAGAGCACCGAAGAGTGCACCAACGACCATACCGATGATAAGTCTTACGGCAGAGTTGGAAACACTGTCGGAAAGCATCATGGTGACACTGGTGCCGGTAAAAGCACCTACAGCCATGAAGCCTGCATGTCCGAGAGAAAGTTCTCCCATGATGCCTACTGTCAGGTTAAGTGACAGAGCCATGACAACATATACACAGATGGGGACCAGCATTCCGGAGATCTTGGAGCTGAGAGCACCTGTCATGTTCATGACAAAGAAAACGAGGAAAACTGCCGTAACGGAAATATAGGTGAGGACGCTCTTTTCAATGCGATCCTTGATCTTAACTGATTTGATCATAGCGCCCACCTACACTTTCTCGTTGACCTGCTTGCCCAGCAGGCCTGCCGGCTTGACCAGCAGAACTATGATGAGGACGCCGAATACGATGGCGTCAGAGAATTCGGTGGAAATGTAGGCCTTAGCGAAGTTTTCGATAACGCCAAGGAGTATGCCTCCGAGGAAAGCGCCGGGAATGGAGCCGATGCCGCCGAATACTGCTGCGGTAAAGGCCTTGATGCCGGGCATGGATCCGGTGGTAGGCATAAGAGTGGGATAAGCGGAGCAGAGCAGAACGCCTGCGATGGCGGCAAGACCGGAGCCGATGGCGAAGGTCATGGAAATGGTCTTGTTGACGTCAATGCCCATGAGCTGTGCAGCGCCCTTGTCTTCGGAAACTGCTCTCATGGCCTTACCCATTTTAGTGGTGTTGATGAAAGTAGTAAGCACGATCATGATTACTACGCAGATGCCTACGGTAAGCAAAGTTACGTAGGAAATGGAAAGAGCGCCTATATTGACGGAGCCCTTGCCGACGATGGAGTTGAATACCTTCGGGTTGGATGTCCACAGAAGCAAAGCTGAATTCTGCAGGAAATAACTGACGCCTATGGCAGTGATCAGGACCGCCAGAGACGGAGCAGATCTTAAGGGTTTGTATGCCAGCTTTTCAATTATGATGCCCAGAATGGTGCACACGAGAACTGCGAGAAGGACGCCGATAACGGGAGGGAGCTCAAAGCGCATCATTGCGAAGAAGCATACGTATGAGCCGACCATTATAACGTCGCCGTGTGCGAAATTCAGCATCTTGGCTATACCATATACCATGGTATAGCCAAGAGCTATAATCGCATAAATACTGCCCAAACTGAGTCCGCTGACTAAGTAGTTCAGAAAACTCATTATTAGATTACCTTTGCTGATATTATGCTGAAGTGATAGTTGATTGAATTACAGACCTACGTAGGTGCCTTCCTGAATGACGACTGCGTTGGGGCTCTTGGAGACGGTGCCGTCTGCAGCCCAGGTCATGCTTGCGCCGGTGAGACCGTCGAAGCTCATGGTGGTGAAAGCCTCGACCATCTTGGTGCAGATCTCGTCGTTCTTCATACCGGCCTTGACGCCAGCCTTTTCAACTGCCTGATAGATTGCATAGATGCAGTCATATGCGTCTGCTGCAAACTGGTTGGGGATGTCATTGGCCTTTTCCTGATATGCCTTGACAAAGTTCTGGTTCATTTCACTGGTGTCGTCTGCGGAGTACGGAGTCAGAACGATGACGCCTTCTGCCAGGGAGGTATCGAAGCCTTCGAGAGCGAGGATGCCGTCCATGCCGTCAACACCGAACCAGGTGGGATTGTAACCTGCGGTTTCTGCCTGAGCAAAAATCAGAGAAGCGGGAGTGTAGTACATGGGGAGGAATACCAGGTCTGCGCCTGCTTCCTGGCACTTCTGGATCTGAACGGTGAAGTCAGTAGCGGTTGCGTCGGTAAAGGTTTCTTCATCAACAATGTTGAGGCCGAGTTCAGCTGCCTTTGCGACGAAGGTATCTCTGATACCGGTGGAATAAGAGTCGTCATTCTTCCAGATTACTGCGATGTTGTCAGCGAGATCGTGCTCAGCAATGTAGGTTGCGGCGCCGGAGCCCTGGTTGGGATCGGTGAAGCACATCTGGAATACGTTGTCCTTGCCTTTGGTGACGTTGGTGGAAGATGCGGACGGAGTCAGATAGAAGTATCTGTCTGCGTATGCGTTAGCAGCGGTAACTTCGGCGGGAGCGGAGGTAACGGTGCCCATCATAACGTCCATTCCCCAGTCCTTAAGTGCGTTGTAAGCATTTTCTGCCTTTTCGGGGTCGTGAGAGTCGTCTTCCATCTTGAATTCGAACTGAACACCGCCCTTTGCGTTGATTTCTGCAACAGCGATTTCTGCTGCGTTCTTAACTGCCTGACCGTAAATTGCTGCGGGACCGGTGAGAGGACCGGTGCAGCCGATCTTGACTGTTTCTGCGGAGCCACTTTCATTTCCGCAAGCTGCGAAACTGAATACCATGGCCAGAGCCATTACTAATGCGATTACCTTTTTCATTTTCTTTTCTCCTTTTTTATCTTTAAGATAATGGTTAGCAGGGGTAATAAAAAAACCTTACTCACGATTGAGTAAGGTTAGTAAAAACGGAACTGTGATTTAATACTGCCTACCCAATCGCTTTCCTTTTTTTTCTAAGCACAAGAACCAGCGCAATAATAATTGCGCTGTTGGTAAGCAGAATAATGGAATTGTTAAACATTGTCATTGCGGACATCGTTTCTTTTTCCTTTCAAAATTATGGTCTAATAATAATACTGCCTCCTGTATATGTCAAGCATAATTTTAAGATTTTTTAGAAAAATTTTTTGCATATTATACACTGTTATACATAGGTTTTAATATAATATGCAAATAAATTAGTTGTCTTATATGCTTAAAGCTTTTCTCCCTGCCGAAAAATGTTCTTCAATCTAAAGATTTTTAATGCGTAACATCAAAAATGAGTTATAATTTTCTCACCGTGAACCGTTAATTAAAATCAACCGTTAAGAGACATAAAAGAATATGAATATCAAAAAAAAGATTGCCGGCAAAGGCGGAAAACTGGCCGCCATCGGTATAGTCGCAGGTCTTCTTTTAGGCGGCGCCGCCGTCGTAAAAGATGATGCGGACTACAGCAGCATAGCCCAGCCCATACCCGTCGTTCAGGTTCTTGACCAGGCTCCTGCACCTGATGTCACCGCTGACGATAACGGTGACGAAGAACTTCAGGAAGAAAAAAAACGCAGCGGACTCTGGACTCTCATATCAGCCCCCGCATACGCCGTCGGCTGGATCCTCTCAAAACTCCTGAGCCTGCTCTGGAAATTTACTCTTACACCGATAATGAATAAACTCATATTCTGGCTGCTCATTGCGCTTACAGCCTTCGGAGCCATAGCGGCAGGTCTTAAGGCAGCCTTCCCCGATGTCCCCCTGAAGGAAATACTTACGGGAAAGCGCTGCCTGAGCATTATAGGAAGCGTATTTACAGCCTGCGCTGTCTGCGCCCTCCTCTCCAGAATCTGGCCCGATTACGAAAAATACGCGGAGATCCTGCGGGCCATTCTGGGATACGCCTCCGCCCTTCTCGCCTGCTTCATAATATGGAGAAGGCGAAGCATAAGAAAAGAAAAAGCTCAGACCTTGTAGAGAAACCATCTTGCATCCGCAAGGACATATTTCAGCTGGTAGCGGGTCTCTATGCCGCCAACCACACTGCTGCACTCATAGACAAAGGAATTCTGCCCGGCAATGTGCTGTTTTTCGGCGAATACTATTCTGTCGACCTTCACCTCGGGAGTCCGGCAGCCCCTCTCCGCACACTTGAATTTGTACGGTCTGGGTATGCCCTGCCCGTTGAAAACAGCCACTACGTCTATCGGTTTTGACACAATTTCCATATTGATCCTCCTAAAAAACAAATGTTCATGTCTTGATTATACCAAGAGCATGAACATTTTTTTGCACATTAAAGGTTGATCAGTTTTCCTCCGGCATTGATGGCCATCTGCCTGCAGGCTTCGTAGTTCTCAATATCGCCGAGTTCACAGGGGTTATGGGCATCAACTCCGATAATGAATTCGCAGCCTGCGTCAGCCGCGATCTTCATGAACCGCGGGGCGGGATACTGTATCTTTGATCTGTATCCGTTGACGTTGACTTCACAGGGCATTCCGTGATCTGCAAGTGCTGCCGCAAGACGGGCCATTTCACTGTCGTAGACGCTCATGTCTCCTACATAGTGAATGAGATCGGGGTGAGCGACATAAGTGAAAAGACCGGTATTTATGCCCTCAATAACCACATTGACATAACCCTTGAGCATGGCGGGATCATCGGTTATATCGCCGGTGTATGGGGTATAGGGTTCATCATAATACCAGTGCTGGCCCAGTATCATATAGTCAAGGGGAAACTGTTCGATGAACATCATGTCGTCATCAAAACGCGGCGGATAATACTCCATCTCAAGCCCGGTCAGGATCTTGATCTCATTTTTGTATTCCGCGGCGAGATCGGTAACGACACGGCAGTAGCCCTCAAGCTCCTCCGGCTTCATGCGGACCTTGGAAACAAAGTCCTCGTCATAAATGTGGGGACCGTGATCGGAAAAGCCCAAAACCTTGAAACCGTTCTTTATTGCTTCTTCCACGTACTCTCTCTCGCTTCCGTTTGCGTGATTGCAGCGGGGAGTGTGAGTGTGATAGTTTGCTTTAAATCCTTTGTATTTATCTATGCTTAAACCTGTGAATGACATAATATCCTCCTTGCATACCGGGTTATTATATCACAAACCCCCGCAGCCTGCGGAGTTCAGATGAAAAAATACTCGCATGTACTCCTTTCTCTTTTTTTGCTGCCATCGCAGCTTTGTATATATATTTTACGGCTTTTTCCAGTGCAAAAGCACCTACCACAGGTAGGGTAGGTGGTAGGGTATGCCGAATTTGTAGGAATAATTAAAGGACAGCCGTTTTCGGCTGCCCCTATGAGACCGGGTTATTGATTTGAGACGAGCGCGGAGCACTGCTTCAGCAGTTCGTCCTTATTTGACAGATCCAGCTTGTCGTAGATCTTGCGGTAAAAATCCTTGACGGTCGTAATCTCAATCCCGAGATCGTAGGCAATTTCCTTTTGCTTTTTGCCCTCCAGCATTTCGACAAGCA
>JAKSSR010000028.1 GCA_024402995.1 Clostridia bacterium | reverse complement strand
CTCAGTAGGTAGAGCGCATCCTTGGTAAGGATGAGGTCACCAGTTCGACTCTGGTCATCAGCTCCACAGACCTCGAAGTCGTATGATTTCGAGGTTTTTTCTTGCGTTTTTGACGAAATAGTCAGACCGCATCCTTTTCACGCGTTTTTCGAGAAAGGATGCGGTCTGATTTATGAGAAGAAAAATACAACTTGCTGACAACTCCCAAACATCTTTTGAAGAACTTTTTAACATCTTGGAGACATCTCAGAAGGCAAAAGGCGTCGCCGAATCTACACTCAGCAACCATGAAATGGCGCTGCGTGTATATCGCCGTTATCTTGATTTAACATTGAGTGTTTCAGAGATTTCCAGGAGAGACATTGAAAAGATCCTCGCAGGGAACACATTGCTTAAAAACAAACAACGGCATATTTAAAAGGTATAAAATGGCAAAAACATGACATTAAAGCATAATTGCGAATCAATGTCATGTCTCAAAATTCCATCTCCCGCAAAATGTGACAATAGCGAGGTTTTTATGCTTCTATGTCATGCTTTAAACCTGATTTTGACTGTTTACGCATCCGGGAAAAGCCCTGTCCGGCTGCGTAGTCTTGCAGCTTGCGTAGTATTTCGGCAAAAAGATACCCTATTCGCAGAAAACTTGCGATGATTTCTTTTTTAACCAGGACATTGGTAGGGATTCTGCTCCTTAATGTCCTGTTTTGTTGGGGACGTAAATTTCTTCCATGACATATTGCCGCAATTTATGCTTCAATGTCACATTTTGAGGTAGGTGTATTTAACCTCATTGACATGCGCAATATATTTCTTCAGGTACCCCCCCTCAACTCCGATTCCTCGTTTTTTTTGCGGGCTGCCTGATCTGCGGGCTTTCCGGGTTTGATTAATGCAGAATGTCCCATAGCTGAGAAGGCTGGGCCATTTCTTTGTACATTATATGACCTAAAACGTATACATACTTGTTATTTATTACCATTCAAGTTATAAAATACCTAAAGCATCCTGTAGTTTTCCAAACAAAGCGAGGAACCAGTATGAGTAACATTGTGGATAATCAGGTCCGGTTCTCCGATGAAAAGGAGCGGATGGACTTTTTCAATTGCAGCATTTTCGCCCACGAAAGACTTGTCAGGAGCATTTGCGGTGAGATACTTGAAAGCAGGGATGACGTTGACGACGCAGTACAGGAAACCATGCTCATCGCCTGGGCTAAAATGGACAGCCTGAGGAACAGGGACGCGGTAAAATCCTGGCTCTGCACCATAGCAAGGCACTGCGCCCTGGACATGAAGGAACGCATTCAGAAAAACGTCAGCATAAACTGCACAAACAAAACCGGCACAGAGCTTGAAGAAATGATGGTCACGTCAGTTCCCGGACCGGAAGAGCAGCTCATGCGCCGCTGCCAGAGGGAAGCATTGAACAATGCGTATCTCATGCTTCCGGATAAATATAAACTTCTGCTTTATCTTCGTTTTTCCCTATGTCTGAATAGCAGCGAGATAGAAGAGATCATGGGCATGGAAAGCCGAAGCAGAATAAACACCTGTTACAGAGCCAAGGCGGCCCTTCGCGCCAATTTGTCAAAACTGCAAAGCTGAGTGTGGTATAATAAGTTCATTGGAGAACAACCACATGAACAAAGAAGACCAACTGCTCTTTGCGGCAATTGAAGATAAAAGAAGACAATGTGAAGAGCGCTGCATGATGACTCATTCAGCGTTCCTTGATATGAGGCAGGCCGCGGAGCTTTCCCGTGCGATGCAAGGCTTTTCGGGCGTCTTCCTCTGGGGAGGCTACGAAGATGCTGAACGAAGGATCTGCATTTTTCTTCCCGAGTACCTGGCAGAAGACGACGCAAGATCCGGAGAGGAATGCCCTCTTCGAATCCTGAGAGTCACCCTTCCAAAGAACGGCGGCGGTTCTCTGTCCCACAGAGACTATCTGGGGGCCTTGCTGGCCCTGGGCATTGAGCGAAGTGTTGCCGGCGACATTCTCGTCCGTCCCGACGGCGCCGACATTATCGTCCTCGAAAGCATGGCTGACTACCTGCAGAGGAATTACACAGGAGCCAGCCGCTGTGTATTTGCAAAAACCGAGCTCCTTCCCATAGATCAACTCAGTTTCGGAAACCAGGAAACTTACGAAAAGCGAGATACAGTGGCGTCGCTGCGCCTTGACGGCCTGGTGGCCTCAGCCTTCAACCTTAGCAGAGGCAAGGCGCAGGAAGCCATACGTCAGGGCCTGGTCTCAGTCAACAGCTTCCCCGCCGAAAAACCGGATATGGCCGTAGGAGAAGGCTGCAGACTGGTCCTTCGAGGCATGGGCAAGGCCATTCTTTCCACTGTGGGAGGAACCACCCGCAAAGACCGCATTGCCATAGTCTGGACCAGATTTAAATAGAATTTGCAAAACAAAACCACCTGCAAAGAAGGAAATATTT
The DNA here is from genome assembly GCA_024402995.1 of Clostridia bacterium. Lineage (GTDB taxonomy): Bacteria > Bacillota > Clostridia > Peptostreptococcales > Anaerovoracaceae > JAKSSR01. Next base: position 17,835 of record JAKSSR010000028.1, on the reverse strand, counting down.
CCATCCAGCAGGCGGTTTTCTGTTACACGTTTTTCTAAATCAGTTTTGCTTTCTTCAGGGCCAGATAAACCAGAGGAATAGTTATGAGCTGGACCACGATGCCTGGCAGAGATTCAACGAAGAAGCTGGTGGCCCAGAGCTTGACCGTATAGGTCCCGCCGGTAAACATGACTGCTCTGAAAATTCCGCCGACGATCTTTCCGATAAGCAGAGCCGGGACCAGAGCGCAGTAAATATTGCGCAGGGTGTGATCGCCGGATCTCTTCTGCAGCATAAAGAAGAAAAGTCCCGCAAAGAGACCGTAGCAGGCGATCTCGGGGATAAGATAACCAAGACGCGCTACAGGAGGCATCGAAGTCAGAAGACTGCAGAGGATCGGGTTCAGAACTCCGCACGCCAGACCGTACCAGGGACCGCATACCAGTCCGCAGAGAAGAGCGGGGAAATGAAGCGGAGAAAAGGCCTGTCCCAGGCCGAACATGTGAAAAAAGGTGGGTAATACGCAGCCGATGGCAATGCAGAGGCCGCATATTGTCATTTTCTTTGCTTTACTCATTGTAAAATTCTTTCTTACTTCTGGTAGAACTTCTGGATAGCGTCCTGAAAATCGTGGATTGACTGTGTATCCCCATCTTCAATGGCATGGGAAATACAGTGGTCCATGTGCTCGGATATGATCTGCTTGCCCAGTCCCGCAATGGCGGAACGGCCGGCAGAAAGCTGGACCAGGACGTCGCTGCAGTCCGCATCGTCTTCGATCATTCTCTTGATATGCTCAAGCTGACCGATGATCCTGTTGATGCGTCCTATCTTTCTCTGTTTTTCTTCCGGCGAATGATAGTGACTGTGTTTTTCCATAACTATCTCAAAACTCCAGATACGATATACTTCTCGTCATCGGAAATAACGGTATCGACTTCAAGATATTTTCCGAAAATGTCCGCAAGTTCTCTTTCAGGAAGAAGAGAGATGGACACTCCGGCAGGAACTCCCTTGTGATGCTCTTCCAGGAGTTCGCGGCTCATTCCGTGAGCAACGGTAAGTCTTCCACCGCGTTTCAGATGGCCGCTGAGGGCTGAAATCAGTCCTTCAGGCGACGGAAAATGGGGAAACGCGTTATATACCATAATTGAGTCAAAATCCCTTGAAAAGGTCGTTTTTTCCGCATCGCCGCAGATGACCTCCGCTTCAGGGAACTTTTCTCTGGCGATCTTCACCATTTCCGGCGAAATATCTATGGCGGTCAGGGAAGCCACCTTGCGGGCAAAATAGTCGGGAAAAAGAACTCCCGTGCCGCAGGCCACGTCAAGAACGTTGACTCCGCTTTTTATGCCGCCGCAGTCCAGTATGAACTCAATTACTTTTTCGTTTCTCACAGTGGTCTCGTCCCAGCCGGGAGCGAGACGGTTAAAGAATTCTTTGATTACTGTTTTTTCCATGGGAAGATTCTACACAATGTATTACAGGGGCGCAAACCCCCAGGGGGTTATTTTTTTCGCAAAAAGGCCCTTTTGGCGGAAAGTGCGCCAAAGGCTCTGTGATAATCGTCGATCTCGCGGACGGTCTGCTCCATGGGGCACATTCCGGTCCCAATTCTGTTGATTATTATCTCCGTCAGAGTTCCGTAGGAGCAGTCAACACCGTGGACCTTAAGGAATTCCGCCCCGGCCTTGCTCATGACTTCACCGTAGACGGCGCTTATACCGGCACGGACAAAAAGCATGGCCGCAGCCTTGCCGACAATGCGGTCTGCTGCGGAAAAACCGTGAAGAGGCACTCCTGCCCCCAGATAATCAAGCATGGGAGCGATTCCGCTCTTGCGAGAACTGTATACTGTATCGCCCTTGACCAGCACGCAGGTGGCGGTGCCGGTCAGAAGCTCTTTTGCTCTTTCCAAATCAGTCATTTTTACTCTTCTTTGCAAAATAAGCGGCCACAGCCTCCGCCGCGGCAGCGTTCATTCCGTTGACTTCGGCCAGGTCGTACACGCTGGCTCTCTTTATGCCCTCCACACTTCCGAATCTGCTGAGCAAGGCCAGCTTGCGCTTTTCTCCTATTCCGGGGATATCGTCCAGAACAGAGCGGCTCATGGTCTTTCCGCGAAGATTGTGGTGGTACTCTATGGCAAACCTGTGGACCTCTTCCTGAATGGCGCCTACGTAAGCATAGAGGCTCTGGTTATTTTTAAGGGGTGTTTCGCAGCCTTCAAAGAGCAAAGCTCTGGTTCTGTGTTTGTCGTCCTTGACGGCGCCTGCTACAGGGATATTGTCAAACCCGAGGGCATGAAGGACAGCCTTACAGGCATTGACCTGCCCTTCTCCGCCGTCCATAAGAATAAGATCCGGCAGCAGACGGAAGCCGGGAGCGCCGTTTTTAGCTTCGCGGAAGCGTCTGAAAAGGACCTCCTGCATGGAGCCGGTGTCGTCGGCGCCTTCAATGGTCTTGATCTTAAAGCGTCTGTAGTCCTTCTTTTCAGGACGGCCATCGGTGAAAACCACCATGCCCCCTACGGAATCGACACCGTTTATGTGGGAAATATCAAAGGCTTCAATGCGATGGATGCGGTTTCCCAGCTCTTCGCCGAAAACCTGACAGAGACCGATCCTGACAGTCTCTTCCTTTTCCAGCTGACGGCGGGCTCTTTCATCCAGATCTCGGACCATTTCATCCACGTCCTTGCGGACAAGGTCCATGAGAGCGCGCTTTTCTCCCCGCTCAGGCGCGGTAAGGGCAACCTTGCTTCCACGCTGTTCAGTAAGCCAGTCCTCAAGAAGGTGAGCGTCGTCGGACAGCTTGGTGACCAGAATTTCTTTGGGGATCATTACGTTGGCGTAATAATACTGTTTGATGAAATCTGCCACCTGTTCCTCGCTTCTGCCCGGATGAAGGTCCCCCAGGAAAAAGCTTTCACGGCCGGAAAGCTTGCCTTCACGAACGGTGAACAGAACTGCGTGAGCACCTGAAAGGCCCTTGCAGAGAAGGACTATATCCAGATTTTCCGGGTGGCTGAGAACAACTCTCTGCTTCTGGCCAATGGTCTCAACAGCCTTTATGTAATCACGGTAGACTGCAGCGTTCTCATAGTCCAGAGCTTCTGAGGCAGCCTCCATTTTCTCGTGAAGGAGCTTCAGGACTTCCTTATCCTTTCCCTGAAGAAATTCCAAAGCCTTGTTGAGAGACTCCATATAGTCCTCAACTTTAACGTCGCCCCGGCATATGCCCTTGCACTGGTGAATATGGAAGTTCAGGCAGGGCTTGAAATCTTCAGGGAAATCAGTGGCGCTGCAGCGCTTTAGGGAATAGACGGAATTGAGCAGGTCTATGGTCACGTTGACCGCTCCCGCGTCGGCGAAGGGACCGAAATACTTGGAGCCGTCGTTTACCACACGGCGCGTTTTCAGTATGCGGGGATAGCGGTCCGACATGGTGACCTTAATGTACGGATATGTTTTGTCGTCACGCAGGAGGATGTTGTACTTCGGAGAATACTTTTTTATAAGATTGCACTCCAAAATGAGGGCTTCCATTTCGCTGCCCGCAGTTATGTACTCGAATTCCGCTATATGCTCCACCATTTTGCGCACTTTGGGCGTCTGGTTGGCGGGGTTCTGGAAATACTGATGCACTCTGCGACTCAGGTTGACAGCCTTGCCCACGTAGATTATCTGCCCGAAAGCGTCCTTGTGCATATAAACACCGGGGCAATCGGGCAGTTTTTTCAGTTCCTCCTGAATGTCAAACATCTATTTTCTGTCTCTGTCGCTGTTGAGCTGATAGCGGCTGTCGAAGCGGTTCATCCACTCTGCTCTCCGGGCTTCTTCAGCGGCCCTCTTTTCAGCCAGCCTCCTGGCCTTTGCGGCAGCCTTTTTCTTTTTCTTCTGGACCGAAATGTAATGCATTGTCATTACGAAGGCGAATCCAAGGAATAATATGGAGCCGATGACAATGCCCACAATGGTAAAGATCTTATGGGCGACGGCGTCCTCAACACCGAAACGGGAGAGGAAACCGCCCTCGGCTACGTCGGCGGCAGCAAGAATGGGATAGGTGCCGATCTCAATACCGCCCTCATATATGGTGTAAGTGCCTACCTGCTGCCCCTTGCTTACGGGAGCAGGGATCTGGTCAGGGACATTGGTCTCGATCTGAATTAGGTTGGAAGACGCATTGGCAGGCAGAGTGAGGGTGACGTCATCATCGGAGACAAGACCTACGGTCTTGACTTCACCCTTCTTCATGTTTGCGGTACCCATATCCCGGCCACTGTCCATGACCTTTTCGGTCTTGAAGTTTTCAAAGCCCCAGTCCAGCAGACCGATGCTGTCGGAAAAGCGTCCCATGGTGGATGATTTGAGAACGACACACAGCAGGCTGGTTCCGTCACGCTCTGCAGCGGAAACAAGGCAGCCCTGGGCTTCGGGAGTATAGCCGGTCTTGACACCGATACAGCCGTCGTACTTGCAGTAGCGGGAAACGCCATTGACCACGACCCTGTTGGATTCGGTGCAATCGTAAAGAAGCAGGTTAGTGTTCTGAACAGTTCTTTCAGTGCTTAAATTTGTAGCCGCCATGGTATAGCTGGAGGTCCTGACAACATCTCTGAAAGTCTCGTTCTTCATGCAGTAAAGAGCAATTTTGGACAGGTCTGCGGCACAGCTGTAGTGATCCTCTAGATGGAGACCGTTGGGGTTGGAGAAGTGAGTGTTTACGCAGCCCAGCTCTGCGGCCTTGGCGTTCATCATTTCAAGGAACTTTTCAGTAGTTCCTGCTGTAGCCTTGGCAAGGTAGACGGCACCGTCGTTGGCTGACTTGACCATGGTGGCGTAAAGGACATCGCGGTTGCTGCAGACTTCGCTGTTAATAATGGTCAGTCTGCTTCCGCCTGTGGCGTACACTTCGGCATCCGCGGTCCAGGTGGCGTTGAGATCCAGATTTTCAATGGCCAGAATGGCGGTCATCATTTTTGTTGTACTTGCGGGATAAAGTTTTTCTTCACTGTTTTTCTCCGCCAGTACCTCACCTGTGGTCATATCTACAAGGATATAGGCCTCGGCTATGATGTTGGGAAGCTTAGTCGCTGCGCTTACGGGGACTGTTTCAATGCAGCCTGCCATGAGGAGAACGGCAAGAAGTAATACAAGAAATCTTTTCATTTCAGCCCCTTTCTTCTTTTGACAAGGCCTTGGGCAAAGCGATCATTGCCGCAGCAAGTCCCCAGAAATACGCCATCATATAAGGCTCTTCAAAGATGTTTTCAAAGAAACAGTGGGTAAGAACGCCGCACATGCCGCAGAGAACTCCCACACATACGAGGCGGTCATTGCCTTCGTTGCGGACGACGGGATCCAGGCTTCTTACGTATTCATGCTTTTCACCCGCTTTGAAGCTGGCTCTGAATGCGAAGACAAGAAGGACCAGCAGGAGCAGGATAAAGAAAGCAAGGCCAAGATAGCCCATTTCAACAAGAGTCTTAAGGTAATAGTTATCAAGATAGAAGTAGTCGATGTCGCTCTGGACCTGATTGTTCATGGCGACGGCTCCGCCGAAGCGTCCCAGACCGTAGCCGAATAAGGGAGAATTCTTCTGAAGGAGAGTCATGCCCACCTTCCAGCGTACGCTTCTGCCTCCGGCTGCCGACGCAGTGGAATAGTCACTGGTAAACAGGTAGGCAATGCGGCTTGCAATGCTTGGCACTGCCACAAGAATGCCGGCCATGGCAACACCCATGAAGCCAAAGAGTCTCTTGTCCACGAAAACTGCAAAGATAACTATGGCAACAATAAGTCCAACCCAGGAACCTCTGGAGAAGGTGAACAGGTCGCAGAGGCAGATGATGCCCGTGGTGCAGAGGAAGCAAAGCTTCCAGAGAGGCTTCTTGGCGTAGTATATGAGAGCCGCTGAGGTCGGCGCCGCAAGGACCAGGAGAGATCCGAAAATATTGGGGCTTCCAGTAATGGAGAAAACTCTCGTTCTTACGCTCATTTCAGTCTGACTGGTCCAGTGAGCAGGTATGGGAACACCAATGACGTACTGGTAGCAGCCGTGGAGGCTGAGAGCGAAAACTACTGCGGCAAAGGCCCAAATGGTAAAGCGGGCATCTTCCTTAGTCTCGCAAAGGCGCAGGATAAGGAAGAACCAGACCATGTACTCGACCTGAGCACGGAGACCGGCCCAGCCTATGTAGGCATATTTTCTGGTCAGGAACATAAGTCCCAGCCCGACAACCATAAACAGCAGCATAGCTGTTTCAACGGGAGATGTTCTCTTAAAGGTATCGCTTCTCTTAAGGCAGGTGCGCCAGATGACCATGCAGGCCGCGGCAGCTATGAAGAGTTCCTCCCACACTGACGCGAGAATATTTATCTTCAGCATATCTCTGAAGAAATACTCCATGGGCAGATACATGGCAAAGGCTAAAAGAAGCCAGCGGCGCAGGCTCAGTTTATTAATGGTACCGAAGACCAGACTCTTTTCCGTTACGCGGAAATAGAACTTCCTGAGAAGCTGAAGAGCTCTGTATAAAAGGCTCTGTTCCAAAATGCCGCCAAGCCGGAGAAGAAGGCGCTCTATCAGGCCGAGGAAGCGCTGCCAGACAGAGCCGTCAGCAGGATCATCCCGGTACATGAAGCCCTCGAGCCTCTTTTTCGTATTAGATTGTTCGTAGCTTTCATGCAGTCCGTCGGCCGCCTTCATTATGAGGCTGTTTTTCCAGCCAAGGGCAATGGAGTGCCCAATGGCGGCAAAGAATCTGCAGAAAAGACTGTTCTTAATTACTTCCATTTACAGTCCTGCTTTGAATTCGTCAAGAGAAATTTCGTTTGCTCTGCCTTCGCCGTCATATTCGCCGACATTGACATAGCGGATTGTTCCGGAAGTCTCCAGCGCCTGAGTCTTGACGATGAAGGTCTTGCCGGAGCGAAGTTCCTGAGACCCGATGCTAAGTGTCGCGGCATCGGGAGAAACCTGCGTTTTCACAAGGAAAACGATGCTGACCCTGGTTTCGTCAATGGAAGCAACAACGTAGCCGTCGGAATTGGTGGCAAGAATGTTATAAGGCTCATACCAGATATCTTCGATGGTTGCGCTGAGATATTCGTTTCCGGTGACCATGCGGGCGCCGATAAGCTTGTCCATCTGCCTGTCGACTTCGTTGTAAAGTCTGGGATTTGCGCCTATGACTTCGATTTCGGCATAGCAGTCAGATTTGGCGGAGACCACTTCAACAGCCTTGGTTCCGAAAAGTTTTACGCCTACGACGGCGACAACGGCGATAACGAGCAGCAGTACCAGCAGGTCTACCAGATTGATGATCCCGAAGAGCTTGCCTTTTTCATTGATCAATTTCATTCTATCCTCCTATTCCCATGTGAGAATCTTTTTCATTGCTTTAATACGTTCATCCCAGGAGCAGGCCTTTGCCTGTCTCAGTCTTTCTGCGGCTTTGGGACTGTCCGCAGTTTCCTTCAGGGCCTCCCTGCACTTTTCCACAAAGTCTTCGGGAGTTTCGCCTATATAAATGCAGTCTGCGTAATCGCGGACCTGAAGGGGCACGGGAGTTGAAACCACCGGTTTGCCCGTAGCCAGATATTCGTAGAACTTCAGCGGGCTTACGTCCTTGGAAAGGTCGTTGTCCGCAAAGGTGTTGAGGCAGACATCGAAGTCCTTGATAAGCCCGGGAAGCTCGGGCTGAGGTACCAACCCTAAAAGCTCCATGTTGGGATAATCCTTCATCCAGGAAAGATCCACACCGGGAAGAGTTCTGCCGACAAACTTCATTTTTGCGTCGGGGAAAGCCTTTGCAACAGCTCTCAGAACGTCATAGTCTATGCATTCCTGAAGCATGCCCACAAAACCGAAGGTGGTAACGTCGCTCTCCTTTTTCATTTCCGTGACCTTTGAGAAAAGCTCATAATTCGCGCCATTGGGCAGCAGATGGCAGTTGCTGTTGAAAGCGCTGAGACGGTCGTACAGGCCCTGAGCAGTGGCAAATACGCAGCCGCAGGAGCGGCATAAGTCTTCCTCCATGGTGTCCACTACGATGGGATCGATCATGCCGGGATAGGCCGAGTGACGGTCAACGCAGTCGTAAACGGTGCGTTTCCAGAGAACCGAAGAGTCCATGCCCAGTTCCTTTGCCAGAGGGGCGACTATGTCCGCAGAAGATGGGGAGTAGACCCAGAGCCAGAAATCATTGTCCCAGCCATGTTCCACCTTGATAATGTGAGCCAGATATTTGGCCAGGCGCTTCTGGTTCATTTCATTTATGCCCCTTTTCTTGTTGTAGAAAGGCATTACGGGAGGCGCCGCATAAATGGTTATGTTGCTGTGGCCTTCGGCCTTGGCCCCGCCCTTTTTCCACGCAGTGAGTCTGTCCTTGACCTTCTTGTCCTTAAGGGGAGCAATGCAGGTAACGGGAGGGTCGACGTAGATGATTTCAGCGTCCGTCATGCGGTTCATGACGTTCTGTTTTCTTGTGGGGAAGGGATAATAGTTTGAAGTGGAAAGGCAAAGTATTTTTCTCATGCCTCCTCCTTTCTGAGCAGTCTGGCTGCGGCGCGGCCGTTAAGGCCCTCCAGCTCCTTGAGCTGGTCTCGCTTTGCCAGAGCATCGGCTTCGCCTGCGTCGAGCCTTTCGTCTATGAGTTTTTCAAGTTTTTCCGTGTTAAGATCCGTTACGCTTATGCAGCTGCTGCTTCCTATGTCCTTAATGAAGCTGTCAACCTTTACGTCGTAGGAGATGCCTATGACGGGAGCGCCTGCGGCAGTGGCGAAAATGAGGGAATGAAGTCTCATTCCGCAGACCAGCTTCATGCGGCCCAGCATACCGATGATCTCATCGGAGCTGTGGCGCTTGCTGCAGACGTAGCAGGGACAGTTGAGCATTGCGGCAATTTCCTGACCTACGGGAACGTCCTTAGGTTCTTCAATAGGGAAGAAAACAGGAGTAAGCCCGTATTTTTCGTAACAGTAGCGAGCCGCGTCGGCCACAGCCTGCTTGTTTTTGAATTCAGGCCAGCTTCTCAGGCAGAAGCCTGCCATATTAAGTCCTTCGGGAATGCCTTCTGCGGCAAAGCCCTGAGCTACCTTGTTTTCAGGAGCCTGAGCCAGGCTGAGCACAGGATCTGCAGCACGGACGATCTCGGGACGGGTAACGCCCATCTCCTGAAGAAGTTCATGGGATACGCTGTCGCGCAAAGTAATGATGTCCGCTGTTGAATCAAGGACCTTACCGGCTTTCTTTCTGTTTGCGGCTTTATTGATGGGGCCGATGCCGCAGCCGTACATGACGATTCTGCACCCGCAGCGCTTAGCGGCCTTAAGAGTGAACAGATAGAAGTACAGAGAGCGGCTGGAGGTAACGTCCTGAATGAGGCTGCCTCCTCCGTTGACGAAAAGATCAGCCTGCTTCAGCGCCTTAAGGAAGGCGAAAACGTTGAAAATATAAAAGCTTCTGACACTTTCCTTCTTTGAGGTCTGGAGAGGATTGCGGGACATGACCCAGATTGGCATGTCGGGATCGATACTGCGCAGACGCTGGAGTATGGCCTTGAGTATGGCCTCGTCGCCGGCATTGCCTCGTCCGTAGGCGCCGCAGAGCACCGCTCCGCCCCTTTCTCCTCTGTGTTCGTAACGTCTGAGAAGAGTGCGGTATATGTTCTCCTGGTCCCTTCTCATGCGGTCAAGGGAGAACTCGGCGGAAGCCTTTTCAAAGAGAGCCTCTGCCAGCTGTTCTCTCAGATCAGGGTCGGCGGCCAACTTCAGAATATAGTCCGCAAAGGCGTCTGCGTCGCCGGGTTCAAAGAGATAACCGGTTTTGCCATGCTCTATAAGTGACGGAATACCGCCTACTGTAGTCGCAATGGCGGGAATGTGCTGGTATGCTCCTTCAAGGAGGGAATAGGGGAAGGTCTCGGAAAGGGAAGACAGAACGTTGATGTCCACTTTGCCGAAATAGGCCTTGATATCGCTGATCCAACCCTCAAAGGTAACATATTCCTCAACGCCCAGTTCCTTGACAAGAGTCTTCAGTTCAGCCTCTGCCTCGCCTGTTCCGGCAATAGAAAGACGGAGACGCTTATCCTCTTTAAATGCCTTTGCAAAAGCCTTAATGAGTGTGGGAATGTCCTTGACAGGATTAAGTCTGGCGGCAATTCCTATGACGATCTCCTCGTCCTCAGCCTTGCGGGGACGGGGTCCCCTGGGAGCATCGGAGAAGTCCATACCGTTGTAAACGGTGAAAATGCTCTGAGGATCGAAGCCGTATTCAATGAGCGTTTCTCTCATTTTCCAGGCGACGGCAACGTAATAATCCATGCGGCGCAAAGCCCACATGTTGATTTTCCCGAAGGTGAGAGCTCTCAGAGGGCGTCCCATATAGTCAAGCTTCGGGTCAGAATGGACCGTGGACATGACGGGAATGCCCCTTTTCTTTTTTACCAGGGCACCTATCATATTGGCCTTGGAGCCGTGGCAATGTATGACCTCCGGCTCGAATTCGTCCACCTGAGCCAGGGCAAACCTAATGGCCGCAGGTGTTCCCTCGCTGTGGTCTATGGCAGCAACGTCAAGGCCCATGGCCTCTCCTTCCTCGGACATTACGCCTTTGCGGAAGCAGACAAGCCTCAGGTCGTTGCACTTTGCCAGCTCGTTGGCAAGGGAAAGTATATGCGTTTTTCCTCCGCCGATGTCTCCGCCGGCGGCAAAAATCATTATTCTCATACTAATCCAATGAATACATCATAAGCCCCAGCTCGCCTCTGGTTATAGGCGCAAGGGGACGAAGAAGGCCGTTTCCGGGATCGGTGATCCCGTTGGTCACGGCAAGTTTAACAAAGGGCAAAGCCCAGGGCGCAACAGATGAAGTGTCGCTGCAGACAAGCTCTTCTGCAGCATAACCTTCGCCCAGGAGCTTGGAGAGTACCGTAAGAACTTCCTGGCGAGTGATCGTTCCGAGAGGATCAAAATCTACACTTCCGTCATTTCTCGCCTTACCTGCCATGTAGCCCTTGCTGCTGACAGCCTTGACGAATAACTCCGCCCAGGGAGAAATGGCCTGATCATCAGCAAAACTCAGTTCCACCCTCTCATATTTGTAAGGATCTATACCCAGCCAGTTACAGAGAACCGCCGCGAACTCCTGACGGGTCAAAGTGGCATCCTTGTCGAAATTGCGTATTTCTCCGCTCTGTTTTCCGGACATGATGCCCCTTCCGCTCAGGTATTCCGCGTAAGGGTAATAGGGATCATCAGTGCTAAGATCTCCGAAGAGAGACACCCTTTCCAAAGAGTCACCCTGAACCATGGGCAGATAGACTTCTACGCCCAGACGTGACTTGTTTCCCAGGGAATCCTTTGCCTCAATGACCACGTGGTGCATCTTTCCGTCTGCCTCAGGGAGATTGACGTAAACGCCTCCCGTTTCGGTCATTTCAAAGGAGGTCTTTTTTCCGTCAAGCCTTACGCTGATACAACTCTTGCCGAATTTGGGGTCATATACGTCCGTGACGCTGGCCATGAGCAGACTGCCGCTGATCTCAGCGCTTATGACCGGCGGGACTTCGTCTTTATACACGGTGACGGGAATACTCTTGGCCGTTTCACCGGCAATAACAGTGATAACGCCTTCCACCGGTACTGTTATGTCTTCAGATGCAGTAAAAACGCCGTTTTCTACAGTACCCAGTTCTTCTTCTGTATGCCAGGCAAAGCAGTTTTCATCTGAGTAGAGAGTGGATCTGCTGTACGTCGCGGAAGCCTTAAGGGAAATGCTTTCTCCTGCATATACGTAAAGTTTTGAAGGAAGGGCCTTGCCGTCAGCATAGGTGACGCTGACTTCGTCAGGTTTGGTTATGATCTCGATTTCCGCGCTTCCTGAAGCATTGCCGCTGTAGGCTGTGACTACTGCGGTGCCGGCTTTGGTTCCGGCCACAAAATTGCTTCCGTCAACTTTTCCTTCCGCCCCGCTTACACCCCACAGAGGAATGATGGATGTTGCGTCAGCGGCATACCAGCCGCTGTCTGTGCCCTTAAGACTCAGGGGAACAGTGGCCCCGGCAAGGACTCTGTTGCTGAAAGGATAAACGTGGAGCCGGGCAAGCTCTCCCGTACGGGCAGCTGTATTTACAAAGGTCAGGTAGTCTGCGCATCTTCTGACACTGCTGCCCGAGCTCTGATTGACTTGAGTAACGCTCCCATATCCGGGATACTCGGCATAGATCTGGGTGGACGCGCCTCCGTCAAGATTGACGGCCTCAACGCATCCCAGTTCCAGCATACGCTGGGCAAGTTCCTTGTAAAGAAGACCTGCGGAATGTCTGCTGTCTCTGCCGTCAGCCGTATATACAACAGCGGTACCGTCGTCGCGAAGACCGAAGGCAGTACGGGGAGCGCGAGTATTGTCAGTTGTATCAGCCAGTATATTTTCGGAAATTTCTCCGCCGGTGAGAAGCCTGCGCTCTGCGCCTATGGCATTCTCGACCTGGAGCCAGTCTTCGCTCACGGCGAAACTTACAATGACTTCATCGCCGACATTCATGGCCTCTAAAGCCTGAAGGACCGTAAGGTACTGACAGTTTTCCGCTGCAGACAGGACAAGAATGCCCTCTTCAAGGGGCTGAGCCTTGTCCATAAGACCGACGCCTTCAATAAGGCCTTTCACCTGACCGCCGGGGACACAGTCACCTTCGGTGATCCTTACCACAGCGCTGTAATGCTTTCCGGCTCCGTTATCCGGTCCGAAATCCTTGCTGTAAACCACCAGTCCGTTGCTTTCAGTTAATGTTTTATTGAAGCAGAGTTTTTCCCAGAAACGTCCCTCCGCGTCAATGCGGACCGAAACGTTCAATTCAGGAGCTCCTATGACCATGGTTCCGTCGGCCATAAAGCCTATGCTTTCGTAGCCTATGCGCTCGCTGGAACAGACACGGCCGCTTTTTATAATAAGTCCCATGGCGACGCCCGTGGCCATAGTGAAATAGTCTCCGTTGACGCCGGCCATGACTGTATTTCCGGCTTCGGCCTCTATGTCTATTACCCTTGAAAAACCTGCAGCTCCGGCCACATCGTTGCCGAAACATACCAGGGGAGCGACGCCCTCACCGGGCTCATAAGAAATGTAGTGTTCAGACAGAAGACCGCTGTTGTTGGCGTTTACATAATCGCCGCTGTACAGCCGGGTCCTGTCATTTAATTGAAGTTGGTTTTCGTCCAGGGCTGTCAGCCACTGACTGTCCGCAAAAACGGAAACAGGCAGCAGAGCCAACACAAGGACAAGGGATATGATTTTTTTCATTTAATTGATCGTGTATTCTCCGAGAACCATGACCCAGCAGTTGGTCTCACATTTGATGCCTCTGCCATCTTCCCTCGGAACAAGGAGTAAGTGATTAGGGGTTATTTTAGTACCGCCCATCAGGTCTGTGCCGCCGGTAAGATCAGAGACTCCGTTGGCACCATTGTCCAGAGCGACAGCATTGCCGCTTCTCAGGACGATTTCAGCGCCTTCTCCGCCCAGAACACTTTTTCCGGCTTTGACTTCAATAACGTCCCAGCTCGCGGCAGGGGCCGCGGCCTGACCGTTTCCGCCTTTTTCAAGAGCGGCGATCCTGGCCTCCAGACTTGTTACCGTTTCTTTTATGCTTTCAATAACAGAATCCATGTAAAGTTTGGTAACAAGAGGATTGCCTTCAGAACCCGGCTCAGCATCGATGCCGTAGGTGACGGCAATGATGCTCATGACTGCCAGGAGAGCGGCTAAAAATAAAATCAGCAGGTGTCTTTTCTTCATTGAAAACCTCTTTACTTGACTGCCAGTTCGTAAATTGCTTCTGCGAGAATGTTCATGTTTTTCTTGAGCCAGTCCAAAGTGCAGAATTCGTCAGGTTTATGCTCGCGGACCTCATCGTCGGGGAAGCAGGGGCCGAAGGCCAGTACGTTGGGAATGGACTTGGCGTAGGTCCCGCCCCCTATGCATTCGGGAACAGCAGGAAGGCCGGTACAGTCTGCATAAACCCTTAAGAGCTTTTGGCAGAGTTCTGCGTCTTCGGGCACGTAGAGCCTTTCCTTGTGACTTGCTTCGGTCCTTTCAAAGCCTGCTGCTTCAAACTGAGCCTTTACCTTGGGACCGCAATCTTCAAAGCTGAAGGTCACGGGATAGCGGTAGTTGAGTTTGACTTCAAAGAAATCTTCACCGCCGCGCATAACGCCCATGTTGTTGACCAGGTGACCGGATACGTCATCGTAAAGATCTATCCCCAGGCTCTGACCGTAAGGCTCCATTCCAATGTGATCCGCAACGAAATAAACAGCATCCTTCAGGTCACCTTCCAGAGGCAGCTGCTTCATGAAAACGAGCAGGCGGCCGATGGCGTTTTCACCGTGATCGGGATGGGATCCGTGAGCATTAACACCTTCGGCACTGATCTTTACACCCTTTCCGGTCTTTTCAGCTTTGATCTTTTCACCCTTGAGAGCGCTAATTTCATCGGCCAGCTTTTCGCTGCATTCAATGACTGCATAGGCCTTGTCGGGAACAATGTTGGAAGCAGTTCCGCCCCACATTTCAGTGACTTTCAAAGCGCCCTTCTGGGAGATGCTCTTTCGGTACATTTCAGTAATAAGGCCCTTCTCACCGTTAATGAGAGGATAGCCTCCGTCGGGAGTAAAGCCCATGACGGGGATCTCACCGCCGTGAGCTTTGTAATACTTCATATCAGCGCTTCCGGTCTCTTCGTTGGTCCCGAAGATGATGCGTACACGTCTGTCAAGTTTAGCACCGGAATCAACAACGGCCTTAAGACCGAAAAGTCCTGCATAGATAGGGCCCTTGTCATCCATGGTTCCGCGGCCGTAAAGCTTGCCGTCAGCGATCTCCGCGCCGTAAGGATCAAAGTGCCATTCGCCGTCAGCAGGGACAACGTCCAGATGGCCCAGGACTGCGATCATTTCTTCGCCGTCGCCGTATTCAGCCCAACCGACCTGGTTATCTAGATTTACGGTTTTGAAGCCGAGTTTTTCGGCTTCCTTAAGTGTGTATTCAAGGCAGGCATTTACGTTTTCGCCGTAGGGATAAACGTCACTGTCCTCATAGACGCTGGGGATACGCAGGCAGCCGCGCAGGCTTTCCAGCATGGGAGCGTAATTCTTTTCTACCTCTTTTTCAAATCTCATTATTAAATTCTCCTTCGGCTGACACCGAAATCACAGAAACAACTATACATAGTATATTTTATAACAATACCCTACTACATGCAATAAAAAAGCGAACTCTCAGGGGAGAGTTCGCCATATTTTCACAAAGGTGAAACGCCTTGATTTTAGAAGCCGTGCCCACCGCTGGAGTGGCCGCCTCCACCGCCGCCGGAATGGCCTCCGCCACCACCGCCGGAGTGACCTCCGCCGCCACCGGAATAACCGCCTCCACCGCCGGAGTAACCGCCTCCGCCGCTGCTGACGGAAGCTTCAACGTGTCTGGTCTTCTTGCTGTCAACGAGAACGCACTTTTCGTGAGGACCGAGACTGGTATTCTTCCTGACGTCCTTGTCGAAGAGAGACTGGGGAGTGTATTCCTTCATCTTGGTCTTGCTCTGAGCCACTAGGAAAACAGCGCAAACACTGATACCGAGAGCAATGATCAGGTTGCTGATATGCTTCATGGTACGGGGAATTGCCTGGTCGCCCAGGAGTTTTATTGCCTGTTCGAAGCAGGAATCAGCGCACATGTAATAGTTTGCGTCTTTTGCGTAACGGTAAACGTTATCAACGATTTCATCGCAATCACGGTCTGCGATTTTCTTGGTTACGTCACCGCCGTTGCTCAGGACCAGATAACGGTTGTCCATATCGATGACAAAGAGGGAACCGTCGGCAAGGTAGTAATTGCCGATGAGCTCTTCGTACATATTATCCGCCAGGCTGTCCGTATCACCGTAAGGGTTGTAGTTGGTGGTGTAGACCGCTGCACTGCCGTAGGGCAAAAAATCTGTCATGGTCTGACGCAGAAGAGCCTCTTCCTCGTCAGTAAAAAGATCGCCGTCATCTCTGATGATCACAGAGTAATTCAGGCTGGCCTGCAGGCCTTCCTGAGGCTTATAGGTGCCGTTGATAAGATCCAGAACAAAGGGGATAACGATGAGAAGGACTGAGATCAGGAGCAGGATCTTAAAGGCCTTGCTATGAGTACCTTCATATACTTTTTCTTTTTCCTGTGCGGACATTACATGTCACCTCCCCTCTTCTGTGTGAAAACGGGAATATCACGCATAGCGTAATCGTTCTGCATGCGGACGGTGTAGAAATTCATAAGTACATTGATGCCTATGGCCGCAAAGGCAATGGCATACTGAACAGTATCGTTCTCCGCGAAGGTGGTTTGCGCATCAATAGCCACAAGCATACTTACTATGAAGGGCAGAGAACGCAGCAGTCTGACCATAAAGGGCGGCTTGAAATCCTTGACCTTATTTTTCCCGAAGCCTATGCCGTTTCCGGTCACAGCCTTTATGATTGCATAAACAACAAAGCAAGGGAAAAGGAAGGTTATGGCCGCAGCAGCAAAGGGGAAGAGAGGTATTGCCAAAATAATGATAATTACAGGCAGACATCCGTTCATTCCCGTTACGCGGTCCTTTGCGTTCTTTGCTCTGTTTTTAAGACGTTTGACAGGCTTATTCAGGGTTTCTCTTACCTTAAGGAAGGCATCGTCATCCATGGAGCCTATATCGTCGTAGCCCTTTCTGCGGCGCCAGAGCTTAGCGTATTCGCGGGAGGAAATGATCCAGCCCACAATGGCCATCCAGACAGAAAGATTAAGAACAGTCTCGGGATCCGGAACGATGTTCATCAGGTTGAAAACAGCGGAAATAATACCTGTGACCAAGATGGCGACCAGCAGGTATTTCTTGAAATCAATGGGGATATCAACTGCTACGTCGCAGTCCACGCCGTCGACGGCAGCGTAGCTGATCTTGTCGCCTCTGCGGTTTGACATGAACCATACCGGGTTCAGCACCGTGTCCGTATTGACCTCAAGGCCCTTATTGGCAATATCGGCCATGGCAGGACCTACGTAGACGTTGGTGGTGTGGGAGCCTATGGTTATAGGTGCTCTGCCCTCCTTGAGGATCTGCTGGGTGACCAGATCACCGGCATAGTCAAGCATGCGGTCTTCCCTGATGTCGCTGAGATCCGCGTAGAAGCCTGAAAGATAGGCCGGCTTGAAATCCACTTCCTTTGCAGGATCGGGCTTGCCCAGATTGTAGCTCATGGTGTCGGGGAAGGCCACGGAGGCGTCACCGACAATGTTCTTATAATCAACTTTTACGGGAGTAGCGAGGTCGTAGGTATCGGTGTAATCGTATAAACCTGAGGTATAAAAAACCTTGACCTGACCGTCAAAATAGCCTTCGCCGTGGAAGCTGTGGCTATAGTAGGGCATATAAATTCCGCGGAATTTCTGCTCTGCTTCTGGATCCAGCATCCAGTCGGGAGCAAAGAAGGACTTTCGGACCTTCTTTTCATAGGCCTTCATGCAGCCTACTTTAGTGATCTTAAAGGGGATGATCTTCTTGGGCGCCTTCTGAGCGGTCATGTTTCCCGTAAGTGCAACGGGGGACCCGCAGTAACTGCAGAAGGTGGCCGCCGTTGCGTCGGTGGCCATAATGGTTCCGCCGCACTGGGTACAATGGTATTCTGTGGCTATAAACTGGCCCTTATCGTGAAGCTGGTCATTATATTTCTCCAGATCCATGGTGCTTCCGCAATATTCGCAGTACATGATCTGCTGTTCGGGATCGAACTTCATGGACGCACCGCATTTGGGGCATTGGAATGCAATCAT
>JAKSSR010000027.1 GCA_024402995.1 Clostridia bacterium | reverse complement strand
ATCGGGATGACTGGAAAGACCTTTTTTTAGTGTCTACTTTGTGTTGACAAGTTCAGTCCGCATTTGGGGCAGGTGATTTTTATTTTTCCCTTGCCTTTAGGCACTCTCATGGACGCGCCGCAGCGCTGGCATTTGAAATACTTATGGGTTTTGCGGTCCTGCCATCTGCGCTTTGTAAGGCTGAAGGCTCCTGTTATCTTGCTCCTCTGCTTAAGATACCAGGCCCGTTCCTTCTGGCGCTTGGCAATGTTCTTTGAGTACATGCGAATGCTGGACCAGATTATTGCTGCCAGAGCAGGCAGGTAGAGCATGGACAGGCGGGGAAATCTGGACAGCAGGAGAAGAACGATACCGCCTATGCTCAGAAACCTTGACAGTTCGTCGTAGCCGTAGCGTCCCTGCATCCATCCCGCAACTTTATATGCGAATTTCTGAAACCACTGCTTCAATTAGTTATCCCTTTCTTTTCTGTGAAATCATCCATTCAGCCAGACCTCTGTCGTAGTAGACGTGTCTGATTTCATGGCCTTCTCCCTGAAGCATGGTGAGCTGGCAGTCGCCGCCGGCTTCGGTGATCACCCTGGCTGCGTCGACGACGGAAAAGCCCATGCCGTGGTCTTCTGTCCCGTGGTAAATGCGGACGGGCATTACACTCATTGCCGCAGCGTCCTGAGGATTCTTGATGGAACCGCATACGGGAACTGCCGCCGCGAAGAGCTGAGGATACTCGATGGCGATGGAGAAAGTGCCCATGCCGCCGAGGCTGCATCCTGTAAGGGAAATGCGGTCGGGATCTGCGTTTTCTGTTTCGATGATGAACTCGATGAGTTCCTTGACTTCAGCCATGCGGTCGGACCAGCGCTGGCCTTCGGGGCACTGGGGTGTGAGCAGGATCATGTCGCCGTCAATGGTCAGTTTGCCGTTTGTGATCTGGCTTGCCATAGTCTCGATCTCGAAGATGCGCTGAGGGTCGCTGCCGCAGCCGTCGGTACCGTGAAGATACACGATGGCGGGGAGTTTTGCGCCGTCGGCGCTGCCCTGTCTGTAAAATACGTACGGCATGTCAAAGCCGTTGGATGTCTTAAAAAATCTTTTTTCCATTGGAATACCTCCGACAGTGATTATAGCATTTTTTCTTACATTTTATGTGAGTTTTTTGTGGAATTGCACCATGTGATTTGATATAATATCATGAAGTTTAATTTGGTTTAATAAATGAAACTAACATAGATAAAAGAAAGAGGCAAATCAAATGCACAAAATTGGTTTTGATGCCGAGAAGTACCTTGAGGAACAGTCAAAGTATATCCTTGAGCGCATCGAGGCTGGCAACACCCAGCGACTGTATCTGGAATTCGGCGGAAAACTTGTTCAGGACAAGCATGCAATGAGAGTTCTTCCCGGTTTTGACGAGAACGCAAAGATCAAGCTTCTCGCAAAGATGAAGGACCACGCAGAGATCATTATCTGCGTCTATGCCGGAGACATTCTTACTCAGAAGACCCGTCAGGACTTCGGAATAACCTACGACCTTGAGGTCATGCGTCTCATAGACATGTTCAGAGCCTATGAACTTGAAGTCAATAGCGTAGTCATCACCCGTTATGTAGACCAGCCGGCAGTCAATACCTTCATCAATAAGCTGGAACGCAGAGGGATCAAGACCTACAAGCACACCTCCACCAAGGGTTATCCCACCGACGTAGAGACCATCGTTTCCGAAGAAGGCTACGGCAAGAACCCGTATATTGAAGTTTCCAGACCTCTTGTCGTCATCACCGCCCCCGGACCTGGTTCCGGAAAGCTGGCAACAAGCCTCTCACAGCTCTATCATGAAAATAAAAGAAACGTCAGAGCCGGATACGCCAAGTTTGAGACTTTCCCCATTTGGAACCTGCCTCTTAAGCACCCTGTAAATATTGCCTATGAAGCCGCAACCGTGGATCTGAAGGACGTCAATATGATCGACTCCTTCCATCTTGAAAAGTACGGTTCCATGGCTGTCAACTATAACAGAGACCTGGAGCTCTTCCCTGTTGTCAAGAGGATCATCGAGAAGATCACCGGCGAAACCATGTACTATTCTCCCACTGACATGGGCGTCAACCGCATCGGTTCCTGCATCGTAGATGACGAAGTCTGCCAGCAGGCCGCACGTCAGGAGATCATCCGCCGCTATCTCATCGCCCGCGTAGAATACCGCAAGGGCCTCATCGATGAGGATGCTCTCAACCGCTCCAAGCTTCTCATGGACGAGGTCGGCTGCACCGTTGAAGACCGCAGCGTTGTACGTCCCGCTCTGGACTATGCCCAGAAGAAGAGAGAACTGTGCTCCAAGTACGAAAACGTAGTCGTCATGGCAATGGAGCTTGCCGACGGTCGCATCATTACCGGCAGAAGCAGCCGCCGCATGGTTGCTGCTGCAGCCCTTATTCTCAACGCCATCAAGACTCTGTGCAATATTCCCGATGAGGTCCTCCTCATCTCTCCGGAGATCCTTGAAGCTCTGCAGAACCTGAAGACTGACGTTCTGCAGAAGGCCAAGTCAACTCTCAACCTTGAAGAAGTCCTTTCAGCACTTACCATTTCTGCAGCGGTCAATCCCCTTGCACAGATGGCTGTCGAAAAGCTCAAGTGCCTGGCCGGCTGCACTGCTCACTGCACCGCTATTCTTAATGACTCCGATGCCGCGATCCTCCACGATCTGCGCATCGACTGCACCTGTGAACCTGAATTTTCCAACAATAACCTGTATCTTGGTTAAAGGAGGTAAAAACGGATGAAGAGATTCGTATCAATATTGCTTGCGCTGACAATGCTGCTGGGGAGCTGCGTTTCAGCATTTGCCGAGGCAGCTGTCACAAAAGGGGATGAGACAGTACGCTATTCTTTTGAAACGGCAACATTCACGGAGTATACCGATTCTTCGCTGAATCCTTTCGACAACCTGGGGCTGCGCTTCAGGGTCAAGGTTCCCAACTATCTGGGCACCATCGAAGCTGAACTCAATACCAGCGAAGGCTCCGGTGTTACAGACGTAATGGTCATCTACGTTCCCAACGATAAATGGGACGATAAGTGCTATTACTCCGGGATTACGGCAAGCATCAGAAACACGTCGGGATATCATGTCTATAACGGTGCCGAATACATCATCAAGTGGAAAGAATGGTACAACTACGGTTTCCTTCCCGAGGATGGAGGCGTTTACGTCTATGACAATGATACCCTTCAGATGAACTTCCTGCAGGGACCGGGACTCTATACTGCTTACGCAACAGTTCCTTTCTCTGTCGGTGTCACCGGAACAGATGACTACATGGAAGCCTATGCTGCCAATCCCGAATCGGTATTCCTGACAGCGCTGGGTTATCCTTTTGTCCTTATCCTTGATGACACGACCATCAGCTACTATCTGGAGAACGGCAAGCTGGAAAGCGTCGCCTCCTATGACTGGCCCAATCTTGCTCAGCTTCTTGAAGAGCAGGGCCATGTCATTGAAGACAGCCCTTCTGCCTTCGGTCTTCATAATTTTACCCAGAAGGACGACAACAAGTATTTCAGGGGCAAGCTCTTCGATCTCATCAATGATGAGTCCTGGTATATGCCCTATGTCGTTTCCGTATTCGAATATGGTTTGATGTCCGGTTATCCTGATAATACTTTTAAGCCTCAGGCTGATATCACCCTGGCAGAAGTAATTACCGTTGCATCAAAGATGCACGACATCTATTACGGCGGTTCAGGTGACTTCACTCCCGGCCGTGACTGGTACAGCATACTGGTCAGTTACGCCATAGGCAACGGCATCATTGGCGACGGCGAGTTCGACGACTATAACCGCAAGGCTACCCGCGGTGAGGTTGCACGCATTTTTGCCAATACCGTACCGGAAGGCCGCGATATTCTTGTCGGTGATCCTGACGGAGATCTGCGCCTGGATGATAGCATCACCAGAGCGGAACTTGCCACACTCATTGCTAAAATAATCGACGAAAACCTTAGAAAGGCTTCAGAATAATGCCCTCAGAAATAAAAACCGAGTTTGCAGACGGTCTTGTTCGCAGACAGTACTCGTCCCATATAGACTATTCCCGCGAAAGCAATGTTTATGAGAAGCTCAAGGGGACCGGTCTTGTTGCGGAGATAACCCGCCAGTTTGACGGATTTATCGAAAGAGTGTTTGTGGAAGGCCCCAGTTTTGCGGAGTTATTCGAGAAATATGCCCACGATCTGCCTAAACTCGCCGGATTATATGAAGAACTGTGCCGCTGGTACAATGCATACAGAGAGGCTACCAAGCTTATTCTCGGCGAGGCCGCTCCCGAAAAGTTCATCCTTTCCAAGGAAGGTTTCGTCTATGTGGACTTTGAAAACGTCCGTCCCGGCTTTGCTGAGCAGGATATTGCCGCTTTCGTCAAGTGGATGCTTTCCGCAGGCGGAGATCCGCAGGCCGCAAAACTTTTTGTGTGTGTCTGCACCAACAAACTGGAGCTTCATTCCGAACGCCTTGAAAAGAGCCTGAAAGCAGAACTTGAAGGTGAAGAAGGAGCAGATGATCTGATCTTCTTCCTTATCTGCGCAGGTGTCGTTCTTTATGACGGCAGCGCTCCCACCGACAGTGCAACGGCAAGTCTTGCCATGGCACCGGAGCGCTACATTGCTGTCATAGGCGCCGGCGCCGCTTCCTGCCCCGGCTTTGAGACCATACGGACTGACAGTATAAGGGATGCCATTGCGGTCATCGCCAGAAGAACAAATCAGAGAAACCTTTTGCTGCAGCCTTGTGGAGCAGTCGGTTCTCTTCCCGCTCCTGTACGCGTTTCAAAGGATCTTGCTCTGGATCTGCTCATTGATCTGAGCGAAGATGCCGATGTACTTGAAGTTCTTTCTCTTCATGACGAATAAAGAGAGATAAGATACTAAATAACAAACATAATTAAAAACGGAGGATTACTATGAGAGTTTTTATCAGTGCCGACATTGAAGGCGTTGCAAATACCGCTTTATGGGACCATTGCAGCAAGGGCCAGTATGGCTACGTTGATGCCGCAAAGGAAATGTCCCTGGAAGTCAAAGCAGCCTGCGAAGGCGCTTTCGCCGCAGGCGCAGACTATATCCGCATTAAGGATGCCCACGGTTCCGGCACCAATATTTTCCCCGAACTTCTTCCCAGAGGCGTTGAACTGACCCGTTCCAGCTGCGGTTCCCCCTGGAGCATGGTTTACGGCGTCAACGATGTTTTTGAAGACGGCAAGCCCTTCGATGCTGCTATGTTCATCGGTTATCACTGCGCTGCAGGCCGCGAGGGCAACAGAATGTCTCACACTGAGACCAAGGCAACTATTTACGTTAAGCTCAACGGCGTAAAGTGCTCCGAGTTCATGATATACAGCTATGCTGCTGCAATGGCCGGCGTACCCTCCGTTCTTCTTTCCGGCGACAAAATGGTCTGTGACGACAGCAAGGACCTTCATCCCCAGCTGATCACCTGCCCTGTTAAGCGCGGATACGGCGGATCCACCACCTGCATGCAGCCTGATGACGCTCATGACGCTATTTTCAGCGCTGCAAAGAAAGCACTCTCCCAGCCCCTCAGTGCCGCATCTCTTCCCAAGATCCCCGAACACTTTGAACTGGAGATCTGCTATAAGGAACAGGTCGACGCAACCCGCAACTCATTCTTCCCCGGCTTCAAGAAGATCGATGACAACACCATCCTTCTTTCCACCGACAGCCTTATGGATGTATTGACCGCATTCTGCTGGGTACTGTAATCTTTGAATTGAATGACAAAAGCCAGGCTCGAAAGCCTGGCTTTTTTTCATAGGTTGTATTCTTTTATTTTGCGGTATAACGTTGCCTGACTTATTCCAAGCGCTTCTGCAGCGAGAGCTTTGGCTCCTTTGATGCCGCTGTATTGAGACAGTACTCTTTGGACCAGGGAGCGCTCAGCTGACGCCAGGGAATAACTACCCCCTGCGTACGGGGTGCTGTGCGGCAGCTCTCTGGCAAGTTTCATGTCAATGACGCCGTCAATGCTTTCGATTGAGTAAATAGCTTTTATCATCAAGTTCTCCAGCTGATGCAGATTCCCCGGCCAGCTGTATTGTGTCAGACTGTTTAAAACGTCCTGATGTATGGTAATAGATCTATTGAGTTTCTTATTAAGGGCAGCGAGGTACTTATTTACAAACAACGGAATGTCTTCCTTGCGATCACGGAGAGGCGGAACGGTTATTTCCTCTGAAAGGAGAATGTAGTACAGATCCCTATGCAATTCTTCTTTCATAATAAGAGAATCAAGATTGGCAGAGCTTGCGCATATAACCTTATAGTCATTTGCGATGCAGGTGCGGAGAAGCTCGCATAGACGGTCTTGGTTATAATGATTAAAGTTGGCAAATTCTTCTATATATATTGTGCAGTAGTGGATGCTTGTAGTCGTAGTCCTGCTCAGAGTAAAGAAATTATCGAATTCGGTATTGTTGTGAATGCAAAAGAACGGCGCATTTGCAATGGGGCTGTCGTTATGAATACAGCGGGCAAGTGTTTCTTTACCCGTACCGATTTCCCCGTTCAGGAAACAGATCCGGCCGGGATTAACGTTTTTTTTGCACTGGTTCACTGTACTCAGAAATGACGGAGATGAGCAGATCAGGTTATTGAAAGACGGTATTTCCGGGACTGCGGTTTGCCTGTCGCTCATTCCCGTAAAAATAAAGAGACGGCATCCGTCAACGATACGTATATCCTGCATCTTCAAATTGTAATCAGTATTGTAGGCTTTTACTATGCAGCTTCTGTTTCCCAGTACTTCGGTTATCTTAAACTGTTTTTTCCCAAATAAGTATTTCATTTGGGACAGATTCATATTGATAAGCGTGCAAAACCGTCTGTTTGCGACCAGCGGCATGCCCTCCATTTCTGTCAGCAGGGCTGGAAAAGGTATTTCGTTAATGACAACCTGCATTGTATTCTCGGTATAGTAGTTCATAATCTCCTCGTTATTTTCTCAATTTGATAATATTTTATAATATTGAAAGAATATTTGCAAGAATTCGTGTCTTTTTTACTGTAAACACGGCAAAAAAACGATGAAAAAAGAGTTTTTTTTTTAACAAGTCTATAAAATTAGAACTGTGTTTTATGAACACAGAAGGAGAAAAGATAATGCTGAATTACCTGATCAGGAGAAGTTTTCAAGGTATACTTCTCGTAATTGCAGTATCCGTTCTCGTAAGTTTACTTCTTAACATCATGCCCGGTGATCCGATGGAACATTTGGTCTCCGAAAAGGTTTCTGATGAAAAGAAGGAAGAACTTCGCGCTGAATGGGGACTGGATAAACCTTGGTACGTTCAGTACTTTAGATGGGCTGCGCGCGTCCTTCACGGCGATCTCGGCACGTCTCTTGATACTAACCTGAGCATTTCCGATTCGCTCAAGAGCAGAATCCCCGTAAGTCTTAAGCTCTGCGGAAGTGCGCTGATTCTTCAGTTACTTATTTCCATTCCTCTGGGCCTGATCGCTGCCTATAACCAGGGTGGGGCGTTTGACCGCTTTATCATGGGTTATTCCATGATTACCGCAGGCATCCCCACTTTCTGGATCGGCATGGTACTGATCCTGATCTTTTCTGTATGGTTGGGGTTGTTTCCGGTGTCCGGATATACGAGTGTAAAGCATTTCGTACTCCCCGTTCTTGCCATGGTTCTCGGAGGTGTGTCTTCGAACATCCGCCTTACAAGAAGTGAGGTTCTCGGCGTCATACGCGAAAAGTACGTCACTACTGCATACGCAAAGGGACTTGACGAACGTCACGTCAGATACGGCCATGTACTGCGCAATGCTCTCGTTCTTATTGTCGTTTCTACTTTCATGAGCCTTCCCTGGATCATTGCCGGCTCTGTTGTTATGGAGAAGGTTTTCGCAATGCCGGGAATGGGCGCATGGATGGTTGATGCAGTTATCGTTACTGACTTCCCCGTGGTCAGAGCCTGCCTGTTAGTTATTTCTGTACTGGTCGTTATCTCCAATATGCTCGGTGATATCTGCGCCGCCATTCTTGACCCGCGTATCAGAGCTTCCATCTCGGGAGGTGCTCAGTAATGAAAAAGAAGAGTTTCTTTAGACGTCTTGTCAAAAACAAGAGCTGCTTTATCGGTTTTATTATGATCGTTCTTCTGATCGT
Organism: Clostridia bacterium; assembly: GCA_024402995.1. Classification (GTDB taxonomy): domain Bacteria; phylum Bacillota; class Clostridia; order Peptostreptococcales; family Anaerovoracaceae; genus JAKSSR01. Next base: position 12,133 of record JAKSSR010000027.1, on the reverse strand, counting down.
CGTTGCTTTGCTTGATTCTGTTATCGCAACGTACGATTACAATAAGGGTAACGTTACAGACCGATATAAAGCGCCGTCCGCGGAGCATCTTTTCGGAACCGATGAAATGGGACGCGACGTTTTCAGCCGCACCGTATATGGTACAAAATTGGCTTTACGTTCCGCGCTGCTTGGTGCTGCGATCGAAATGGCCATAGGTGTCAGTCTCGGTCTGATCGCCGGATTCTTCGGAAAGTGGATAGACACGACAATTACTTTTGTCGCGGATATGATATGGAGTTTGCCGACCATTGTCATAGCAATGGCTTTCGTAATGCTTTTAGGCAAGAGCCTTGATAATGTTATCATCGCCTGCGCTCTTGCCGGATGGCCCCGCTATACGCGTATCGTAAGAGCTAAGACCATGGGACTGAAGGACCAGCCCTTCGTTGAAACCGGTATTGCTTTCGGTGAAAGCAAGGCAGCACTGATGTTTAAGTACATCTTCCCCAACATCCTGCCTTCAATGCTGGTTATGGCTTCAATATCCATGCCCGGTTTCATCGGATCCACCACGACCCTGTCATTCCTCGGCATGGGCGCTCAGCCGCCTTCACCGGACTGGGGACTTGCGATCTCCAGAGGCGCCAGTGTAATTTACAGAGCCCCCTGGGTCACGATTTTCCCCTGCCTCGCTCTTATTTACACAATCATTGCATTCAGTTTGTTCGGAGAGGGACTCAGAGATCTTATTGACCCCCGTCTCCAAGGCAATTAAGGAGGTGTTCTCATGGAAGAATTACTTCGTCTTGAAAATCTGAGTGTGGAATATAAAGTTCAGGATGGCTATCTCTCCGCGGTAAAGGACGTCAATCTTACCGTTAATAAGGGAGAAGTCCTCGCGATTGTCGGTGAATCCGGATGCGGTAAATCCACAATTGCCCACGCGATCATGCGCTTGCTCCCTCTTCATAATGAAAGAATCACGGGAGGCATCGTCTTTGAAGGTCAGGATTTGACCAAACTCAGCGAGAAAGAAATAGTCGGTATTCGCGGCCACAAGATCGGCATGATCTTTCAGAATCCGCTGGATTCCCTTAACCCTGTTTTTAAAGTCGGAAGACAGGTCGAAGAGGCCATACTTCTGGACGGCAAAACAAAAGAAATTGCCGCAAAGGAAACTGAACAGCTCTTTGCTGACGTTAAGATGCCGGATCCGGAAAAACAGATGGAGCGTTACCCCTATGAACTTTCCGGCGGCATGAGACAGCGTGTCATGATCGCCATGATGCTTTCACGTTATCCCGACCTCCTCATTGCAGATGAACCTACAACTGCTCTGGATGTTACTATTGAAGCGCAAATCATGGACATCCTCACGAAGCTCAAGAATGAAAGAAATACCGCGGTTTTGCTCATAACTCATAATTTCGGTATCGTAGCCGAAACTGCAGACAGAATTGCAGTTATGTATGCCGGACAGTTGGTCGAGCAGGGCTCTGTATACGAGATTTTCGCAAATCCTTCACACCCCTATACCGAAAGACTTATGCGCGCTCTTCCCAGACAGTCCAAGAAACAGGGAAGACTTGAAACCATCGACGGTTCGGTTCCCCGTCTTACAGAGATCCTACCCGGCTGCAGATTTGCCAATCGCTGCCCGTATGCGAAGGATATCTGCAAAACTCAGGATCCTCCGCTCGTTGATCAGGGCGGTACTCATAGCTACAGCTGCCACTTCAGGAAGGAGGATCGCTGATGTCTACACCTGTAATCGAAATGCACGGTCTGAAGAAGTATTTTAAATCCGGCAATTCTCTTTTCAGAACCAAGCAGTGGGTCCATGCTGTCGATGACGTCGATATGGTTATAAACAAGGGTGAAATTGTCGGTCTGGTCGGTGAATCCGGCTCCGGCAAGACTACCCTAGCAAGGCTTATCCTTAATCTTACCCAGCCCACTGAAAGCGAGATACTCGTTGACGGTGTTAATCCGCGCAAGGCGACCCGTGCGCAGATGAGGCAGCTTCGCAAGGATATTGCCGTTGTATTCCAGGATCCGGGCGGAAACCTCAATCCCCGTCAGACTGTCGGAAACAGCATTATGCGCCCCATGATTATTCATGGAGTCAATAAAAAAGAAGGATACGAGAGAGCATTGAAGGCCCTGGAAATGGTCAAATTGGATAAGTCCTACATGGATAACTATCCTGCGCAGCTTTCAGGCGGCCAGCAGCAGAGAATCGCAATTGCGAGAGCTCTTGTTCTGGATCCCAAAATCATGATCCTTGACGAGCCTACCAGTGCTTTGGATATTTCAGTTCAGGCTCAGGTACTCAATCTTCTTCTTGACCTTCAGGAAGAAATGGGTCTGACTTATATGATAATTACTCACGATCTGAATATTGTAAACTATGTTTGCGACAGAGTATTCGTCATGTATCTCGGAAAGATTGTTGAATATGGCAGCACGGAAGACGTACTTCACAGACCTTCGCATCCCTATACCAAAGGCTTGATGGCTGCGTCTCCCATTCTTGACCCCACTCAGCGTGACAAGAATCCCGAGCGTCTTTCCGGAGACCCCGGCAGCCTTGTTCACCTGGCACCCGGATGCCGCTTTGCGCCAAGATGCAAGTACGCTTCCGATAAGTGCAGAGCAGATCAGCCTCAGATGGTTGAAATTGAACCCGGTCATTGCGCGGCATGTTTTTTAGACGTTGACGCGGAAAAATAGACGTATAGTCGAAAGGAGACTAAAATGAAGAAATTTTTATGCATCCTCCTGAGCATCTGCATGGTTATGTGCATGATGACTGGCTGCGGCGGTACCACCGAAGCACCTGCTGCAGACACAAGCAATGTTAATGCCGATCAGGCTAAGGCAGCAGAGAGCACCGTTATCAGTGGTACTGTAGACACAATCGACAACAGTACTGTTGAAGCCAGAGACGTTCTCAGAATCGGCGAATATCAGGAAGAGTGGGAAGGCACCGACGTTATCCAGTGCGATTCCTTCTACGATCTTCAGATGATCATTGCAGAACCTCTTTTCCTGTATAACCATGACACCGGCGAACTGGAAGGCTGCCTTGCTGAGGCTCCCACCTTCGCCGAAGACGGTACTGTTATGACCTTCGTCATTCCTGAAGGCAGAACATTCCCCAACGGTGCAGAACTCGGCGCAGACGACGTTGTTGCTTCTCTGCAGCACGGCATCAATGACGGCGTTATGAATGACACCTTCGCTATCATTAAGGAACTCAGCTATGAAGGCAATACCGTCACTCTGAAGCTTGAAAACTACAGCACCGCACTCCTTATCCTTCTCGTCAGCCCCTTCTTTTGCGTAATCGATACCGAGCAGCTTGAAACCCTGACTACAGAAGAACTTCGCTGGAACGCAGTTCCCTTCGGCGCATACTACGTAAGCAATTACGTTGAAGGCGGCGGAGTTACCCTCACCAGAAACGACGGCTTCAAGACCCTCAACAGCAATCTTGAAAACAAGGATGCTGCTTACATCCCCACCATCGAAGTCACCTGGTATGAAGATGAATTCGCTATGATCGCCGCATATGAAGCAGGCGAACTGGATTTCCTCATCGGCGTTACCGAAGACTCCGTCGCAACTCTGAACGGTAAGGACAACACCGTTATCTCTTCCTCACTGCCTCCCATGGTCAGAAACGTTCAGCTGAACCCCAACCACGAATTCTTTGCAGATAAGAACGTCCGTACCGCTTTTTCTTACCTCATTGACCGCAGCGTCATTGTTGAATCCTTCGGCGGCGACTTAATGTGCACTCCACAGTATGAATACATCACCGAAAACGTTATGTATCATACCCCCGAAGTTGAAGACTGGTACAAGGCAACTTATTCCGATGACGTTGAAAAGGGTCTTGCAATGCTCGAAGAAGCAGGATGGACTGATTCCGACGGCGATGGCATCCTTGATAAGGATGGAAAGCCCATGCCCACTCTGGTATTCAATACCGCTTCCGGCAAGAACGAAACTGCTGCTCTCGCAATCCAGATGACTCTCCAGTCCTATGGCATTGCTGTTGACGTTGTAACCACCACTGAAACCACTGAACTTGCTAAGGCAGGCGAATATGACATGACAATGTGCAACTACTGGTGGTCTGAACCCGGTCGTTACCTGGTTAACATGTTCAAGGATCACAACGCATTTGACGAAACCGAATATCGCGCTCTGGTCAAGGAAGTTGAAACTGATCTGGACAATGAAGGCCGCTTCGGCAAGGTTGAAGCAGCACAGAAGATGCTGATGGAAGAAATGGTAGTTATTCCCCTCTACACCACTTCCTACGTCAAGATTTATGATTCCAGCCTTGCAAACGTTCACTTCATCGTAGACGGAATGTTTGTCAACGACATCAAGTAGTTTTAATCAAAACAGAGGCTTATTATGAGAGTTTTTATCAGTGCCGACATTGAAGGCGTTGCAAATACCGCTTTATGGGACCATTGCAGCAAGGGCCAGTATGGCTACGTTGATGCCGCAAAGGAAATGTCCCTGGAAGTCAAAGCAGCCTGCGAAGGCGCTTTCGCCGCAGGCGCAGACTATATCCGCATTAAGGATGCCCACGGTTCCGGCACCAATATTTTCCCCGAACTTCTTCCCAGAGGCGTTGAACTGACCCGTTCCAGCTGCGGTTCCCCCTGGAGCATGGTTTACGGCGTCAACGATGTTTTTGAAGACGGCAAGCCCTTCGATGCTGCTATGTTCATCGGTTATCACTGCGCTGCAGGCCGCGAGGGCAACAGAATGTCTCACACTGAGACCAAGGCAACTATTTACGTTAAGCTCAACGGCGTAAAGTGCTCCGAGTTCATGATATACAGCTATGCTGCTGCAATGGCCGGCGTACCCTCCGTTCTTCTTTCCGGCGACAAAATGGTCTGTGACGACAGCAAGGACCTTCATCCCCAGCTGATCACCTGCCCTGTTAAGCGCGGATACGGCGGATCCACCACCTGCATGCAGCCTGATGACGCTCATGACGCTATTTTCAGCGCTGCAAAGAAAGCACTCTCCCAGCCCCTCAGTGCCGCATCTCTTCCCAAGATCCCCGAACACTTTGAACTGGAGATCTGCTATAAGGAACAGGTCGACGCAACCCGCAACTCATTCTTCCCCGGCTTCAAGAAGATCGATGACAACACCATCCTTCTTTCCACCGACAGCCTCATGGACGTAATGACCGCGTTCTGCTGGGTGCTTTAATCAAAATCAAAAGCCAGGCTTTCGAGCCTGGCTTTTTTAGTGGATCGATATTGAGGTCTACTTGAGCTTTGCGAGGGCTGCTTCCATCTGGTCAAGAGCCTTGGTCAGGTTCTCCATGGAGTTGGAGTAGCTGATACGGAGGTTATCGGGAGCTTCGAAAGCTGCGCCGGGAACCAGAGCGATGCGTGCTTCGTCAAGGAGATAATCGGAAAGATCGAAGGAGTCCTTAATGACCTTGCCGTTGTAGGATTTGCCGTAGAAGGACTTTACGTTGGGCACGAGGTAGAAGGCGCCGTGGCTGCCTGCGCAGGTGACGCCGGGCATTGCGCGGAGTCTTCCGAGAACGTACTGGAGTCTCTTGTAGAATTCCTGTCTCATGAGCTCGATGCTTTCCTGGGGACCGTTGAATGCTTCCACAGCGGCATACTGAGAAATGGAGGATGCGTTGGAGGTTGCGTGACCCTGGAGAGAGTTCATGCCCTTGATAACGTCCTTGGGCCCGGCTGCAAAGCCGATTCTCCAGCCGGTCATAGAGTAAGCCTTGGAGATACCGTTGATGATGACGGTTCTGTTGTATGCGTCTTCGGAAACTGATGCAACGGAGAAGTGCTTGTATCCGTCGTAGATCAGCTTTTCGTAAACTTCGTCGGCAATGAGGTAGAAATCGTGTTCCTCGGCGAGAGCGGCCAGCTGACGCAGGCTTTCTTCGCTGTAAACGGCGCCAGTGGGGTTGTTGGGAGTATTGAAGAGGACGGCCTTGGTCTTGGGGGTAATGGCAGCCTTGACTGCTTCAATATCCAGAGCGAATTCTTCGTCTTCCTTGCAGGCTACGAATACGGGAACGCCGCCGGCAAGCTTGACCATCTCAATGTAGGAGACCCAGCAGGGCTTGGGGATAATGACTTCATCGCCCGGATCGATAAGGGTGAGAATGCAGTTGATCAGGGTCTGCTTTGCGCCTGTACCCACAGTGATCTGAGAGGGCTCATAGTTCAGGCCGTTATCGCGCTTAAGCTTTGCGCAGATTGCTTCTCTCAGTTCGTTAATGCCGGAAACTGTGGTGTACTTGGTCTTCTGGTTCTCAATGGCCTTGATACCTGCGGCGCAGATATTTTCAGGAGTACCGAAGTCGGGTTCGCCTACATTAAGTGCAATAACAGTGATTCCTTCCTGCTTAAGCTGGTTGACTCTGGTGGTAAGACCGAGAGTTGCGGAAGGGGTAATGTTTCTGACTCTTTCTGAAATCATTTTTCCTCCAATAGTATTTTAACAGTTAATTGAATATCGTAAGATTTTCCATTCCCAGGTCTTTATAGCGGAGCTCAGTCAAGCTGGTTTTAAGATCCCAGTTGTCTGTTTCCCAAGGAAGGTACGTGTTGATTATATCGTTTATTGTCGGACAGTCAAGTACAATACTTGTCTGGTTAAGATTAAATCCGTTCAGGTGGGTTACGACATCTCGATACATTTCTACGTAAATCGCGGGATCATCATATTTTCCCAGAACCTCTGTAATTCTTTTGACCATTGCGTTTTCCATGACCGCGTACATGTCGCAGTCGGGAGTAAAGATGTCATTCAGACCAAGGGGTACGTCGCAGTCGGGAGCAAAGCACAGATAGGTGGTATCGTACATATCGTCCAGATAGTTCCAGTTAGAATCTGCGGCCCAGAAGCTCATGGACGTGACTGTATTGGTGTAGCTTCCGTAGCGGCTTCCGTAAGAATAGAAACTGGCTGATGCATTATAGGGACTCTTTCCGTAAACTTTTGTGAGATATTCCCAACGTTCTCTTGCGTATTTTTCAAGCCGTCCCAGCTTTTCATCGTCGGGAGTCAGCTCTCCAATGACGGCGTCGGACATATCGTTGTAGATACTGGTATCAATAGAGAGATTAATGTGATATTCGGGTATCCAGTCGTTGATGTAGTCGTAATCACCTTCGCCGGATATGTCTTTGAAAGAGACTTCGAAAAGGCAGGGGGACAGGGTCTCATCGGTGAAGAGGCTCTCTGAGCCCATAAATCTGCTCTCATAAGCGTTTATGCCCAGCATGCTGATGGAGTAGACTGTCGGAGTGTAAAGATTTGCGATCTCGGGGTTTTCATAGTCAAGAACTACGTTAAGGGTCCCGTCGTAGGAGTTGATGTAGTACTTCTGGTTGGTATTGATGCCTTCAAAGGCTCTGCGGAAGTTGATGGCTGCGCTCTTCTTTCCGTACCACAGTGAAACGGGTTCATCAAAGGCTTCGGGCTTGTCAGATTCGGCGCCTATCATATCGTTGATGTAGGCTACACCGTCCATGCTGTCGGTGAAAAGATCTCCGATGAAGATCTCTTTTCCGGTATTCAGGTCTACGTTGAGAGTGCGGATGTCTTCAATGTAGAGCTCGTCATTGACGTTGTAATCGTAATAATAGACGCTGCGGGACTTAATGAGTTCAATGGACAGAATGTTGTTGAAATTGCCGGCAACGTAGGCATAGCAGTTCTGGTAACTGTCGTAGTCGTTATAGGCGTCGAACATTGCAAGGCGTGTTCTGACCCCCGGGTAGGGCGGGAACTCCGCATCGTAAAGTTCGTAGAAGCGGTCTTCAATGAGGCGGTTGATCCGGCGTTCGACGGTCTTGTCCTTCAGGCCGGAAATACGTACAAAGGATGCGCTATTGTCGCCGTCTTCAACGTTAATATCCTGGAACTCCAGATTGTTTTCGTAGAAGGTGTGCATGACATTGCACTGGGGGCTGGGATTGCCCTTGGCGTAGTCAACGGTGACGGTGTCAGGATCGTTGGACTCTGCGGTGTACAGAGTGCCTGTTGCTTCTGCAGTGGGAATGTAGCCCAGCTCTTTGGCCAACCAGGCTCCCTGAGAACTGCAGCACCAGTTTGCGATCTTGCGGACTGCGCTGTCGGCAGGTTCGTCTTCGCGGAAGACTGCGCAGACATCGGAGATCAGGGGGTAATCGCCGCTGGCGATAGTTGAGTATTCGGGGTAGACACCGTTGACTCTGAGCATTTTGATCTGCTCGTCGTAGTGCATATTGGTAACGAAGCAGCGGTAGGAGTAACCAATGGCGCCTTCGGCGTTTTCGTATCCTGCGACGGCGTCGATGATGCCGCCCATGGTGCCTATGCGTTTTTCAATGGGCGGTTCCTGAACTTCGTCGGGACTTATTACGTGGAGATAAAGGCCTGTCTGGCTGCCTGAACCTTCGGTGCGCTGGTAGGCGATGATCTCTTCGTCATTTCCCCCCAGCTCCTTCCAGTTGGTGATCTTACCTGAATAAATATCGTGGAGCTGCTCTGCGGTAATATCATCAACGGGGTTGTTCTTGTTGACGAAGAAAACGAAGCCTTCGTTGGCAAAGGGTACCTCTTCGAAGACCACATTGTTTTCTCTTGCTTCGGCGACCTGTTCTTCAGAAGGACGGAGACAGAAGATCAGATCAACTTTGCCCTGCCAGAGATACGGGTAGGCATAGTCGGTTGTGCTGCACAGAAGATATTCTCCGGCTTCTTCATTGCTGATGCCCAGCATACGTGCTGTCATTTCCTGATAGAAGGGGAGGAAGGCGGTGGCACCGTCAACTACGGGCCATTCATCTTCTGTGAAGGTCAGGGAAATCTCTTCAGGCTCGGAAACGGGGGCTTGCGAATAATTGATCGTTCCCGGACCGTCAAGGGGGGGATCGTTTTCGGGTGTGTAGATGTCTGCATCGGGATCGCTGACAGTCCTGCTTCCGCAGGCGGCCATGGCGAAGACCATGATGGCGGCAAGTAAAATTGCTATAGTTTTCTTCATTCTTTTTACCTTTCTTTTCAATGAACTGAAGAATCTTAACAAGTGCTTAATCTTTTCTTAATGATGCACTACAGTATACCATATTTCTTGAAATGATGACCGAATCATGCTATAGTTATTCCACTTTATTATTGGGAGGATTTAACATGAATTACACATATAAAACACACGGAGTTTGCTCACAGTATATAGAATTTGACTTGACCGACGGGATCGTCAGCGGCGTCAGCTATTACGGCGGATGCAACGGTAACCTGAAGGCTATCAGCAAGCTGGTGGAGGGCAGGAAGGCAGACGAGATCGTCAGTATTCTGAAGGGCAATCTCTGCGGAAACAAAGGTACTTCCTGCGCCGATCAGCTGGCCCTCGCTCTTGAAGCTGCCATGGAGCAGCAGGCCAAGGAGGCTTAATACATGAGAAAAGACAAATGGCTCATAATCGTTGCCCTGGCCCTGCTTGCAATACTGCTTGTCCTGTTTTTCATAGGGAGCAGAAGTACGGTCGGCGATACGGTCAATGAACCGGTTTCCATGACGGAACCTATTGAAACTCCGGAAGATACCGGTGTCACCATAACAGACGGCGAAGATGAAGCCGCGGTCGCAGTTGATGACACTGAGTACATCACCGTACCTCTCGATGAATTTAAGGAATACGCGGACAGCAGCAGCGGTATGTGGGAATTTATCCAGCGCTTTTTCAAAGACGTGATAGTTTACAAAAATTCGGCCGGCAAGTACGTTTACGAACCTGTCAACAAGAATCTGCCTCTTTCCAACTATAATTGGAGCAATCTGAAGGAAGTCGGACTTAGCAGCAGAGAAGTTGAATACGTAGTTGACGGACAGACAGTCAGCATCAAGGGCATCGACGTTTCCAAGTATCAGGAAGAGATCGACTGGGAAAAGGTCGCTGCAAGCGGCGTTAAGTTTGCCATTATCAGACTTGGTTACCGCGGATACAGCAGCGGAGATCTGGTTCTTGACGAACGTTTTGAGTACAACGTGGAAGGGGCTCTTCGCAATAACATAGCAGTTGGTGTATATTTCGTCACTCAGGCTGTAAGCGATGAAGAGGCTGTTGAAGAGGCTGAATTCGTTCTCAATGCCATTGCGCCGTATAATGTTACCTGGCCCATCGTTCTGGACCTTGAGGATGCAGGAAACGGCAATGCCCGCACGGCTCTTCTTACTTCCGAAGAGCGCACCGATTATGTACGTTCATTCTGTGAGCGCATCAAGCAGGGCGGCAAGAAGCCCATGCTTTACTTCAACATTTGCTGGCTCATGGAAAAACTTGATATTACAAGGCTCGCTGACTACGATAAGTGGTTTGCTCAATATTTCAACATTCCCTTCTTCCCCTATGAATTCCAGATGTGGCAGTATACCAGCACCGGTAAAATTGACGGAATCAAGGGCAATGTGGATTTTAACATCAGTTTTGTAGATTATTCAAAGGGGGAATAATTTATGGTTGAAAACAAGAAACTTTGCAGGTCCATGTCGGACAAGGCCATACTCGGTGTTTGCAGCGGTTTTGCAAAATACTTCGACATCGATCCTATCATTGTAAGATTAGTAGTAGTTCTTCTTGCTCTTATGGGCACTCTTGGTGTCTGGTTCTACATAATCGCGGCCATCATCATGCCTAAGGACAGCGATATGGTCTACACTCAGCAGGTAAGATATGACAGTCAGACCGGCAGACCTCTCTATGAAGCAGGCGGCACCGTTTACGAAAACCGCGCTTCAGGACCTGATGTTCAGGCCGCTCCCGTTCAGGATGCGGAATTTACTTCCACTTCTTACAGTTCCGCGGAAACTGTCGAAACCGCAGAAAAGGCTGAAGCAGCAGAAGGAACTGGAGCTCCTGCCGCAGAACAGGCAGAGGCTGCTGCTGAAGCAGTCGCTGACGACTCTCCCGAAAAGGGCAATGTAAGCGGTTCCTGGACTGAATCCGCCCGGAATACTGCCTCTCAGGCCGGCGCTCAGCAGGCAAGGACAACTTATCAGCCCTATGAACCTCTGCCCAAAGCTCAGACTGAGAAGCACGGCAATAGCAGCCGCAACACCGGTATTCTTCTCATTATCGTAGGCGCGGTCATTTTGGCAAAGACCGTTTTGCCCAGGATCAACCTGTGGATCCCCATTGCCATCGCCGCGATATTCTTTGGAATATACCTTTGCTGCAGAAAGAAATAGCGAAAATACGAAAGGACAGACCTTGAGGCAGCTTCCAATAAGACAGTATCGAAACATTACTGACATAGGGTAGCTGCCAGACGGGTGCAACGCAAAAGAACAGGCATATCTGAGGATAATTCCTCGGGTATGCCTGCTTTTTTCATATTCTGACGGTGTTTGTACTTGTTTGTCGCTTTATTTCTCAGTCTGTACTTGTATTGCGTAAATGCCTGTCCGCACAATTTCTTTTGTTTTTTCCGCTTGGTATAGTGGAAGTACCGAAAAGCAAAGGAGGAGCAAATACCATGGAAAACCGCTATCACTACGGCAACGAGGCAGATCAGTACGCTTTCTTTCAGATTCCCAAAATCCTTTTTACCGATCCGGTTCTCAGCAGAATTTCATCCGAGGCAAAAGTCCTGTACGGTATGATGCTTGACCGGCTGAATCTTTCTCAGAGAAACGGATGGATCGATGAGAATGGCCGCGTGTTCATCTACTTCACTCTGGACGAGATTCATGAGCAGCTTGGCATCTATCGCCAGAAAACAGCGAAACTCTTGCGTGAGCTGGATGATGCCCATCTCATTGAGCGAAAGCATCAGGGGCTCGGAAAGCCCAATAAGATCTATGTGAAAAAGTTCTCCTGAATCTACAGAAATCGCAATTCAGGAAGTTCGCTCATCAAACCCCTGAATTGTGATTTTCAGTGTTCTGGCAGTTCGCTGAGCGAACGGTAATAATACTGAGATAAATAATACTGAGTATAATAATATCAATCTTTTCTTATCAGGCGTTTGACAAAATCAAACGCGGAAGCGATGCGATAGGAAGCGATGAATCATAACTTGTGACCAAATTGGACACAAGTTGAAAAGGAGCATTATGACAGAGAAAAGAGATCACAGAATTC
>JAKSSR010000026.1 GCA_024402995.1 Clostridia bacterium | reverse complement strand
TTACGCCCATTCCCAGCACCATGACCAGCGCCAGGATAAATGCGGTAATTTTTTTCATTTTTCTTTTCCTTTCTTGGTGTGTTTGATTTATAAGACCTTTTTAACATTCCGGTCGAGACAAATGCCCTGAATTGCGGGCGCCTGCATTTTTACGCCCTCCTTCTCTCAATGGCGTCTCTGACCCGAAAAATTGTTAACCGATTTATTGTTTTTTTCATTTATTCTATTTTCCCGAATCTGCTTAAGGGCCATACCCTGAAGTTGATCCTTCCTACTATCTGTTCTTCTGAAATGCAGCCTATGGTCGAATTACGGCTGTCGGCGCTGGTAGCCCTGTGGTCACCCATAACAAAGTACCTGTCGTCGCCGACCTGATAAGGCAGGTCAATGTTTACGTCGCCGTAAGCTTTTTCAGATATGTACGGTTCGTCAAGAGGCTGGCCGTCTACGAAAACATTGCCCTCTGCGTCTATGTCCACCCACTGTCCCGGACCGGCAATGACTCTTTTTACGAGAAGCTTATTTCCGTGATAGAACGCCACTATATCGCCGAAGGTGAAACTTGATCCCTTCAGGGAAACGACTATTTCGCCTTCGCTGACAGTTGGCGTCATTGAAGATCCGTAGATCTGGAAAACGGGCATCCACAAAGTCGCCACCAGGACCGCGATCGCAGCGACCACGATGAGGGTGTATACGGTGCTTTTCAGGACGCTGCTGTACCGGCTGCGATACTGCTCACGTTTAAGCTCCTTTTCTATTTCCGGGACAGGCGGGCAAGCAGTGATCTTTTCTTTTTTCCCCATTGTTCTTTCTGTTCACCTTCTTTTTCGGCATCTTCCTCAGCTTTTCGCTGACTGACAGTTCTGAGGATCTCCTCAGTTTTCAGGCGTGTTTCGATAAGTATTTTGTTTGCTTCGGATACGGCCTGAGCACGAGTCATTTCCGCTTCTTCCTGAGCGCGGGCAATGACGCGCTTTGCCTCGGAATTTGCGTCGGCAAGAAGCTTTTTCGCTTTGTTATTGGCATCTGCGAGTAAAGCTTCAGCTTCTCTGTTGGCATTTTCCAGCTTGGCCTTCGCTTTATCCTCAAGAAGTTTTGCATTGTCCTTGTAGAGCTTTGCGGCTTCGTCAGCATCGGCGTAGACCTTAGTGAGTTTCAGCGCAGCATCCGCAAGACTCTGGGAATCTTCGATTTGAAGGCGTCTGTCCTCGAGCTTTGCATCAAGGCTTGCTATTTCAGTCTCAAGTCTGTCATTCTCTTTTCTCTGATCGAGCAGAAGCTCAAGCAGCTCGCTGCGGCTGAGTTTATGCAGCTCTTTTTCTGTCATATCAACGCACCGGTCCGGAGTCTATAAAAAGAAGCGGTCAACAATACCACTTCATTCTTAAACCAAGTTAGTTTTAAAAGAATAGTTAAAATAGAGAGATAATATTCAGAGTTTTATTTTCGGTTATATTTTCAAAAACAAAAATATAACCGGAGTACAGTACGATTGTACTATACTCCGGTTACATAATCAGTTATATTTCGTTGTTTTTCCTACAGAAAATTTAGTATTTTTGCAGGTTTTACTTTTTTGGCTCCAGTTTTTCCTGTCCGCCCATGTAAGGCTGAAGTGCCTTGGGAATGAGGACGGTTCCGTCGGGGCGATAGTTGTTTTCCAGGAATGCGATGAGCATACGGGGAGGAGCGACGACGGTGTTGTTGAGGGTATGGGGAATGTAGTTGCCTTTTTCCTTGTCGCGTACACGGATGCCGAGACGACGTGCCTGTGCATCGCCCAGGTTGGAGCAGCTGCCGACTTCGAAGTACTTCTGCTGTCTGGGGCTCCATGCTTCAACGTCCAGAGACTTGACCTTAAGGTCAGCAAGGTCGCCGGAGCAGCATTCCAGAGTACGTACGGGAATGTCCAGAGTTCTGAAGAACTCAACGGTATAGCTCCAGAGCTTATCAAACCATGCCATGGAATCTTCGGGCTCGCAGATAACGACCATTTCCTGCTTTTCGAACTGGTGGATTCTGTAAACGCCGCGTTCTTCAATGCCGTGAGCGCCGACTTCCTTGCGGAAGCAGGGGCTGTAGCTGGTGAGAGTCTGGGGCAGATCGCTCTTTTCCAGGATCTGACCGATGAAGCGGCCGACCATGGAGTGTTCGGAGGTTCCGATGAGATAAAGGTCTTCGCCTTCGATCTTATACATCATGTTTTCCATTTCGGCAAAGCTCATAACGCCCTTAACGACGTCGCCGTGGATCATGAAGGGAGGAATGAAGTATTCAAAGCCCTTGCCGATCATAAAGTCACGGGCATAGCTGAGAATGCTGCTCTGCAGACGTGCAATATCTCCGCGGAGATAGTAGAAGCCCGCGCCGCTGGTACGGCGTGCGCTGTCGATATCGATACCGGTGTAAAGATCCATAATGTCGGTATGATAGGGAACTTCCCATTCGGGAACGGTTGCTTCGCCGTAGCGGGTGATTTCAACGTTCTTGGAATCATCTTCTCCTATGGGTACGGAAGGATCGATGATATTGGGGATGACCATCATTCTGGCCTTGATCTCTTCGCCCAGTTCAGCTTCCTTCTTTTCGAGAGCTTCCAGTTCTGCGGCATCAGCAGCGACCTGCTTCTTGACTTCTTCTGCTTCGTCCTTCTTGCCCTGCTTCATGAGAGCGCCGATCTGACGGGACAGATTGTTGCGTTCTGCGCGGAGCTCGTCGCCGCGGGTCTTGGCCTTACGGATCTCTTCGTCCATTTCGATGACTTCATCGACCATGGGAAGCTTTTCAAACTGGAACTTCTTCTTGATGTTTTCCTTGACAATGTCCGGATTGCTGCGGACAAACTTAATATCTAACATTTTGACCTCTTCTGCGAATTACAGTTCTGCGATTACTTCAATTTCTACAAGACCGCCCTTGGGAAGTGCAGCTACCTCGAAGCAGCTTCTTGCAGGATATGCACCTTCCTTGAAGAAGGTTGCGTAGATAGCATTGACCTTGCCGAAATCTGCCATGTTCTTGATGAGAACAGTGGTCTTAACGACCTTGTCCATGGAGGTGCCTGCTTCTTCCAGGATAGCCTTGACGTTCATCAGGGACTGCTTTGCCTGAGCTTCAACGTCTGCGCCTGCGAATTCGCCGGTTTCGGGGATGAGACCCAGCTGGCCGGAAGTGAATACCAGATTGCCGGTGACCTGTGCCTGGCTGTAGGGGCCTACTGCGCCGGGAGCCTTGGGGGTTGCGATAGTCTTCATAGTTATATCCTCCTGATATAAAATTTATAACTTAATTAAATTAAAAACATTGAATTGCTCAGTTTTGCAAATTCTTCGGAACTGAGACTTTCGGGTCTGCGCTGGGGATCTATGCCGTTTTCAGACAGCCAGGCGGCAGCCGCCGCCTTATCCATCCCCTTCCACCCTGCCATGGAATTGGCCAGGGTCTTGCGCCTCTGGGAAAAGGCCTTCTTTACAAGAGCGATGAAGTCTTCTCCGGATTTAAGCGACGCGGCGCGAACCTCGTCTGGAACCAGTCTTACGACCTGAGAGGTGACCTTGGGCGCCGGCATAAAGGCTTCCGGCGGCGCCTCAACTATGTAAGTAATGTTGAAGAACTGCTGCATTATGACTGCCAGAACTCCGTAGTTTGATGAACCGGGGGCAGCTGTGAGCTTGTCGGCAACTTCCTTCTGGACCATGAAGACTGCGGCCTTCATGAGGACCTTGTCTTCAATGAACTTCATAAGAATGGGCGTTGTTATGTAATAGGGGAGGTTCCCCAGAATTACCGGTTTTTCAGCGAACTGCTTAAGGTCGGTCTTAAGAACGTCGCCGTGGACTATTTCTACGTTGAAATATCCGGCGAGATTTTCGTGGAGGATGGGAATGAGCCTGTCGTCAAGCTCTATGGCCACCAGCTTTCCGCACTGATCGGCGGCAAGTCCGGTGAGAACTCCCACACCGGGCCCGATCTCTATGACCGTGTCTTCCTTAGTCGCCTGAAGGCCCCCCACAATGGCGTCCATTATGAATTCATCCGTAAGGAAATTCTGACCCAGGGCCTTTGCCGTTTTGAAGTTGTACTGCGAGGTGATTCGCCTGACGTTAATCATTTAAAACCTTATCTACTGCTTTTTCAAATTCATCTCTGCTTATGCCCAAGCGGTTGAGCTTCTTGAGAAACGCGGAGGCATTGCCTGAGCCTATGCCCAGTTCTCTGCCCAGCGCCTCTCTGAACTTTGCTGCTCCGCAGGCTCCGGAAAGGAGAGCCAGATCCGCAAGGGTAAATTCCGCAGGGGCATCCTTCTGCTCTGCTCTTGCCTTTTCAAGAGCCGCCGCAATTGCTTCAGGTTTTGCGTTTTCTATGCCTATGTCACCTTCTCTGAAGGCTTCTTCCTTGGTAAGAAAGGCTTCCTTTGCAAGGGGGAAACGCTCTTTAAGGCGTTCCCTTATCCTCAGGCCCGAAAAGTCCGGATCAGTGAAAATTATCAGACCTGTGCGCTCATAGGCTGCGGCAAGTTCCACCCACTTTTCGGCGGATATTCCAAAACCGTGAGTTTCAATAATGGGAGCCTCGACGGCTCTTTCCACTGCGCTTCTGTCGTCGCGCCCTTCTACGACTACGGTTTCTTTAATTATCATTTTCGTTCTTTACGGGGTTGCCGTCTTCATCTACTTCGGTCTTTGAACCATCGCTGTTGATGATGTACAGGACCTCGCCTTCCTTTATCATGCGAAGCTCGGAACGGGCCTGCTGCTCAATGTATTCGTCTGAATTGACTTCCTTCAGAGTGGCTTCATCCTTTTCGATCTGCTGCTGGAGAGTTTCAAGTTCCGCCTCTCTTGCCTTCTTTTCGCTTTCCAACTGGACAAGGTTTACCACAGATTTGCCGACCAGTCCGATGACTGCGCAGAGAATTATAAAGATGGCCAGTACGACTAATCTTCTGCGGTTTCTGCGCTTTCTTGCAGCATCACTGAGCTTGCGCTTCTTGCCTGCGGCCTCCTGTCTTGCCTTACGCTTTTCGGAAATTACCTCATCCTTGTGAGAGTCGAGGATATCTCCGCGGAAAGTGGCGTTCTCAGCGTATATGTAATTGTCTTTCTTATTTTTTTCTGCCATTTATTCTACGTTTCTTATGCCGCGTTTGACGACCAGAGGCAGGGCCAGTGTCATACGGGTGCCCTTGCCCTCTTCACTTTCGCAGACTATGCTGCCGCCGTGCTCTTCAACGATCTGCTTGCTTATGGCAAGTCCCAGACCGGTGCTTCCCATGGCTCTGGAACGAGCCTTGTCGACGCGGTAGAATCTTTCAAATATACGGGGAATGGATTCGGCGGGAATACCTATACCGTTATCCGCAATACTGACTTTTACAACACCGTCTCCGTGGCTTGTGCGGACAGTGATCTGACCGCCGTCCTGAGTATATTTAATGGAATTGGAGAAGATGTTCTGAAGGACCTGTTCTATCATGTCCTTATCGAACATTACGCGAATGTCTTCATTCTGATCGTAATCACAGATAATGGACTGGCCCTTCTGGTGAGCAGTCATCGTCATCTTTGAGGCGACGGAGTTGACCATGGCGATCAGGTTGCCTTCCTTAATGTCCATGGGCTCCTGACGGTGATCCAGTCTTGAAAGCTGAAGCAGCTCTTTTACAAGACGGGTCATACGGTCCGTTTCTTTATTGATGATCTCAAGGAACTGGTCCTGTGTTTCCTTGTCTGTAACAGCGCCGTCCAGAAGTGTCTCGGCATAGCTCTTTATGGTGGTAAGGGGCGTTCTGAGCTCATGAGACACGTTAGCCACAAAGTCTGTCTGCATGTCCTCCAACTTCTGACGCTCCGTAATATCCTGCATAATTATGATTATGCCTATATCTGTACCCTCTTCGTCCTTAAAGTGGTCGTAGCGCAGAGCGATAATGGCATTGCCATAGCGGAAAATGTCCTGACCGCCGTCGGCATCGCAGTTTTCACGTATTTTTTCAAGAGCCAGGTTGTCGGATAGGCGGCCCATGATCTGATGATAACTGAAGCGGCTGACGTCTGCGTCCATGGCAATGTGGAGCATCTGGCGGGCCGCGGGATTTACGTGGATAACGCTGCCGTCAAGATCAATGGCGATGAGGCCGTCTGCCATGTACTGCAAAATGGTGCCCAGCTTGTTTTTCTCGTTGGAGATCTCAGTAAGGGTAAAGTCCAGCTTCCTTCTCAGAAGGTTGAACATTTCGGCCAGCTGGCCGATCTCGTCGTCGCTTCTGACGTCAACTTCCGTGGTAAAGTCACCCTGAGACATTTTCTGAACGGTCTGGGTAACGGAGTTGATGGGGTCCGTAATGCTCCTGGCAAGAATGAAACCGAGAACTACGGTGACCACCAGTGCCAGGATTATGGCCTGAATAAAAATAGTCTTGCTCTGCGCAAGGAAGTTGTTGATGTTGGTCAGATCCGAACGGACATAGACAACGCCTGTAATACGGCCTTCAGACTCAATGGTAAAGCAGAGATTCTTGACGGGAATGCCGTCGCCGGTCTGAGTGTCGGACTCATTGCTTCTCTGGCTGCTGTCCAGAGTAAGACAGTTGACTATGAGGCTGCTGTCAAACAGGTCTGCAGCGCTTCTTCCCACCAGATTTATATTTGTACTTGCGCAGATATTCAGGTCAGTATCTACAACTGAAAGTTCTTCAGAAAAACCGGCGGTCCAGCTTTCCGCAAGCATCTTCTGAATATCTCCCGAGGCAGGCGTCAGCTCATCATAATTACCGAGAGACGTAAGCAGATTGCTCTCGTTGACGGTATTTGTAATGTTTTCAGTAAGGGAGTCCAGCTGGTAATCCTCAATGCGGCCCATCAGGAAGACCGAAACAATGGTCATGGCGATGAAAACCAGAAGGAAATAAACGAGGACTATTCTCCAGCGGACACTGCTGTGCCTGCGGGGATTCATCTATTATGCTCTCCTGAAATAATAGCCTATGCCTCTCTTGGTCATGATGTACTGGGGGTTTGCAGGGTCGTCTTCAAGCTTTTCGCGAAGCCTCCTTACGGTGACGTCAACGGTGCGGATGTCGCCGTAGTATTCATAGCCCCAGACTTCTTCAAGAAGCTGCTCGCGGGAATAGACCTTGTCTTCACGTTCCGCAAGGTATTTGAGCAGTTCAAATTCGCGGAGAGTAAGTTCCAGAACGCTTCCGTTCTTGCGGACTTCGTAGCGGTTCAGATCGATCTCAAGAGCGCCGAAGGCCTTGATCTCAGAAGACTGCGCCTCTGCAGAAACACCGCTTGCAATGTTCTGGCGGCGGATGTTTGCTTTAATGCGGGCAATGAGCTCTCTCATGCCGAAGGGCTTGGTAATGTAATCGTCTGCGCCAAGTTCAAGACCGAGGACCTTGTCCACTTCTTCTTCCTTTGCGGTAAGCATGAGTACGGGAACGTTGCTGGTTTCGCGGATCTTGCGGCACACCTCAAAACCGTCCATGCCGGGAAGCATTATGTCCAGCAGGACCAGATCGGCACCGCAGGTCTGAGCCTTTGCCAGGCCGTCGGGACCGTCGTAGGCTGTCTCTACTTCATAGCCCTCTTTGACGAGGTTGAATTTTATAATATCCGAGATTGCTTTTTCGTCTTCAATGATCAGAATTTTCTTGGCGTTTGTTTCCATATGCGCCCTCCTTGACAGCATATTATAACACAGTAGCCCTGTTTCGCACAATAATTGAGAACCGCACAAAAGCATAAAAAGACGGCCGCTTTGCGACCGCCTTAAATACAGTTTTATTATCCCTCAGTGTGCTCGGGATGATATGCTCTTTACTTGCCTTCAGCTTCTTCTTCAGCCTTGTGAGCAGCAATGATCTTTTCAGCGTTAAGCTGGGGAACCTGCTGATACTTGGCGAATTCCATGGTGAAGGAACCCTTTGCCTGAGTCATGGAGCGCAGAGCGATAGCATAGTCGAAGAGTTCTGCCTGAGGAGCTTCTGCGTGGAGGACCTGGCCGCCGCCCATAATGGGATCCATACCCATAACGATACCGCGTCTGTTGGGGAGATCGCCCATGATAGCGCCGACGAATTCATCGGGAACGGAGATTTCCAGCTTCATGATCGGTTCGAGGAGGCAAGGCTTTGCTTCTACGATACCCTTCTTGAATGCGAGGGATGCTGCGATCTTGAAGGACATTTCATCGGAGTCAACTGCGTGGTAGGAACCGAAGTACAGTTCGCATCTGATGTTCTGGCACTTGCAGCCTGCGAGGGGGCCCTTTTCCATGCATTCTCTGAGTCCCTTGTCGACTGCGGGAATGAAGTTCTTGGGAACGCAGCCGCCGACGGTTGCATCGACGAATTCATATTCTTCTTCGCAGGGGCTGAATCTGATGTAAACATCGCCGTACTGACCAGCGCCACCGGTCTGCTTCTTGTGCTTACCCTGGACGTCGGAGTTGCCCTTGATGGTTTCTCTGTAAGCGACCTTCTGGGGAACTTCTTCAACTTCTGCGCCATATCTTTCCTTGAGCTTTGCGATCAGGATGGAAGCCTGAATTTCGCCCTGGGTGCCGAGGAGGGACTGGTGAGTTTCTGCGTTTCTTTCAAAGCTGAAGGAAGGATCTTCTTCCATGAGCTTCTTCAGGCCGGTTGCGACCTTAGCGTCGTCGCCCTTGCCCTTGGATACGAGAGCCTTGAAGAGAGTGGGCTTGGGGAATTCGATGCCGGGCAGAACGGTTTCATCGTCCTTTGCGCAGAGGGTGTCACCGGTGTTGGTGAACTGGAGCTTGCCGAGAGCGACGATATCGCCGGATTCAGCAGCGGGGCATTCGCCCTGAGTCTTGCCTCTCATGAAGAACATGGAGCCGAGCTTTTCTTCCTTCTGTGCCTTGGGGTTGTAGATCATCATAGCCGGGGTCAGCTTGCCCTGGATGACCTTAGCAAGGGAGATCTTGCCGAGGAACGGATCTGCGATGGTCTTGAAAACGAAAGCAACGGGGGAGCCGTCCTTCTTTTCTGCCTTGGGAGCATACTTAATGAAGGTGTCCATAACTTCCTTGATGCCGGTGCCCTTCAGTGCGGAGCAGGTGATGACGGGAGTGATGTCACCGCTTGCAATACCTGCTGCGAGGCCCTGTGCGAATTCTTCATCGGTGAATTCGCCAGCTTCAAAGAACTTTTCCATGAGTTCTTCGGAAGTTTCTGCGATTGCTTCGGAAAGGGTGTCCTTGTCGTCGAGAGTTGCGACGCTGGTGCCGAACTTTTCCTGGAGGGAAGCGACTACAGCGTCAATATCAACGTTGTCCTTGTCAGTCTTGTTGATAACGAAGAAACGGGGCTTGTTGCACTGCTTGCAGGATGCCCATGCCTTTTCGGTACCGACCTGGATGCCGGAGGATGCGTCTACAAAGATAGCGACAGCTTCTGCAGCTCTCATTGCGGAGTCGACCTCACCAACGAAATCGAAGAAGCCCGGAGTGTCGATAAAGTTCAGCTTGACCTTGTTGTATTCGACGGGAACCATGGTAGCACTGATGGAGTAGCCTTTTTCGATTTCCATCTTGTCGAAGTCGGAAACAGTGGGGCCGTTGTCGACCTGACCGAGTCTGCTGATTACGCCTGTTGCAAGAAGGCAAGCTTCGAGGAATGTGGTCTTTCCTGTGCTGCCATGTCCTACGAGGGCAATGTTTCTGATTGTTTCACTGGTGTAGCCTTTCATGCTATACATCCTCCTATAGTTAATTTAATTATCAGTCAAAATAAGTGCAGACGCACACGAAATAGTATAGCACATAAAAAAACCATCCGTAAAGAGGAACTTTACGGATGGATGAGGTTTTTGCTTAGAAATCTGCGGTTCTCGGGGTTCTGGGGAAGGGGAGAACGTCGCGGATGTTGCCCATTCCCGTGAGGTACATGATCATGCGTTCAAAGCCGAGACCGAAGCCGCTGTGCTTTACGCCGCCGTACTTTCTCAGTTCAAGGTACCACCAGTAGGTCTCTTCGTCCATGCCCAGCTTCTTGATCTTGTCCAGGAGGACGTCGTAGCGTTCTTCTCTCTGGCTGCCGCCGACGATCTCGCCGATGCCGGGGACCAGCAGGTCGCAGGCTGCAACGGTCTTGCCGTCTTCGTTCTCTCTCATGTAGAAAGCCTTGATCGCGGAAGGATAGTTGATGAGGAAGACAGGCTTCTTGAAAACTTCTTCGGTAATGAATCTTTCGTGCTCGCTCTGAAGATCCATGCCCCAGCCGGTTACTGCGTAGTCGAACTTTCTGCCCTTTGCTACTGCGTCTTCGAGGATCTCGATTGCTTCGGTGTAGGTAAGGCGGACGAAGTCACTGTTGACTACGTGGTTCAGGCGATCGATGAGACCCTTGTCAACGAAGCTGTTGAAGAACTGCATTTCTTCGGGGCATTCCTGCATGGTGTAGGTGATGATGTACTTGACCATCTCCTCGATGACGTCCATATTCTGCTGAAGATCGCAGAAGGCCATTTCCGGCTCGATCATCCAGAATTCGGATGCGTGGCGGGTGGTGTTGGAGTTTTCCGCTCTGAAGGTAGGTCCGAAGGTGTAGGTCTTCTTGAATGCCAGAGCAAAGATCTCTGCTTCCAGCTGACCGCTTACGGTGAGGTTTGCGGGCTTGCCGAAGAAGTCCTTATCGTAGTCTACCTTGCCGTCTTCGGTACGGGGAACGTTGTCCAGATCAAGAGTGGTGACCTGGAACATTTCGCCTGCGCCTTCGGCGTCGGAAGCGGTAATGAGGGGCGGATGTGCGTAGATGAAGCCTTTCTCCTGGAAGAACTTATGGATAGCATATGCAGCAACGCTGCGGACCCTGAAGACTGCGCTGAAGGTGTTGGTGCGGGGTCTTAAGTGAGCCTGAGTTCTCAGGTATTCCAGTGAATGGCGCTTGTTCTGAATGGGGTAGTCTGCATCGGAAGGTGCAGCGATGGTGATTTCTTCTGCCTTGATTTCGAAGGGCTGCTTAGCCTCCGGAGTAAGTACGAGGCGGCCCTTTACGTTGAGCGCTGTTGCCAGCGGGAGTTTTGAAACCTCGTTGAAATTATTTATGTACTCTTCCTCGTAAACTATCTGAACGGACTTGAAGAAAGTGCCATCGTTGAGCTCGATAAAACCAAACTTGTTGGAAGCTCTGTTGTTCCTGATCCAGCCGCCGATCTCTACAGTCTGATCTGCAAACTTTTCAGGTTCTCTGAAAATCAGTTTTAAATCTGTCATTTTAAATAACTCCTCCTTTTTGAGTACATAACGCTTTATTATACCACAAGGAAGTAAGCCTATGCAAGCAGGCCCGCGATTGCGT
This sequence comes from Clostridia bacterium, assembly GCA_024402995.1. Lineage (GTDB taxonomy): Bacteria > Bacillota > Clostridia > Peptostreptococcales > Anaerovoracaceae > JAKSSR01. The sequence continues at coordinate 9,368 of JAKSSR010000026.1, read as the reverse complement.
AAAAAATCAGAGATACGGCCCCTATGATCCCCCAGTATTGGAGTCTCTGCCTTCTGACCACGTGGGGTTCGCATCCCACGGCGGAAGTCAGGAGAGAGCCTTCAGAAAGATAGGGGATAAGGTTGTCTCCGCATATGCCTGCGCCGCAGACAGCGCCCAGGCAGAGAGGAAGATTTACGGACATTACCGCCGCCAGCTGAACGGCAATGGGAATGCCTATACCGTACATACCCCAGGACGAACCGATAAGCATAGTAAGTCCTGCAAAAACAAGGAAAATGACTGCAGGCAGAAGCCAGACGGCACTTCCGGTGATCTTGGGGATCTCCTCTTCAAAGAATTTGGAAATATTGATAAGCTGCAGACTGTTGGAGAAACAGACTGTCAGCAACAGGAGCAGAATGGGAAGAATTGAGCTTTGAATACCGGAAACCACACAGTCAAAGAACTTTTCAGGAGTCATGAGCTTTTCACCGCAGTAAAGGCCAAACATGACCACCAGAGTTATGACCAGTCCCGTGCTTGCGTCAAGGGCAAAGCTTCCGTGCTCTCTGACAGTACCTGAGGCCACCGACGCAATGACCATGACTGCAATGGGAATGGCCAGGTCGTGAACGCTTCCGTAGATTTCGTGATCGTCGTGAGCAAGGAAATATTTCTCGGAGCCCTTTGGCCACAGTTCACCGCCCTCTTCAACTCTTTTGACAGCCTGCTTCTGGATATCGGTCTTAGGCAGAAGTCTCAGGCAGATAAGGACCACCATGAGAATGGCCAGCCAGGAAGGGAAATTGTATTTTATGGTATGGAGGAAGACGTTTCCGCCCTTTTCCCCCACGCTGAGTATTATGGTTCCGCTAAGATAAGCCCCCCAAACAGACAGAGGGATAACGGAGCAGACTGCCGACGCAGTGGTGCCCAGAAGAGCAGGAACTTCTCTGGGGATCCTGAACCTGTCGGTGATACCCACCACGCAGAACGCAGCTGCAAGAAGATTTAAGCAGTCATCGATAAATATCAGGGCAAGTATGCCGAACATGGCCCAGAGAGCCCCTGAGGCCGTTTTAACGCGTTTCTCCGCAGGCCTCTTGAAGGCACTGATACCTCCGGCCGCGTCCAGAAGAGCTGTAACGGCTCCCATAAGGGACATTATGAGTATGGTACCAGCCGTATCGGGGGTCGTGATTCCTTTGACTATGGCGTCGGTAAAACCAAGAAGGTAGTTGCCTCCGTTTGCCATGCCGCAGGTCAGAGCGACTGAAAGAATGAGGGTTTCCAGCGTTCTCCTGGTAAGTATATTGTGAGCGAGGAAAAAGACTACGGGAACGAAGATCCAGAAAGGCCCAAGCTCTTCAACCGGAGGTGTCAAAACACCTACGAAAATAAAGCAAAGAACTATGGCCGCATAGGTGATGGTAAGGGTCATGCTTTCGCTTTTGGTCCGCTTTCTTTCCGGCTGGACTATGCCTCGCTTGGCCCTTGCCATTTCAAGAAGTTTGGAATACTTGACGGAAAGCTGGCTGTATACCTGCTTCAGCAGATAACCTACAATAGTGGGCTTCTTCGAAATCTCCCCCAAAAGGTCTTCGCCGTTCATTTTGTAAACGACTACCTTTCCTCTGGCAACACAGGAGGTAAGTCTGGCTTCCTCGGCAATGACGCCATATTCGCCGAAATACTGTCCCGCTCCCATTTCGTTGACCATGTTTCCTTCGTCGTTTATGACGTCTACTTTGCCGTCATCGATGAAGTACATGGCGTCAGCCTCTTCGCCGGCCTTAACAATGCTTTCGGCATTAGCAAACTCTATCCTCTGAAGCTTGGAGAAAAGCTTCTCCGCTTCTTCCGGGGTGGTACGGAAGAATTCGCGTATGTATTCGCTGTTTATGTTTTTTCCCTGAATGTTTTTGCAGATCAGCATACTTTTCGGAAATCAATCACTGTAATTCGCGTCCAGATTAATGGCAATAGTGTACCCGGGGTACTTGGACTTAATAGCGGCTACGATGGCCTGAGTAAGAGCAGCGCGGTCGTGAACATTGAAATCAATGGTTATGTCGAAGCTCATCTTCATGAGTTCGTCGTCAGTGAAGAAAGCATGCATACCGATGCAGCCCTCGTGTTCCATGACCATATTGCGGATGTCCTCTTCCATGACCTGCTTTGCAGGGTCAGTGGTGTTGTGAGCATAAAAGCCTACAGTAAGCATAACGCTGTACTTGGCAAGGACCGCGTACTCAATGCGCTTGGTCAGCTTATGCAGTTCCTTTGCAGTAAGGGTATCATCAACTTCCACATGAATGGAGCCAATGGCAAAGTTGGGACCGTAGTCGTTGAGGACCAGGTCGTAAGCGCCGTGGACTCCCGGAATGGTCTTGACCAAGCCCTTGATACCCATGACCAATTCGCTGTCGGGACGAGCGCCCATAACACTGCCTACAGATTCAAGGAGCATTTCAATACCGGCCTTACAGATGAAGCAGGAAATAACTGCCCCTACGATTCCGTCCAGATTGATGCTGAAAACCATCATGACTACCGCACAGAGCAGGGTCGCCACAGAAATAATCGAGTCAAAGCTGGCATCGGCGCCGCTGGCAACCAGAGCATCAGAATTGTATTTTTCACCCTGAGCCTTGACGAAGCGTCCCAGAAGGAACTTGGTGACAATTGCCACGACGATGATGACAACAGCCACTGCGTTATATTCAGGAGCTTCCGGATGAATGATCTTCTTTACAGACTCAACAAAGGACGTGACACCGGTCGCAATAATAATGCAGGATACTATTATGGCGCTGAAATATTCTATGCGTCCGTAGCCGAAGGGATGCTGATCGTCTGGCTTGCGCTTTGCCAGCTTTACTCCGACAATGGTGACCACCGACGAAATAGCGTCAGTCAGGTTATTGATAGCGTCCAGAACAATGGAGATCGATCCGGAAACAAGGCCTACGACAGCCTTAAATGCCACCAAGAATACGTTGGCAACGATCCCGATAACGCTGGTGCGCATTATCTGCTTTTCTCTTATCTCTTTTTCACTCATTTTTTCTCTTCTTTTCTGTTTTTATAATATTGACGTATGATTATACCACAAAAAAGAAGCGGTTTGACTTTATCACGGAAAATCATCTGTCTCCCATTGCGCAACACCTGCGCCTGGCATATTATTCCATTGACCTTTCCCGGTTTTCATGAGAAAATACCGTTTAAACATAATTAAAAAGAAAGGAAAAACAATATGGGCAGAAATAGATTACAGCAGGTTCTGAACAATAAGCTCGGGAGTGAAAGTATTAATCTCTCAAAATATTCTAAAGATACAGAAGCAAAAAAGAAGGTGCTCCTGAACGGCCGGTCCATGGATATCGGTATGGCGGCCGCAGAAAACCTGACATGGCTCAGCAGCCCTATCCAGGAATACACAGACGAAGAACTGAAAAATCTGAACAATTTCACCTGGGAAACATGCTACAGAATGAGCGATGCAAACCTGTGCCATTATTTCCAGACGATCAACCGCAAATACTACACCATGAAGCAGCGCGGTCTGCTGGGCGAGCAGGAGGCAGAAGCAGATGAGATCATCGGAGCACTTCGCGAACGCATGGAGATCATGGCAAACCCCTTTTATGATCTCCTTGACCCTTCCTCCCTGGATAAAGTCCACAGCAGCACGATTGAAGAAATACTGAATGAACCGGACATCTATGAAGCAGAAGAGTCAGTCCTTTACGAGGAAGAGAATGCCAACGAGACTTACCTTCCGCACTATCTCATCCATATCGCCGAAAAAAACAAGTTTGACGAGCAGATCCAGCACAGAGAAGTGACAAATATGCTTCAGACGGGTATCGATTCAGCCATTGAAAGCATTGCCGATCTCAACGAAGCTCAGGACATGTCCGCCGAAGAGATCAACACACAGACAAACGATTCCTACAGGCTGATCATCGGCTACACCATGATCATGAAGCAGGTAAACGAGAAGCATATTGCCCACGATCTGGATAAGATGCAGAGCGTCTGCTCCGAAAAGAACTGCAGAGAGATCACGAAGAATATTCCCGATTACGTCATTGAAGAATTCCGCAGAGAAATCGGGGACGCAGCCCTTCTTAAGCAGCTTCAGCAGAAAGTTCCCATGGATCAGAATCCCCTGCTGCAGCAGTTTTCACAGATGGATGAAAGGGCTCAGGCCTCGAAAGAGCGCAAGTGGTTCAATGAGATGGCTCTTGAACTCAGCGCAGGCGGAATCGATATTTTCAATCCCCTTACCGCGGCAATGATCCAGATCCGTCAGGATACCACAGAGGACGAGATCCTGAATGTTCCTGACTTTTCAACATCCATCGCCGGAAAGAAAATGGCGCTTGACCGCGCCCTTGCCACTCAGAAATTTGCCCTTGTCAACATGGATGGTTCCGGGAATTACAAAAATCCCTACGATCCGGACACTTCACAGGAAAACCAGATCCAATGGCTGGCAAAGAACAGCATAACTCCTGCAAACATCTCTCCCGAGCAGATCAGTTATCTTTACAAAATGGCTCAGGAGAACAGGCTCATCCTGAAGTCCACTCATCCTGACAGTGACAAATACCAGCGCAACGTTTATCTCAAGGTCGGCAAAAACGGTGAAGCAGTCATGACAGCCCCCATGGGCAAACTGCTTAAAAAGGAAGCCCGCGAACAGAAGCTCTACGAGCAAAACGGTTTTACCCGGGAAGAGTTTGAAAATGTCTCCAAGCTGGATGCAAACTACGGAAGTCTGGAGGAGGGTATACGCGGACTTTATTACGGTACCTGCAGTATGTACTCCATGGAGATCCAGACCCAGCAGGCGCTGAGAAACGAAGAAGAGGTCCGGCGCCTCACTGAGGAGTATACAAAATTCAAGGATACATATTCAGTGCTCCTGGCTCAGCGCGAGATCTGCGCAGACTGCGTACGTCACCCCCATTGGTACAGCAATGAGAAAAGCATTGACGAACACACCCGCTACTATGCAGTAGGCAAGACCCTTCCCGATGAACGTTCAGAAGCAGACCTGAACATGATACTTGACAACCCCGTTGCAGACCGCTCTCTGATCTACATCGAGGAAGACCTTCTCAGGATGACCGGCTGCAAGGATCTCCCCGAAATGATGCGCAGCGGTCTTATCAGGCACGGTGACGGCAAAGCCATCGAAGCCGAAAACGATTACGAATTCATCAAGACAGTATACAGGAGCTGCCTTGGCGGTGACAGACGTCTGATGGTCGGCGACAAAAAATATGTCTATGACCCCTCCGGCCTGGGCTTTGACGCCGATACGGCAGAACGTTCGCAGAGGGTCTGGTTCGATTCACTGCGCAAGACGATGACGGAAATGGGCTACACCACCCCCATGAGCATGATGATGCTGCGCGTTCAGGGCGAAGGCGATCCCGAGGAGCTGGTCGATCTTCCCACCACTTATGAAGGCGGCATCAGAGGCCTGCAGCTCCTCGACAACTGCAGTCACCCGGCTCTTATGCCCACCGACGGCAAGGGAGAACTCCTTACTCCCCAGCAGCCTTCAGAGCATCCTGCAGCATGGGCTTTCCGCGCCATGCCAAAGTCCTGGGACGACGTCAAGCCTGAACAGATCTCCTATCTGTATAACATGGCAAAGAATAACCGTCTTTATCTCCAATCTGATGACCAGTCCATGGCAAGGTATAACCAGAATCGCTTTATCAGTATTACACCGAACGACGAAGTAAGCATCTCAAAAAGCATGGACGTTCTGGCTGAAGAGTTGGCGGCAAATCCCAATGCTCAGACGATAGGCGGCTACGATATCAAAACCTTTAAAGACATGCTTGAGCGCGACAACCGCTTAAGTTCAATAGAGGCAGGATTCGAGCAGCTTACCAGTTCCCTGGAGTCCTTCCACATGGATGAGCTTGAAAGGGACGCAAATGCCCATCCCGAAAAAAAGGAGTACTTCAACACCGTCAAGGCCCAGTATTTCGCAATACGCAATGCTCGCTTAGGCTGCCGCGAAGCCTGTGCAGACGCCCGCAAACACCCCAACTGGTATAAGACACAGGGAAGCGCGGAAAAGATGACCAACCTGTTCATTACGTCCAAGAAGGATCCCGCCCTCCGTACCCCGGAAGAACAGGAGCGACTCCACAGCACCCCCATTGCGGCAAAGTCCTTCGAAGAAATCGAAAACGCCCTTCTCAAGGCAAGCAATCAGAAGACTCTGGAAGGCGTAATGTCAGGCAGCCGCGTGAGGTTCGCTCCGAATACAGCCCCCGTCAAGACCGGAGACACCCTTGAGTTCATGTCTGACATAACAAGGCGCATGATAAAAGGTGAAGAAGTGTATGTCGGAGGCACACCCTACAAATACGCCGCAGGTTACGGATTCACCAAGGGAATCAACAAGGCAGGATACGTCAGCGAGCTGAGCTTCCTGGCCTCGAGACTTACCAAAACCGAGGGAAACTGGACCGATAATTCGGATGAGTATGCTCCCTTTGCGGATGCGCTTAAAGCTCTTCCCGGTCAGGTAAATGCCCTCAGGGAAGACACCGACATGAACTTCGATAAACTCCGTTCCATGGTACAGCCTGCTGCCGAAGCAGCGAATAATTACTTCAGAACTCACAGGAACATTTCGCTGAGCAGCCGTCAGATGGAGCGTATCAAGGTCATGAACAGGTTCCTCGATCTGGTAGGCGATATCGAAAAGAAGAACGTAAACCCGGGAATTGATCTAAATTACAGAATTGCCGAAAAACTCTTCACCGCGGGATGCATCCAGATGAAACGCGGAGATCTGCTGCTGAACAGTGAGTTCAGAACAAACTGTATCAAGCAGACTCTGAACGACCCGGCATTCCGTGAAAAGCTTCAGGGCTGTGACGAAACCGCCAAGCTCAACATCCTGAAAACAAGCGGGAAGAACGCCATCAAGCTATTCTCAGGACGCACTGACGCCGTTCAGGAGCAAATCAACAAGGAAAAGACCCAGAACAATCCCAACCTCGGTTAAGCCCTGACCGCTGACAACCACAGGAAAAACAATGACAAAACCCCGACCCGCAGCACGAGTTCACGCTCGGCAGATTCGGGGTTGTTTTTTCTTATAAAAAGAGCCACTCGAGAATAATACTTCTATAAAAAAGAAACCACCCAAAGGATGGTTTCTCTTTTTGCTTTGTCTTGAAAGAATTGCAGAAGCAACGATTAACGCTTGCTGAACTGGGAAGCTCTTCTTGCCTTCTTGAGACCGTACTTCTTTCTTTCCTTCATTCTCGGGTCTCTGGTCATGAAACCAGCAGCCTTGAGAGCGGGTCTGTTTTCAGCATCTGCCTGGCAGAGTGCTCTGGAGATACCGTGACGGAGTGCGCCGGACTGACCGGTGGTGCCGCCGCCTTCAACAACTGCGATAACGTCGAACTTTCCTTCGGCGCCAACGAGCTGGAGAGGTCTCTTAACCTCGTTCTTGAGAATTTCAAGTCCACCGAAATATTCATCCAGGGACTTCTTGTTAACAGTAATATTTCCGGTGCCGGGGACGAGACGAACTCTGGCAACGGAAGACTTTCTTCTGCCTGTACCGAAATACTGCATCTTAGCCATTGTGTTTCCTCCCTTTCACTAGAAATTCCAAACTTCAGGCTTCTGTGCCTCGTGCTTGTGCTCGGGGCCTGCATAAACCTTAAGCTTCTTAAACATCTGTCTGCCGAGCGGTCCCTTGGGCAGCATGCCCTTGACAGCGTGGCGGATGATCTCGCAAGGATCCTTTTCCTGCAGCTTCTCGAAGGTAACTTCCTTCAGTCCGCCGGGATAGCCGGAGTGGTGCTTGTAGATCTTATTCTGAGCCTTCTTACCGGTGACCTGGATCTTTTCGGCGTTGATGATGATTACATAATCGCCGGTGTCGATGAACGGGGTGTAAGTGGGCTTCTTCTTACCGCGGAGAATCATAGCAGCTTCGGTGCAGAGACGGCCAAGGGTCTTTCCTTCGCAGTCCAGTACGTACCACTTTCTTTCGATTTCCGAAGGCTTTGCGATGTATGACATTTTAAACCTCCATGTCTACTCTGATGCTGAGCATCGTTTTCAACGCCCCTGCAGACAGGCTGTCGACCTGCCTGCGAGGCACTTATTAATATAACTTTTAATTATTCGATAATGGTTGCAACAACGCCGGATGCGACGGTTCTGCCACCTTCACGAATAGCGAAACGAAGACCTTCTTCCATTGCGATCGGAGTGATCAGTTCAATGGTCATTCTGGTGTTGTCGCCGGGCATGCACATTTCAGTGCCTTCGGGAAGAGCGATTGCGCCGGTAACGTCGGTTGTTCTGAAGTAGAACTGGGGCTTGTAACCATTGAAGAACGGAGTATGACGGCCACCTTCGTCCTTCTTCAGGACGTATACTTCGGAGGTGAACTTGGTGTGGGGATGGACGCTGCCAACCTTTGCAAGGACCTGGCCTCTTTCGATTTCGTTTCTCTGAACACCACGGAGCAGAACACCGATGTTGTCGCCTGCTTCGCCCTGATCCAGGAGCTTACGGAACATTTCAACGCCGGTAACTACGACGCTTCTCTTTTCGTCGGTAAGACCAACGATTTCAACGGTTTCACCAACCTTGATGACGCCTCTTTCTACACGACCGGTTGCAACGGTGCCGCGGCCGGTGATGGAGAATACGTCTTCAACAGGCATAAGGAAGGGCTTGTCGGTGGGTCTTTCCGGAGTGGGGATGTAGCTGTCAACTGCTGCGAGCAGTTCCATGACCTTGTCTGCCCAGGGACCGTTCGGATCCTGAAGTGCCATGAGAGCGGAACCGCGGATGATGGGGGTATCGTCGCCGGGGAATTCATAGAAGTCAAGGAGCTCACGAACTTCCATTTCGACCAGGTCGAGGAGTTCGTCGTCATCTACCATATCGCACTTGTTGAGGAATACGATGATGTAGGGAACGCCAACCTGTCTGGAGAGCAGGATGTGTTCTCTGGTCTGGGGCATGGGTCCGTCGGTAGCTGCAACTACCAGGATTGCGCCGTCCATCTGTGCTGCGCCGGTGATCATGTTCTTAACATAGTCTGCGTGGCCCGGGCAGTCAACGTGTGCATAGTGTCTTGCTTCGGTCTCATATTCGATATGAGCGGTGTTGATGGTGATACCACGTTCTCTTTCTTCCGGTGCCTTGTCGATGTTGTCGAAGTCAACGATCTGGTTGGTTGCGGAAGGAAGCTTGGTTGCGAGAACCTTGGAGATTGCTGCGGTAAGAGTGGTCTTGCCGTGGTCGATGTGGCCGATAGTACCGATGTTTACATGCGGCTTAGATCTTTCAAATTTTTCTTTTGCCAT
>JAKSSR010000025.1 GCA_024402995.1 Clostridia bacterium | reverse complement strand
TAGGGGCCGTAATTTCCGACACCTTCAACGTCGCCGTCCTTTGCAGGGACGATAGCGCCTTCGTCAAAGTTGATACCGAAATAGCTGAGAGTATCGAGAAGAATGGGAATAGCTCCTTCTACCTCGCGCTTGGAATCAGTGTCCTCAATGCGCAGGAAGGCAAGACCGCCGCTCTGATGAGCAAGGCGTTCGTCGGCCAGAGCACCGTAGAGATTTCCGAGGTGCACGAAGCCTGTGGGGCTGGGACCCATACGGGTGACCATGGCGCCTGCGGGCAGTTCTCTTGCGGGATAAAGATTTTCGTAATATTCCGGATCCTTGTCGATTTCCGGGAAAAGAAGCTCAGCGAGCTTAATATAATCCATTGGCTATTTCTCCTTTATGCACATAATTAGTTGTATTATATCAAATCCGTTTATGGACTTAAACTACTTATCTCAAATTTTCTATAAAAATATGCTTGCCAAACTCCTTTCCTTTGTGTATAATCTTTGTTGTTCGAAATATGGTGCCTTGGTCAAGTGGTCAAGACGTTAGCCTCTCACGCTGAAATCAGGGGTTCGACTCCCCTAGGCACTACCAAGATAAAAACCGGAACCTTTTGGGTTTCGGTTTTTTAGTGCTGTTATGAAGCATCTTGACATGTGACCTATCGGTCACTATAATGCAATGTGTCCACATGGTCACACTGATACGGAGGTTGCTATGGAAAATACTACGAAGGAAAAGATTCTTGATGCTGCCCTTGTCAGCTTCGTAGAAAATGGTTACAAGGGAACGAATCTGAGAGACTTTGCCGCAGGGCTGGGGCTAAGCAAATCGGCACTATACCGCCATTATGACAGCAAGGAAGCCATCTGGAACGCCCTGCTCGACAAGATGGAAGCTTACTATAGTGAACGTTTCGGTTCACCTGAGCATCTGCCGAAGACTCCTGCATCCTGTGAGGAACTGCTTTCTCTGGCGCTGCACATGATTGATTTCACCATCCATGATGAGAAAGTCATCTTGACAAGGAAGCTTCTCTTAACGGAGCAATTTCATGATGACCGGGTAAAGAGCCTGGCAACGGAGCATTTTATGTACGGTACCCAGGCCATATTTAAGAGCATTTTTGAGAAGATGATAGATGCAGGTCTATTGATCCCGGAAGATCCGGATATGCTTGCACTGGCTTTTACCGCGCCCATCACAACACTTATTCACTACTGCGACCGTGAGCCGGAAAAGGAACCTGAGATCATGATGCAGATCGAAGGTTTTGTGAAGCATTTTATTAAGCTGTACGAAAGGAAGTAAATAGAATTATGAAGGACTTTATTGATTTTTTATATGCGGCTTTGCCGTGGCTTTGCATTGGACTTCTGCTTGCCGTATTTTTTGCGCAGAGCGCCCGAAGAAAAAAGGATAATAAAAAGAATGAGAATTACAGTACCGAAGGAATGGCTTTGGGAATGTGCTTCGGCACGGCAATAAGCACTGCTTTCGGCAATAATACAGGTATCGGACTCTCCCTTGGAATGCTGGCCGGCTTAGTCATCGGTTCTTTTATTGAGAAAAAGAACGTCGATGATTAAGAGTGATATGAAAACCCGTAACCAGAGCCGGTAGGCAGCCCGGCTGTCCTGTGAAAACAAGGGGGGACCGTTTATGGGTGAAGTACATAACAGACTTACAGTGATGTTTGAGGAGCCGTTCTGGATAGCAGTCTTTGAGCGATATGAATCAGGAAAACTATCCGTATCTAAAGTGACCTTCGGTGCAGAGCCGAAGGATCATGAGGTATACGAGTTCATCTTAAACCACTATTACGATCTGCAGTTCGGCCCGGCTGTGACAGCCGCTGTAAAGGAAAGCAAAAGGAATCCCAAGAGATTGCAGCGGAAGATCAGGAAAACTCTTGAAAATACCGGTATAGGTACAAAATCTCAGCAGGCATTGAAATTACAGCATGAGGAGAACAAGCAGGAACGCAAAGCGAAACGCCGTGAGCAGAAACGTACTGAAGCGGAGCGAATGTTTGAACTGAAACAGCAAAAAAAGAAAGAGAAACACCGGGGCAGATAATGCTCCCCTGCATTATCGATTTAATTTTACTTTTACTTCTTGACTCTTCCCTTGGGGGATAGAATAAAGTACCAGATGTGGAAAGGAGATTTAAGAAAATGCTGAAAATAAGTGAATTTTCAAAGCTTTCACATCTGACCATTAAAGCCCTGAGGTTTTATGAAAAAGAAGGCCTTCTGAAACCTGCCTCCGTTGACGAATGGACCGGCTACAGGTTTTACGAAACTTCTCAGCTTGAAATCGCCGCAAAGATAAAATCGTACAGACAACTTGACCTGTCGATTGAAGAAATCAAAGCGGTTTTTAACGGAGCTGATGTGAAAGAAATCCTGCAGGAGAAAATCGGATTACTTACAAAAGAAAAGCAGATAATCGAATCTCGTCTTTCCATAATCAATTCAATTTTGGAGGACAAAGAGATGAAATACCAGGTAACAGAAAAAGTAATTCCCGAAAAGATCGTTTATACTGCAGAAACAGTTTTAAAAACTTATTCGGATAGCATGCAGTGGATCCCGTACGTGGGGCAGGAGTGCCTTAAGCTGAATCCCGGATTAATGTGCTCAGAACCGCCCTATGAGTTCTGTGAGTATCCTGACGGTGAATATAAGGAAACAGACATCAGGATCAGGCACAATGAAGCAGTAACTGCATTCGGAAAAGAAAATGAACTTATCAAGTTCAAAAAGCTTCCGGAAACAAAGGTCCTGAGCATATATCACAAAGGCTCGTATGCAAATATCGGTGAAGCATATACGTTCCTTATGAAATACGCCGAGCAGAACGGGTACAAGGCAGCAGGACTTGCCCGCGAGTGTTACATTGACGGTATCTGGAACAAGGAATCGGAAGAAGAATGGCTGACTGAGATCCAGCTGCCCATCGAATAAGTTGTTTTATTTTCCAAGAAAAACGGAGCCCTTTCGGGCTCTGTTTTTTATGCTGCGCCGGAGAGGAACGGCGCAGTAAATCTATGGGAGGAGGACGCTAATCTCTCGTATTCTTGTGATAACCGCACTTCGGACAGATGCCCCTTTCATCGAGCGCTATACCGCATAAGGGGCAGCGCTCCTTTGTTTTTTCAACAGCGTATTCCTGACTTGCGGAGTTTACGCCACTGGAGAAAGATATTCTGGCAATGTTCAGCTTGTCCTTGAGTAAGTCATAGACTATCTTGATCATACCCTCAACAGTCATGGTCTCCTTAGTCACTACTACTCTGCACTCGGGATATGCTATTGCAAGAGGCGTTCTGAAAGCTGGACCCTTCATTTGATTCTGCGGCGAGCCTAAACGTATGCCCTGCTCTTCATATACTCTCATAACGGCGGGAAGCAGCGGATCGTCCTCACGCAGTATCAGCGCGTGATCAAAATTCTTTAATACATTCCACGCGGTCTTGTAGATCTCATTGCAGGGAAAGACCATATTTACGCCGGGATTCACCGTATCCTCAACTTCGATGGTAAGAATACCCGTGTGACCGTGAAGATACTGGGCTTCGCCCTTGAAACCGTAGAACCGGTGGGCATATTGCAGATTGAGTGTTGTAATACTTCTCATTTTTTTCTCCTTTCGTTTATAGCGCTGAAGCTGCAGCAGGCGTTATGCTCATGACGTAGTAAGCCAGATTAAGATAGGCTGCGAAGGTCGTCCAAAGGAAGAGGACGCCCATCATTATGCCCGCGGCCCTTCTTATGCGTAAAAATCTTGCAGCGCATATCATGACCATCACCCACATTATGAGCAGCCATATAAGTGACAGCAGATAACGCTTGTAGGTAAAGAATAACGTAGACCAGAAAAGATTCATGGCCAGCTGACCTGCATAAAACTGCAGCGCTTTGTTCTTTTCGTCTCTGCCTGCGTCGGCCATATAGACCTGGTATGACGCAACCCCCATCATAACGTAAAGAATTGTCCAGACTATGGGGAATACCCAGGCCGGCGGAGCCAGAACCGGATGGTTAAAGGATCCGTAAAGTTTCATGTCTTCATTGGTGAGGTACGCTGAAAACACACCGACGAAAAGCGGTATGAGCAGTGCTGCCAGCAGAACGTCCCACCTGACTTTCTTCTTCATTTCGTTTGTATTCATATAGCTGCTTCCTCCTTTCAAATATAAAGTTTATAGCCCTTGCGCGGTACAACAGAGAATGTTATATTAGTCATAAGGAATGTCTCTGTTCTGACTTTCAGTCTATATGCTTATAACGTAAGTACAATACACAGTAACGAAGCGAAAGCGCTTCCGTTGAGAGGGGAAAAGGAGGCCGTAATTATGCAAAAGCGAAGTGAAGAAGACTACCTGCCTCAGGTAATGAGTCTCAATCCTACCGACTTGATCAACTGGTGCAGAAACAGAAAACAGTTCCTAGGCCTGTCCAATCAGAAGCTTGCCGATCAGTCCGGCATTCCGGTTGGAACTATTGACCGGATCATGGCAGGTAAATATACGGAATTCCGCTACAGTTCCATTCAGCCAATTGTTTCAGTGCTCATAGGCTTCCTCGAAGATACTCCCAAACCGGAGACTGCGGACTCTCAGCAGGTACAGAATTACTACGATACCATTGAAGGCTACAAGCTTGTAGTGGAAAACAAGAACCATGTCATAGACGAGCTGAATGCGACCTGCGAACGGCTGAAAAAAGAAATCGATTATCTGACAACTGAAAACGAACGTAAACATGAAGCGATAACCTCTCAGCAGCAGCATACCCGATGGCTTGAAGCCATAATCGACGATCTGCGTCAGCGCCTGCCTAATGAAATATAGAAAGACCAAAAAAGCGAAGTCTGCAGACTTCGCTTTTTTTTCGCATATGATTTGTATCTTTCGTTTATTTTCCGGGATTGACGTGGACCATGCAGTGCCAGATCTCAGGGAAATTCCGTTCAACTTCATCGTGGACTTTTTCCGCAATATCATGAGCTTCTCCGAGAGATCTTGAACCGTCAACGGCGATTTCAATATCAGCGTAATAACCTGAACCGAAAATCCTGGTCTTAAGTTCGTCAATGCAGAGGACTCCCTCGGTTCCAAGGACAGTCTCAGTGATTCTTGAGCAAAGTTCGTCGCCGGCAGAGCAGTCGGTGAGAGCCTTGACAGCATCAATGAGGATCTCCAGAGCGACCTTTACGATGAAGAAACAAATGACAATGCAGGCGACGGAGTCCATAACGGGCATGCCGAAGCGTGCAAAGACAACGCCGATCAAACTTCCGACAGAAGACAGAGCGTCAGATCTGTGGTGCCAGGCGTCAGCTTTGAGAGCATTGCTCTTCTCTTCTTTGGCGACGCGAATAGTCACCTGATACATAAGTTCCTTAATGACTATGGAAACAGCAGCGGCAATGGCTGTAAGAAGCGAGGGAACGGGAAGAGTTTTATAAGAACCGGTGCAAATGGCAAGGATTCCGTCGTAGCCGATTTTTACGCCCACGCCGGCAAGGATAAGACCGAGAAGCAGAGACGCCAGACTTTCGTAGCGCTGGTGACCGTACTGATGCTCCTTATCGGGAGCCTTGCGGGCAAGAAGAAGAGCGCCTACTACGATAAAAGTCGCCAGGACGTCGGAGAGAGAATGAATTGCATCGGCAATAAGGGCCTTGGAATTTCCGGAGAAACCGGCAATGAGCTTAAGAGCAGCCAGAAGAACGTTGCCTATAATGGCAATGACCGAAATTCGTATGGCCTTTTTAGATTTCTGTTCCATTAAAAAAACCTCCTATGGAATCCGGGCCGTCGGCACGGAGCAGTAGTAGTAAAGTGCTTGCTGTCCCACGATAAAATCGCTGCCGGAAGGCCCGACCCTTGAAGGTCTGATCAGTCTTTCGTATTATTTTTACACGCTTATAAAAGGTTAGTCAATGACAATTTTTCATGAATCATGCCCTATTCTCCGCAGGGTTTTATTTTACGTATTCTTATGTTAGAATACACGGAGAATAGGAGAATTATTAATGAACGAAACATTTATCATCAAACCCTTTAACGGAACTTACATCGGACTGTTTCTGCTCTTCCTCGCAATATTCGCGGGACTCGCAGCCGTACTCAAAAAGACAGACATAGAAACCAGAAAGAAAACCCTTCAGTGGATCATGATCACAGGCTTTCTTTTCTTTTTCTGGTACAAATACGAGCTTTTCATAGACGCCGACTATTCCGCCATAAGCGCGGCTGCAGGTGAAGGCGCCTTCAGCTGGTGGAAGGAGCTTCCCCTTCAGCTTTGCAACATCAACCTGATCATGGTTCCCGTATCCATTATTACGGGCAAAAGGGAACTTCAGAGCTTCTGCTTCTTCCTTGGCCCCATCGGCGCCATATTCGCCCTAATAATGCCCTGCGCAGGCTTCGACTGCTACAGCATTCTTCTCCCCAGAATGCTCGGCTACTACATCACTCACTGGCTTGTTTTCTTCGGAAGCCTTTCCCTCTGCAGCCTGGGAATTTACAGACCTAAACGCAGCGATCTCAAGAAAACAGTTATTACCGTCGTAATTCTCAGTTTTGTCATTTTCCTCTTCAACATGCTGCTGAGACTCACCGGCATCTGCGTCAACGCCAATTACTTCTACGTTGTAGAACCCATAGGAAATCCCCTGCTCGAGCTGCTCCACAGGATCATCCCCATTCCCTACCTGTACATTCTTCCGACTTTGGGAATTCTTATTCCATACATGCTTGCCGTCACCGCTCTGCTCAACCGCAAAGGCAAGGCAGAAGCATAACTTCAAGGAGGCTCTTTCATGGGCAATACCTTTTATTTTCAGTGGGAAGTCAGCCTAATGGAGTGGCTGCAGACGGTTCTCGGTGCAAGTGGCGCAGCCTTAATGTCGGTCATTTCGGCCTTCGGCGAGGACCTGTTAATGATAGCCATATTGGGCTTTGTTTTCTGGAGTTTAGATAAAAAAGCCGGAAAATACGTGGGCATGTCCCTTGTCATGAACGTAGCCTGGAATCCCCTGATCAAGAACGCGGTACTAAGACGCAGACCTTATTTTGACAACCCGGGGATCAAATGCCTGAAGCCTGTGGAATCAGGCGCCGATATTTATGACATAGCCAAACAGGGTTTTTCCTTCCCCAGCGGCCATGCAAGCAACTCGGCCTCAGCCTACGGCGCTCTTGCGCGCTTTTTCAGAAAAAAATGGCTCACCGCCCTTTGCGTTGCCTTGACTGCGTTAGTCGGAATATCACGCTTCTGTGTTGGAGTTCACTATCCTACTGACGTCATCTGCGGATGGCTGCTTGGAACAGTCATTGTTTTTCTCATTCCCTGGCTTGATAAGGTCATAGAGAAGCGTATAATCTTCTACGGCATACTTCTTTTATCCGCCATTCCGGGTATTTTCTACTGCAAAACGACAGACTACTTTACGGGTTTGGGCATGCTTCTCGGCTTTCTCCCAGCCCTGTCATTTGAAGAAAAATACGTAAAATTTGAAAACACAAGAAAACCTATTTCAATGATACTTCGCGTCGTTGGCGGAATCGCAATTTACTTTGCACTCAGTTTTCTGCTGAAGTTCCCCTTCTCCGAAGCTTTCCTTGAGAGTGACTCAGCCACATGCTTTGCGGTAAGGGTCGTCAGATATGCCATTATTATTTTCATCGAAATCGGAGTTTATCCACTACTGTTCAAAACCAAGGTGCTGAGATAGTTCTATGAAAATACGCGGCCTCACAATTTCAAAGATATCCGCCATGCATTACGGAAAACTGGTATTCAGAATACTGCTCTTCCTGAGTGCCTTTGCCATGTACGTGGTAAGCAAGGTCCAGGGCTCGGACGTTCTCTTTGCTCCTGTAGAAGAGGATTATCCCATAGTTATCTGGATAATCTGCGCAATATTTATTATTGAAATGGCCCTGCGCTTTTTCCCGTCCAGCATGGAATCCATGGGCTGCCAGAAGCAGTTCAAGAGAGTTTACAGTCCGGCCCACGGCAATCCCAGGCCCGACGTTCAGAGCGACAGACTGACTCTTAAGATTGCCCTTGGGTGGTGCGCTCTTAACGGTATTTTCGGCGTTCTTCATCTCTGCGGCGTCATTGACTACGGCATTATGTTCCTCCTTTGCCTGGCCTACTCACTCTGCGACATTATCTGCATTCTTTTCTTCTGTCCCTTCCAGACCTGGTTCATGAAGAACAAGTGCTGCGGCAGCTGCAGAATATACAACTGGGACTACGCCATGATGTTCACCCCCCTTCTTTTCGTCAAACACGTTTACACATGGCTGCTGTTGGGACTTGCACTTGGTTTGCTTATTCACTGGGAGATCATCTTCCACACACATCCGGAACGTTTTTCGGAAACAAGCAATCTTGCTCTTCGCTGCGAAAACTGCCCGGAAAAGCTTTGCCACCATAAAAAGCAGCTTCAGAAATTCCTGAAAGAAAATCCGCAGCTGAGAAAGCTCGCCGGCAGGATCAAATAGAAAAGAAGCCTGCGATTGTGATCTAAATACAAAATCTGATCAGAGCAAAATCAAAAAGATGACTCCACTTTCACAGAGTCATCTTTTTTTTCATTTTTTAAGCCCAGGGATACCAGAAACGGGTACCCATTTTCGCGGTATCGATAATTGCGAGAACGAGAAGCAGCCCGCATATGATCATGGACAGAATATCGGCCGGCGTAAAGGGACGGGCCATATACCAGCTGCGTTTTTTTCCTTTGCCGAAACCGCGAAGTTCCATGGCATTGGAAATGATCTCAATGCGATCCATGCTTGAAAGAATCAGAGGGATGAGAATAGCAGAAGCGGCCTTAAGCCTTTTTACAAGGCTCTCTTTTTTGCTCATTTCAATACCCCTGGCCTGCTGGCTGAGAGAAATATCGTGGTATTCTCTCTGAATATCCGGAATGTAGCGCAGAGCAAGGGCAACGGAATAAGCGATCTTGTAATTAACTCCGATTTTGTTGAGAGACGCTGCAAACTCACTGGGGTCAGTAGTCGTCACAAACAGAAGAAGCATGGGGATCTGAGCCAGATATTTAAGGACCAGATTCAGGTGATACCACAACTGCTCACGGGTCACAACGTAACGGGCGCTTATCCTGAAAAGTTCAGTGACGCTGCCGTAGATCTCACAGCCGTGCATGGGCGAAAACAGGAACACCAGCAGATTATTGAGTACCATGAAAACGGCGGTCACACTCAATATAAATTTTACGTCCTTAAGCCTAATTTTTGACACTCCGAAAAGGATGACAGCTGCCACGGGCAGAACGGCCAGTATTCTCGTGTCGTAAGTAACCATAGACGCAAAGGACCAGAGGAGGAAGCAAACCAGCTTTGTGGCTCCCGTAAGGCGATGAATGGGAGACTGCCTTTCAATGTAGTTGAAAATATTGATCATGCTCTCACCTCCCTGTCACAGGCGATGAAGCAGCGGACAAAGCCTTCGGCATCCTCAATACCGCAAAGATGAGCAAGGTCGTAAAGGCTGGTAAGCTTGAGGCTGGCTCTTTCTATGAGATCGGGATCAGTAAGGACCGCAGCGCAATGGGCGTCGGCCAGCTTGCGGCCGTCGGAAAGGACCACGGCACGGTCACAGTATTCCAGCATCAGGTGCATATCGTGAGTAATCATGACCACGGTGATCCCCCTGCGGTTTATTTCCCGCAGGAATTCCATGATCTCCGTGTAATGACGAAAATCCTGACCGGCCGTAGGCTCATCAAGAATAATGATCTCAGGATCAAGAACAAGTATGGACGCTATGGTGACTCTTTTTTTCTGGCCGTAGCTCAGCGCAGAAACGGGCCACTTACGGAAAGGATAAAGACCGCATATCTTCAGGGTATCCTCAACTCTGCGGGTAATTTCCTCTTCCGGGACACCGCGTGTCTTCAGGCCGAGAGCTACCTCATCGGCTATCATGACCTGGGATATCATCTGATTGGGATTCTGCATTACGTAGCCTATGCTGTCAGCCCTTTCCTTAATTGAAAGCTTCATCAGGTCCTGCCCCTTGAAAAGCAGACTGCCATTCCGGGGCCTTTCAAAGCCGCACACAAGCTTGGAGAAAGTAGACTTCCCCGCGCCGTTTCTTCCAACGATGGCCAGCATTTCTCCCTTGCGGACAGCGACCGAAACGTCGTCGAGGGCCTTGCGGCCGTTGTCATAGGCAAAGCTTATATGCTCCGCATTGAGGAGAATCTCTCCATTGCCCGGCGCAGCACCCTCAGAAGCCTTAAAATACCAGTTTTTAACGGCATTAACGTCATCATCGGACAGATTTATGCTTCTTATGGAATGAGGGGCTTTTTCCGGCAAAATTTCTACTCCGGCATACTTCAGAGCAGTAATATACAAGGGTTCCCGTATACCGTAGGTCTTCAGCAGATCCGAAGAAAGAAGTTCATCGGGCGTTACATCGGCGGCAATACGTCCGTCCTGCATGAGAATGACCCGGTCTACGTCTCTCCAGAGTACGTCTTCCAGCCTGTGTTCGATTATGATCACAGTGGCATTTCTGGTCCGTTTGATCTCGTCTATGAGCTCTATGGCCTGCTTACCCGTTGCGGGATCAAGATTTGCCAGAGGTTCATCAAAGAGGAGCACGGGGACGTCATCCACCATGACACCGGCCAGAGAGACCCTCTGCTTCTGACCTCCGGAAAGCTCCGTTGGAGCATGATGAAGATGCTCACCTACGCTGACCTCACCCGCTACTTTGGCAACTCTTTCAAACAGTTCCTTCTGCGGAACGCAATCATTCTCCAGAGCAAAAGCGATATCCTCGGCCACTGTAAGCCCTACGAACTGTCCGTCGGAATCCTGCAGGACCGTTCCGACCATCTTGGACATATCAAAAATACTCAGCGCCTTTGTCTCTTTGCCGAATATTGTCAGGCTCCCGCTGCTCTCACCCTTATACGAGAAAGGAATGAGACCGTTGATGCAATGAGCAAGAGTGCTTTTTCCGCAGCCGCTGGGACCGCAGATAAGCACCTTTTCTCCTTCAAATATTTCAAGATTGATATCATGGAGAGTCGGTTCTGCCTGAGCATTGTACTTCCATGTAAAATTGTGGAATTTGATAATAGGATCCATATACCGTAACTGTGTTCTGATAATAAAATAAGACCGGTCAAAAGGCCGGCCTTTGGGTTTGGAAATTATTCTTCCTTGGTAAGGCTGCCCTTCTGGGGCTTGGCCTTTGCGTATGCGATGCAAAGAAGTGTACCGATGACAGCAGTAGTCACAGCGTTGGAAATACCTGCGACAAGCCCCTGAGCGAAGAGCTTTTCAACAGGTTCCTGATAAATGAGGATATCCAGAACGGGAGCAACTGCGCCCCAGCAGACGATGTGGCAGATCAGCTGGGAAATATTGAAGCGGGCAATATCCTTCTTGCTGCAGATGCCGTCGTCAAGATTGATCTTCTTGCACGCGAGACCCATGAGGAATCCGAAAACACCGGATGCAATGACCCAGCTCCACCAGACGCCCCAACCCCAGGATGCATCAATAAGTGCATGACCGATGAGACCGATAAGCAGACCTGCAACAGGACCGAAAACAGCAGACATGAAACCGAGAACACCGTACTGAATGGTAATGCTGGTGTTGGGTACAGGGCTGGGAATTGCGATAAATCTGCCGCAGACAAAGAAAAGTGCTGCGCCGATTCCGATAGCGACGATAGTCTTTACTGAAAACTTCTTCATTTAATGCCTCCAAATGAAAATAAGTTGAATTCCTAACTTAATCATTATATACCCTTCTCCGGTGACATTTCAATAGACATAAGATCTTATCGAAATAACATTACAGCATCGACGCAGTTATTTTAAAAAATAAAATTACAGATCAGCGATCCAGTTCTTAAGTTCTTCATCGCCGGCATTGTTAAAGACTTCAGCTTTTACAACTGCCGCGCCGGATACAAAAGGTCTGAGTTTTTCTGCTGTTTTTCCGATCTTGCTTCCTCCGGACGTTGCAATTACTCCGACCTTCTTTCCTGTGAAGTCGAGCATCTTGCAGAATGAACTTACAGCAAGCGGCGCGCAGCCGTACCAGATCGGAAGTCCGATGAGCACGGTGTCATACTTGTCAAAATTATCCGGGTATGCTGCCGCCGGGACATCCTTCTTAGTAAGGAATTCCTTATTGCAGCGGGACAGCGGATTCCTATAGTTCACATCAGCTTTTGTGTAGGGCTTTTCCGGCTTGATTTCGAAGATATCCGCACCGGTGATCGCCTGCACCCTCTCAGCAAGCTTTGCAGTAATACCGAATTCCGCACTGAAATAAACAATTAACGTGCTCATTATTTATCCTCCATCACTGATTATTATCTTGACCCAATGAAATATTAAGAACCATTCAATTCTTGAGCCCAGACTCTAAAGCCCGACCTAATTTCGAGGTGCATACCCTAATGCGGAACCCTGAAAACTTTGAATTGCCATAAATCAGTGCCTCATAATAATATTACCGTATCAGAAGAAAAGAGTAATGACAGGATCTTTGTTTACACAAAAGATGAAAAGCAAAGAAACAGAGCAAAGATAAGAGCCGGTACAATAGTTCTTCTCATTAAGTAAATTTTTCAAAAGTCAAAAATGTGACCCAAAGCACTTTACTATTATACCTGTTACACCAGTCTGCCGTCCTGCATTTTAAGGACTTCGTCAGCTTTGGCTGCCACATTCATATCGTGAGTAACAATGATCACACACTTTTTCTGATCATGAGCAAGTGAAACAAGTATATCCGCCACTTTTTCCGTATTTTCCTCGTCAAGATTGCCTGTAGGCTCGTCAGCTAATATGATATCCGCTCCACTGGCCAGAGCCCGCGCGATGGCAACCCTCTGCTGCTCTCCGCCGGAAAGCATGGCAGGAAAACGTCTCTCATATTCTTCGTCAAGTCCGACGTTCCTGAGCATTTTTTTTGCTGTTGCGGCAGCATCGGTCTTGTGTGTCTTTCTCAGTTCCAGCGGTAGTTCCACATTCTCCAGGACCGTCAGCTTTGCGAGAAGGTTGAAGTTCTGATATATGACAGCCACCTTGTCGCGGCGGTATTCGTCACAGTCCATGCTTCTGGTGCTGGTGCCGTCCACATTTACATCCCCTTCAGCAGGAAAATCAAGGGCGGCCATGAGAGAAAGCAGCGTGCTCTTGCCGCTGCCTGAGCTTCCGACAATGGCATATACCAGTCCTTTTTCAAATTCGTAGGATATTCCGTTGACAGCATTAACTGTCTGGTATTTGCTTTTATAACTATATCTCACCGAATCGAGAGAAATAATGCTCATATATCCTCCTTACTCAAGCATGTTTTTTCCGCTGAAGCTGTTTTTTCTGACTATACGTATCAATGATATTGCTCCGCCGGCAATATAGGCAACGGCAATACCAAGACCTTGCACCAGACCAGTCTGGCTATTGTCTGATATGCAGACGATCACGATAAGTCCCAAAACTACACCTATTAAGGCCTGACAGAAAATTTCAAATAGCAGCCAGAAAAAAACTTCTGAAAAACTCATTCCCAGAGTTCTCATCAGCAGAACCTCCCTGCTTCGGCCTCTTAAAAGCAATACTGCGAAGAAAAAGCTTATCACTATTGTCATGAGGATTATCAGAAAAAGTACTGTTTTCTGATATGTTATCTGTCTCCGAAATCCGCTTACTTCACTTTGAAACTGACGGTCATGTATAACAAGCTGGGCATTTTCTTCCGTCAGGTCAAGACCTTCTATCATTTTTCTGTAACCGTCAAGTTCTCTTAAGTTGCAGAAAACAAGTTCCATGGCCTTGTAGGTACAAGGCTCCCCCGCTTCGCAGAGAAAACGCGAGTATGTATCAAGAGAGCAGTAAAGAATCTGACCGTCACTTGCAGCACTTTCCGGATTGCCGTAAACGCCGCCTACGGCCAGGGAAAGAATCTGCCCCCTTGTTCCGACTTCAAGACTAAGTGTATCCCCAGGGTCAAAACGCATGTTTCTCGGAATCAACACACAGTATGTTCCATCAGCGAAGATGTCGGTAATACCCTTCGCATACTCAGCACCGTCGATACGAAGAGATAAGGACGGATCAATAGTTATACTGCTTATCGCTCTGAGTGTTTTCCACCTGTCAATACGGTATTCGCCCATGAGGCCGTAGTTTTTTACACAAGAAGAATCTACTATTTGTTCTATTTTTTCAGGGGTGAGAACAATATCGTCAGAAGCGTTCAGCGCTATGATCTCCCCGTCAACGGTCATCGTTTCATAGAGTCTATCCAGATCCGATTCAAGGCTCCTGATATTTTGCGAAAAGAGTATGACAGAAACAAACGCGATGGCGACCAATAGTGCACCAATAAGGTTTTGCCACCAATTTCTGACGGCGAATTTAAGCATCATACTTTATTCCTCGCAGCGTATCCATGAAAGAACCTTTTTCTCAGACGCGAAAACGAATGAGCCAAAGAACAAAATCAGTAATGTAATTATGCATACAGTTGCTGAAATACATATTGAATCAGAGTATGTACTTACAGTGAACAAATTTCCGAGTTCAATGTCTGCACTTGCCATGACGCTTTCGATTATTCTTACGGAGCAGAACCGGCCTATAGCCAGACCGACAGCGCCACCTACCAGCATTGGAGTTATAATTGTGAAAACACCTGCAGTAACGGAACTGCGATGAGGACTTCCGAGGATGACCGATATGGCCATGCTTCTTTTTTCCCTGATGAAACAAATGATAAAAAGACCTGCCAGAACAGCAAAACTTACAAAGACTCCGGCAAGCTTCAGTTTCAAACTGAAATCTGAGATCCTGGAAAGTCCGGAGGCCATGGCTGCATATCCGTTATCGAACAATTCAAAGCTTACGTCGTAAAGGCCCTTTTCCATGGTAAAATTCTCGCTTGCATCGAGAAATTCATTTACCATGGTTCCGTTGATAATCAATGAAGTATTGTATTGGGATAAAGGCGCATAAGGCGCATTTGTTACAGAACTTGCCGGAATATATATGCTTCTGCGGTCAGTGCCGGAAAGACGATCATACTGAAGGCTGCTTTCCGTCCTGCTTGTGGACACATTTCCTGTGTACAGTCCGATAATTTCATAAGTTGACGTATCAAAGAATTTCCCCGTATACAAAGGCTGATAATAGGGAATCTGCGAAGATGCGCTGCTGTCATGAGGATAAACCGACTCAAAGAGCGAAAGATCAATGCTGTCGCCCGCATGCCAGCCGTTAATATCAGCAAGGTACTGGCTTACGACGCAGACTTTTGCTCCGGAGGCATACTCATCCTCGCTTATTTTTCGTCCTGAGGCAATATATACGTCTCCCTTATGGAACGGTGTTATTGTATCAATATCATCTGTCAGTACAGCATTACCGCAGCTGCGATTTATTCTGCATACTTCTGAGGCTTCAGCATAAAAGCTGCCGGCATCTGTTGACCAGAAATCTCCGGAGAACGGAATAAGAGGCGGATATAAAGAATAGGTGCCCTGGTTTTCTTCTATTCCCCACTCTGCGTCATATATATCTTCATCAACGTGAGCCATAGTGCGAAGTGTATGACATGGGTCCTGGTTGATTCCGATAGAATAGATCTCGGCGTTTCCGGAAAAACGGTTCTCAGAGTCATACATCAGAGCCAGGCCCACACTGCAGGTTGCAATATATGTTTCGCCCGGAGCAAGTACAAAAGTCCCGTCAATTGCGCTGCCGCCCTCTCCTTTGATCCACAGGTCTTCCAGAGCCAATTCCTTTACCGCTTCCTCATATTTGCCGGAGGCAGAATAGCCCTGCATGTTATATATACCGATATCCCGACCTTCTCTGACGTATTTTTCAAGACCGCAAGCAGACCAGCAAACTTCAATGGGAAGAAAGACTGCATCAGCAGAGCTGTATTTACCGCGCTCAAACCCATCAATTTCAACGGGCTCTTCGCCGTTGTATGTGAACACGATAACATCATCTATGCTGCTGAAATCGCTTCCGTCGTTGCTGAAAACCACATTCTCAGAATCAATGTAAGCCCCATACTGTGTCCACATATTTACAGAGATCACGCCGGGAAGATTACGGAGTTCATCAAACTCTGAAACTTTGGCGGGAACATTGTAATATCCCCCCACATCTGCACTGTCTGTTGATATTTCGCCATTGTTAGTCACATTACCATAAAATGCGGGTATGGCATAAACATCAGCAAGTCGAAGTGCGTCATCGAGCATTGAGGAGGAATTCAGTGAAACATCACTGATTACAACAAGCACTCCCGAAAGGCTCATGGCAATAACGAAAAGCAGAATACTTCTGGCAGGCTTTCTCATTATAAATTTCAGCACATTTGCATGAATCATACCATACCCCCATTTAAAATTCAGATAAGAAACCTTACATGATTTCTATTAGAGTTGTGTTCTTCCCAATAACGCATCGCACGTATTACAATACTCGAGGCGATACCATTCAAAAGTCAAAAATGTGACCCAAAGCACTTTACTATTATACCTGTTACACCAGTCTGCCGTCCTGCATTTTAAGGACTTCGTCAGCTTTGGCTGCCACATTCATATCGTGAGTAACAATGATCACACACTTTTTCTGATCATGAGCAAGTGAAACAAGTATATCCGCCACTTTTTCCGTATTTTCCTCGTCAAGATTGCCTGTAGGCTCGTCAGCTAATATGATATCCGCTCCACTGGCCAGAGCCCGCGCGATGGCAACCCTCTGCTGCTCTCCGCCGGAAAGCATGGCAGGAAAACGTCTCTCATATTCTTCGTCAAGTCCGACGTTCCTGAGCATTTTTTTTGCTGTTGCGGCAGCATCGGTCTTGTGTGTCTTTCTCAGTTCCAGCGGTAGTTCCACATTCTCCAGGACCGTCAGCTTTGCGAGAAGGTTGAAGTTCTGATATATGACAGCCACCTTGTCGCGGCGGTATTCGTCACAGTCCATGCTTCTGGTGCTGGTGCCGTCCACATTTACATCCCCTTCAGCAGGAAAATCAAGGGCGGCCATGAGAGAAAGCAGCGTGCTCTTGCCGCTGCCTGAGCTTCCGACAATGGCATATACCAGTCCTTTTTCAAATTCGTAGGATATTCCGTTGACAGCATTAACTGTCTGGTATTTGCTTTTATAACTATATCTCACCGAATCGAGAGAAATAATACTCATGGGAACCTCCTTATCCTATTCATTCAAATTCATGCATTTCCTGAAGAATGCTTCCCGATACTACACGGTATATTGCAGCACCGGCTCCGAAGCAGCAGAAGAAGAACAACAGAAGCAGCTGACGCAGATTGAGTGAAAAGAAGGGAACAGCAAGAGAAATCAGTCCGCCTATTCCGCATCCGGTCAATGCATAAATGCAGGCCTCTTCCATCAGACTCATGAAAGCAAAGCTGCTCGGACATCCCGCAGAGCGCAGCACTGCAACATCATGCCGTCTGTTTCTGAAAACCAGAAAGCTCAGCACAAAGGCAACTGAAAACGTCAGAATATAGACGAGATAAAGTACACCTCTTTGCAATCTGAGCTGAAGCTTCAGGTTGCGCGTACATTCACGGAAAAGCGTGTCATTGATCACCAGGGTGGCTTCACCTTCATCAACCCCGAGTTCTTTCATCTGCGACTTGAAGACATCCAGATTTTCAAGGTCTCCGAGAGTCAGACCCAGACTGTAATATGAATAAGAGTCACCGTTTTTCTCGCATATTCCAACGAGGGTTTCAAGTGGACAGTAATATGTCCAGTTTCCGGTCATGCCGCTGTTGTATACGCCGACTACTCTGAATGCATTACCGAAAACAGCAATCTTATCCCCTATGCTCATTTCGC
This sequence comes from Clostridia bacterium, assembly GCA_024402995.1. Taxonomy (GTDB): domain Bacteria; phylum Bacillota; class Clostridia; order Peptostreptococcales; family Anaerovoracaceae; genus JAKSSR01. The sequence goes on along the minus strand of JAKSSR010000025.1, from coordinate 2,944 downwards.
ATGCAGAGGGAACTATACAAACAGTATCACTTCCGGAAAATACGGTCTCATCCATGCCAGCCTGCCATTTGCAGTCGAGCAGATATTCCTCAAGAACAGGATCAGCCTTTGCAGAATTGACCCCGCGGATCCTTTGCGCCGTGGCGATCTCCTTTTCCATCGCAGCATAATGATCCTTCACAAAAGAGTTACTGACGACAGCGTCAAACAGCTTCGGCCTCACTCTGGGCTGGCTTCCGGCCTTTGCGCCTGAAAAAGAGGCTGTGACCGTAAGTTCCTTATAGTATGAATCAAGTTCACTCCGGGTCCGGTTCACAAATCCGGTAAACACGGACAGAAGCAGAGCGAGGGTTACGAATGAAATAACGGAAACGAGGCAGACAATCCAGCCTCTTTTCATGTTTCTCAGCGCAAGAACAAAACTGAACATGCTACTCCTTCCTCCCTGTGCTCAGAATGAGCTTTCGACTGCATTCCTTAAAGACAGATGTCACAACGAATATCATGAATACTGCGCTGATCGCAAGAGCTGGAATGACTGCAGCGCTCTGCGAGACGCCATAGTCGACTTCAAAGCCAGCTCCGTCCATTTTATTCGTCAGCATTGCCGAGAATGTGGCATCGCCCGAATCCTCTATAGAGAAATCCATAACGCCGGAAGCGATTTTTCCGGTGAGCATGTTTCCGGTGAATGATCCGGCAAAAGAGCATAAGAGACATACAAGGATCAGGGCAGATACCATGCAAAGCAGAATCCTGCCCTTTTTCATTCCCTGAGTTCTGAGGGTGGTGATCGTACCGCTCTCGAAGATTCCATATGTGATCGCAACAATTGCCAAAGAGATCAGCGCTGCGGCAGCAGCCACTGCTACAATGACCTTTGCGATCACTTTCATCGACTCCAATCCGTCGATGACCGCCGACGTGCCATTATCGTTTATCGTCATGACCACCTGACGACCGTCACCGTCAGCGCGGGCTGTAAGTCCTGTTTCATCAAGAGCTATTCTGAATTCGGTCACTAAAGATGGGGCAAGGGTGAGACTTACGGAATACTTAGATACGGATGCCTCCGGCGCACCGCTTACAGAGCCGCAGGGGATCAGTACCATGCGCCAGTCCATTCCCTTGTTCCTGTCAAAATGAGCAGACTCCGGGTCGAAGGGAATGCTTACCTTCCCGTCAAATATCCCTACGATTTCAAATTCACCGACATCAAAGAAGGATTCTGAAGGCAGAATCATTTTTGCGCTTAAATCGTGACGGAACATTTCCATTCCGTACCAGTCATAGCTCTTAACATTTTCATCGTGCAGACTGGAATCCCAGCAGGAAGCCTGATGCGAAAGCTTACCCGAAGGAATGTAAGACGTTTCATAGAAATCAAATCTGATGAAATCCCCGACGGAAAGGCCGCACAGGTCTGCAGCCTGGGCGCTCATCAGGCAGACCCTTGCCTTGGATTCATACTCTTCGACCGTGATCGGCCGCCCTTCGGCAATATATACATCGCCGAAGTGGAATGAAGGAAGAGCATTCGCATCTCCGGTTTCAATGGCCGTAAAGGATGATACACCGATTCGGGTCGCCTCAACAGCCTGAGCCAGCCATGGATCATCAGACAGCATACCTTCATGATACTCACTGATAAGCGGGGCATCAGATGCATAGTATTTTATGCATTCTTCGTAAACACCCTCGATATATGTCCAGTCGCATTTCTGTCGATAGGCGTCAGGACAGATTATGATGGAAGAAATGGCACTGATCTCTCCTGTTTTCCTGTTTCGATTACTGATTGCAGGCCTATATGCGCAGACATAGCTTCGATCATGGTACAGCATACATCCCTCTGCGGGATTATCAAGAAAGTTTTCAACGCTGCGAATAATAAGTTTATCGCCGAACACATTCGGATCATAACCAAGACATGACCATTCAACTGCCGCAGGGATCACAGTGGAAGGACTTGAATAGTCAAGGTAAATATCCTCATCACCGGTAACGGTAAATACAATCAAATCCAGATTCGGATCATACTCCTTCTGCGTCTTCTTCATCTGGTCTAAATAGGCTGCGGCATATGCCCCGAACTGAGACCTGACATCAACTGAAACGACACCGGGAAGCGCAGAAAGAGCTTCCAGTTCACTCATGCCGGCAGGCAATGAATGATATCTGCCGTTCTTGTAGCCATAGAAATCAGGAACTGCAAGAATCTCAAGGTCAGACTCAATGTTTTCCAGATTGGCCGATGAGATCAGGTACAGATTGATCCCAATACAAAGCATGGCACTCACGAGGAAAATTGTAAGTGCCATGGATATCAGGCGTATTGAAGACCTTCCTAGCAGTTTAAGCCCGAGCAATAATCGTACCTCCTACCCTACAGTGTCTGTCCGCAAATCCAACGATATTGCGTTGTTGGATTCAACAGCTAAAATATACTTATTCAGTTGATCGCTGCAAAACATGACTTTTTTGCAGAAAAATGTAAAAAAAAGCATAAACCAGCGCAGCATAAGCCGGGTTTATGCGTTCAAACAAATTATTCTGATTCGCCCTCTCCATAATTGGCAATAATGCAAAAGGATTACCCTTCCAAAACAGAACTGCTTACCGATTGAATGATACATAATTCACAACCTCCAATCCAACAGTTTTGTAATATTTTAACATATATAAAAGAAGGCGTCAAACAAATAAATTATATCCGAATGCGAATTCACATATAAATTATTGCAGAATTAAACTAATCACAACACACGCTATCGACCAAATCAACATTCGCCTCGGAAAAATCCCTGGAAGATGCTGCGAGGCTAATTAATTCATATTTATAGACAATAAAAAAGCCTTGAAATCGTTGAAGTTTCAAGGCTTTTCCTGTGGTGCGTCAGAGAGGATTCGAACCTCCAGCCTACTGATTCGTAGTCAGGCACTC
>JAKSSR010000024.1 GCA_024402995.1 Clostridia bacterium | reverse complement strand
GCTCTACCTTGGGAGCTCTGGGATCCAGGAGCCAGGTCTTGGCCTTGTGGGTCGGGGAAACTTCAAAATAAGGAGGTCTGTGTTCGAAGTCGATCTTCAGAGCCTGGGGATTACGGGGAGCAAAGGCATCTCCGCGAATCTGGTTGAAGAGGTTCGGAGGTGTTCCCTTGATGGCGTAAAGGTCTTCGCCCTTGATGCCCAACTGAGGCAGGGAGGACAGGAGAGCCCAGGTGTACGGGTGCTTGGGATCGTAGAAAACTTCGTCGCAGTTGCCGATTTCGACGATGTCGCCGGCATACATGACCGCAATACGGTCAGCGACGTTGGCAACGACGCCAAGGTCGTGAGTGATGTAAATGGTGGTCAGATTGTACTTGGACTGGAGCTTCTTGATCAGGTCAATGATCTGAGCCTGAATGGTAACGTCCAGAGCAGTAGTAGGTTCGTCGCAGATGAGGATGTTGGGGTTGCATGCCATTGCAATAGCAATGACGACACGCTGTCTCATACCGCCGGAGAATTCGTGAGGATACTGATCAGCTCTTCTCTCAGGCTCCTGAATACCTACGTCGGTGAGGATCTCAACAGTCTTCTTCTTTGCGGCTTCGCCGGTGAGGTTCTGATGGAGTCTGAGAGCTTCACCGATCTGCCAGCCGATGGTCTTTAAGGGGTTGAGAGAAGTCATGGGGTCCTGCATGACCATGGCGACTTCCTTGCCGCGGATCTTGCCCCATTCTTTCTCAGTCTTGAACTTAGCCAGGTCCATGCCCTTGTACATGATGGAACCGGAGTCTACCCAGCCGTTCTTGTCCAGCAGGCCGATGAAGTTCTTGCACAGAACGGACTTGCCGGAGCCGGATTCACCTACGATAGCCAGAGATTCGCCCTTGTAAAGGTCAAGGGAGATGCCTCTGATAGCGTGGAGAACCTTGCCGCGGAGGCTGAACTTGACGTTCAGGTCTCTAACGGATAAGACGATTTCTCTTTCCATAGTGACGCCTCCTTATACGTGGTTTCTGGGATCTGCCGCGTCTGCAAATGCGTTGCCGACGAGGTAGAAGCAAATGGTGATAACAGACAGAACGATCGCCGGAATGATCAGCTGATATCTGAGGGTGGGAGCCATCATAAGGCTGCGGCCCTTGTTGATCAGGTTACCCAGAGACGGGGTGTCGATGGGAAGACCGAGACCGATATAAGCAAGGAAAACTTCGGAACCGATTGCGCCGGGAATAGCCAGAGCCATACGGAGCATGACTACGGATACCATCTGAGGCAGCAGGTTCTTGAGAATGATCTTTCCGGTGGGGGTACCGAGGCATCTGGAGGCAAGGTTGAAGTCTCTGTCTCTGATGATGAGTACCTGGTTTCTGATGAAACGAGCCAGACCGATCCATCCCGTAATGGACATTGCAATGATGATGGTCTTCATGCTGGGACGCATGATGTAGGAAGCCAGGATCAGAACGATGGTAGTGGGTATGTTATCGATAAGGTTGTAGATCTCAGTGAAGAGCCAGTCAAGAGCTCTGACATAACCCCAGAGGAGGCCTGCCAGAATACCGATGACTGCTTCAATTGCGGCAACTATGATACCGATCTCCAGAGAGGTTCTGGTGCCGGACCACATTCTTGCCCACAGGTCCTGACCGATGTCGTTGGTACCGAACCAGAAGACATCGTCCGGGGACTTGTTGATGATGAACTTGGTCATTTCGGTTTCATAGAGAGGAATTACCTGAGTCGGATCGGTGACCTTTGCCATACCCTTGTTCAGGGCCTTCTGGGTCCCGTCTTCGGAGGTGATCTTCAGAATGTACTTTTCGGCAGGAACAAAGCCGTAATACCAGCCGTCGTCGCCGTCAACGGGCATAAGCTCAACGTCTTCGCCGTCGGAACCGTTATTGAAAGCGGAAGCGACGATCTTGGGAACGCCGAAACTTTCAATAGGCTGAATGTATACCAGAGTCTTGCCTTCGGGGATATCCTCGATGACGTCACTGGAGGTCTGCTTGGTGCTGGAGGAGTAAACGCCCAGGTTTTCGGCGTTCATGGTGATCCAGACTGCCTGATAGTAAGTGGTCTTCTGCATATCTTCAGAGTAGATATACATGTAGGCCTTGTCTCTGTTTACGAGAACGTAACTCCAATCGGGATTCTTGGGATCCTTGGTGAGAGTGACTTCTTCGCGTTCGCCGCCGGCTTCGGCAACGAATACATGGGGATCGCCCCAGCTGTCGGGGACTCTGACATAGGCCAGGGTCTCGTTTTCGCCGATCTCAACGGCATAGTCACCCTTGGTATGCTTGATGCCTTCCATCTTGCTGACACTGTCTTCATCAACGGTGATCCAGACTGCCTGCTTGTCATAGTAGTTGACTACGTTGGAGTCGAACTGGTTGGGCAGCATAGGCTGAATGAAGGTGAAGATGACCAGGGTGAGCATGATAATGAGCATTGCGACTGCGGTCTTGTTCTTGAAGAACATTCTTACAGTTGCGCCCCAGTAGGAATAGTTGGAATAACCGGTACGTTCGGCAGCGGCTTCATCATAGCCTGCAAGCTCGAAACGGTCGGGAGTAAGCTCTTTGATCTGGTCCTCAGAAAGATCATCGGGCAGAAGAGCCTTTTTGAGTGCTTCTTCCTGGGAAGCTTCCAGTTTTTTGCTGACGCGTTCTTTAGGTGAAAACTTGCTCATCTGGAACCCTCCTTCTTTGCAAAGCTGATGCGCGGGTCGACAACAGCCATGAGGAGGTCACCGAAGAGGAGACCGAGAATACTCAGGATGGCGAAAATGACGACCAGGGCCAGAACCATCTGGTTGTCCTGACGCTTGATAACGTCTACAAGAAGACCGCCCATACCGGGAATGGAATAGTAGGACTCCGTGTAGATGGAACCTGATATCGTGAGCAGAATGGAGCCCGGGATCAGGTTGACCATGGGAACTACGGAATTGCGGAATACGTGGCGGAACCAGATCTGAGTGGTGGGCACGCCCTTGGCTCTTGCAAGCTTGATGTAATCCTTGTTGGTTTCGTCGACCATGTAGCGGCGCAGCCACATAGCATAGCCGGAAATGGTAGGCAGTGCAAGAGAGACGACGGGGAGAATGAGAGTCCTCCAGTCCTCTTCCTTGTACAGCATGCTGATGTTCAGCCAGGTTGAACCGTAGAGCTGAATGAAGATGAAGTAAACGGCATTGGGAACTGCATCAATGAATACGATGTATGCATTGCCCAGTTTATCTATAATTCCGCCCTTGCCTTTTGCCATGAGGGCGCCAAGTATCATTCCCAAAGGAAGACCGATCGCCATGGAAATGAGACCGACTTTCATGGAAATAGGAATTTTCGGAAGAATGATGTCCGCAATGCTGGCGTTTACACGGTATCTGTAGGATACACCCAGGTCGCCATGGAGCATATTCCAGATGAATCGTCCGACCTGTTGATAAAGGGGATCCTTAAGGCCCATTTTCTGAAGTCCCAGCTGGATCTGTGCGGGAGAAAGCTTTTCATAGTTGCTGAAGTAACCTTCTTCGGGCATGAGACGCAGGAGAGCAAGGACAACAGTGATCAGCAGAAGCAGTGTGACCAGAGATCTGCCAAGACGCTTTAATGCGTAAACTAACACGTTTTGTCTCCTTATGTTTTGTCATAAATTAAAGCGGCTCTGCTCCGTCGGGGCAGAGCCGCTTGTCGGTTAATGTTCGCGGTTTCAGTTTACCCTAAAGGTATATTACTGACCCATTGCTTCGAGCCATGCTTCGTACTGCTCGTCGTACATATCCTGAGACATAGCGGTCTTGTAGACGTGCTGTCCCTTGTATCTGCTGGAAGACTGACCCATCATAGCGAACTGGCCTTCGAAGCCGTTCAGCTTGGTTGCGCCATAGGAGCCGCCGCTGATGAATGCGGGAACTACGATAGCGTGGTCGAGGTAGAAGCTTTCTGCTGCTGCAAATGCTTCAAAACGTTCATCCATGTCCTTGGTGCATTCACGTGCATAGTCGGTGAGTGCATAGTATTCATCGATGAGAGCGTTGGTCTCTTCGGTCTTGGTATCCTGGAATACACGGTAGGTTTCAGTGTCATGGCAGAAGAAGTTGTAGGTGTTTTCTCTGTCAAACGGATCTGCCCAGGTTTCGGGATCCATGAAGTCTGCGCCCCAGTTCAGTTCCTGGATGGCGTAGTTGCCTGCACGTCTGGTTTCGGTGAGGAAGGAGTTGCCTGCGTAGGTGACGACAACGATGTCGATGTAGTCAGCGCCGAGGAGATCTTCAACCTGCTGTTCGAGAACGACACATGCGTTGCCCCAGTCGCTGGAGCCTGCGGGGAAGTTCATCGGGATCTGGATAGGCCATTCAATGCCTGCTTCTTCCAGTTCGGGAATCGCCTTTTCGAAGTATTCGAGTGCGAGTGCTTCGTCGAAGGAGTCGCCTTCAGTGTACTTTGCCAGTCCGCCGTAGTAGACGTAGTCCTTACCTTCGTTGGAAGCGAAGCCTACGGGAGTAACGGTGTTGATCATGTGCATGGAGGGAGCGTCTCCGGGGAATCTTGCTGCGACGTACTTTTCACGGTCGATTGCGTGGAACATAGCCTGACGGAAGTTCTCGTTGTTGACAGCGATAGTCCAGTTGCCGGGGTTATATTCTTCGTCGAAGGTCGGCTCAAAGTTGAAGCCGAAGAAGTAGGAGTAGTCGCCGATAACTCTGGAGGTGCAGACCATCTGAGACTTTTCGGGATCTGCGAGCCAGTCGTTGATCAGAGCTGCGCTGATGTCAGCGCCGTCGATTTCGCCTCTGAGGAAGAGCTCGGGAGCAAGAGTTGCAGCCTCGGTGTTGTAGGTCTGTTCAATTCTCTCGATGTAGATGTGTTCTGCATCCCAGTTGTCTTCGTTCTTGGTGTAGACTCTCTTCTGCTGGGGTTCGAAGGTGCTCAGGATGTAAGCGCCGTTGAACCACATATTGGTGTTGTCGATAGCGTAGTCAGCACCGTAGGTTTCCAGCTGTTCTGCAGGAGCGGGCCAATAGGTACCGAACTGGAGAACGGTGAGGAAGTAGGGTCTGGGCTTTACGAGGTGATATACGAGGGTGTAGTCGTCAAGAGCTTCAACACCCAGTTCTTCGAAGGAAACAGCGGGGATCTCGACCCAGGTATCCCAGGTCTGAGCGGTTTCGTTCCAATCCCAACCTTCGAAGAAAACGCCGTTTTCGTCTACGATGACGTCATCGTCTTCGGTTTCCTGTCCCTTGGGAACTGCGACCATCTGAGCTGCAGTGTATTCAAGGATCTCGGTAGCGTTGACAAGCCAGCCGTCCATGAGGTAGCTGTTGCCGCAGTCCATAGCGGAGTCGCAGGTATAGCGAGCTGCTGCTACGTAGTCGTTAGCGGTAACTTCTCTCATCTTGTTGCCGTCCTTGTCCTTCCAATACTGGCCCTGTCTGAGGTGGAAAGTCCAGGTCAGGCCGTCATCGCTCTGTTCCCAGCTTTCAGCTGCGCAGGGAACGATGTTGCCATAGCTGTCATTTTCGACAAGGGAGTCGATGGTGTTTGCACCGACGACCAGTTCGTAGGTGGAACCACTTACGAGGTAGTTCATAGTGGTGACTTCGCTGGAATAGAGAGCATGATAGACCTGCTCGTCTGCGAATTCACGTCCGTCGGGACCAACGTTGGATACTTCGGTCTCAGTACCGGTAGTATCGGTAGCTGCGGGGGTTTCTGTTGTTCCGGTATCTACGGGAGTGGTAGTTGCGGGAGTCTCAGTCTTTCCGCAGCCAGCCAGGCATCCGAGGACCATTACAACTGCAAGAAATAATGCAACATATTTCTTCATTGTGATGTCTCCTTTTCTTGATCACAAAGACGAGTATAAACTCGCCGATTTATAGTACCGTTAAGTTTACGCTAAGAATGGTCAAAAGTCAAGGTAATTGCAGTATATGCTGGGAATTGCTGCATTTTTATCTATGTGATTGTAAAAAAACAAGCAGAATTTTAATAAAAACTCTGCTTGCACATATAAATCTTTTATTTTAGATAAAATGTTTATTTTCCGCTGCGCAGAACCTTGCCGGCTTTGGCTCCGGTGTGTATTCCGTTTTCAGCTGTAAGGACACCGTTGACATAAACTCTGATTATACCCTCACAGGGGACGGCAGGTTTTTCAAAGGTGGGAGCGTCTTTAATGCTTTTTGCATCAAAGAGGACCAGATCTGCCCAATAACCTTCCTTAAGAAGCCCCCGCTGTTTTAGTCCGACTCTTGCAGCCGGCATTCCGGTCATTTTGTTGACGGCAGTCTCCAGAGAGAAAAGTTTTCTGTCTCTGCAGTAGCGGGCCAGCACCCTGGGGAAGGTACCGAAATTGCGGGGATGAGGGACTCCGCCCAAAGTCATGGGATAATCGCTGCCGTCGGAGCCGGTCATGACATAGGGCAGGACCATGATCCTCTCGACGACTTCCTCGCACTGGTTATAGCGGACGCAGCCGCAGTCAGTTCCGCTTCCCTCTACCAGCCTGCAGGCAAGCTCAGACGCAGTGGTTCCGGCGACCCTTGCGTTTTCCTCCATGTTATGACCCGTCATCCAGGAAAACTCAGGATCCGAAATACTGCTGGGAACAATGGTATCCCATCTTCCGGCATGCTCTTCTTCAGATTCGGCAATGACTCTTGCGCGGATGAGAGGATCCTTCAGCTTACGCTGAGCCTCTTCAATACCGCCGTCGTAAAGCCAGTCGGGAAGATCTGCAGAAATACCGGTGGATGACGCAATATAGGGATATTGGTCTGCCATAATGTCCATACCCCTTGCACGGCCTGCCTCGACCATTTCAATGCAGTGGTCAGCTTTGAACCAGCAGCTCTTGTTGAGGGCTTTGAAGTGGGAGACCTGAAGTTTTGCGCCGGAGTGTTCGGCAGTTTCTATGGCCTCCTGAAGGGCCTCTTCAAGAGAAAAGCTCTCGCTTCTCATGTGAGTTGCGTAGATAACGTCTTTTGCCGCGACTACTTTGCAAAGCTCAGTAAGCTCTGCCTGGGTACTGAAAGATCCGGGAGGATAAATGAGGCCGCTGGTCATTCCGAAGGCGCCCTGATCTACGGTGTCGGCAAGGATGGCCTTCATGTCCGCCATTTCAGCGGCTGTGGCTTCTCTTCTGTCAAAGCCCATGGCCATTATTCTGATGGTGCCGTGTCCGACCATTCCGGCAAAGTTGACGGAAATACCCCCCTTCTCGCCGCTTATGGGGAAATCACCTTTTTCCAGGTAGTCAAGATACTCCCCAAAACTTTCCCAGGAATAATCGCCGTCGCCCATATATGCCTTCTGCAGATCCAGGCGTTCTTTTCTGAGAGGAGCCATGGATTCACCGCAGTTGCCTGTGATCTCCGTGGTGACCCCCTGAAGTATTCTGCTCTCTGCTTTTGGATAATTTGCGATGGTAATATCCGAATGACTGTGGATATCAATGAAGCCGGGAGCGAGGGTCAGCCCCTCTGCATCAATGACTTCCGCTGCTTCACCGTTTATTTCAGGAGCAATGGCAGCGATTTTTCCCTCAAAAACGGCAAGGTCCCCCTTAAAAGAGGGGGATCCTGTACCGTCAATTATATCAGCGTTTTTAATTATGAAATCAAACATACTTACTCCACGCGTTGAAATTGATGTGAATTATCTGTCGCACTTGCAAAGATCTTCGAAGGTCTCTCTTGCGACTGCTACGTAGCTTTCATTGCCGCCCTTGAGCATTACGATGGGGGGCTTGCAGAGTCTGTTGTAGTTGGAAGCCATTGAGTAGTGATATGCGCCTGTGGTGCAGACTGCGATCATATCGTCTCTCTTGATGCTGGCGGGAACCATGACTGCGGGCTGGATGATGTCGCCGGATTCGCAGCAGCGGCCGACGATGTCAGCTTCCATGGTGCATTCTTCATCTGCCTTGTTTGCGCACAGGCAGGTGTACTTGGACTTGTAGAGAGCGTATCTGGGGTGGTCAGCCATAGAACCGTCGATAGCGACATAGTTCTTATATCCGGTGATCTTCTTTACGCTGCCGACGGTATAAATGGTCATACCGGTGTCTGCTACGATGCTTCTGCCCGGCTCCATGTGGATCTCGGGCTCTTCGATGCCCAGTCTTGCGCATGCTGCGTGGACTGCTGCTGCAACTTCGGAGACCTTCTTGTCAACGTCAAGAACGGGATCGCTTTCAACGTAGGGAACGCCGTAGCCGCCGCCGAGGTCCAGGATAGCAGTCTTGAAGCCGTGTTTCTTGTACATGTCTGCGATGAACTCAAGCATGATGACAGCGCCTCTTTCGAAGATGTCTTCGCCGAATACCTGGGAACCGATATGGCAGTGGAAGCCGTCCAGCTGGATGTGCTTCTGCTGGAGAGTGTGGAGAACCAGTTCTTCTGCCTGGCCGGTCTCGATAGCAGTACCGAACTTGGAGTCTACCTTACCGGTAGCGACTTCTTCGTAGGTGTGGGGGTCAACGCCCGGGGACAGTCTGAGGACGACCTTCTGAACGATGCCGCGCTTTGCCGCTTCCTTTTCGATGCCGTCGATTTCTTCGAAGTTATCTGCGACGAAGTGGCCGATGCCGTTTTCCATACCGTAGGCAATATCAAAATCGGTCTTGCAGGAGCCGTGGAAATATGCGTGGGAAAGGTCGAAGCCTGCCATCTTTGCAGTGTACATTTCACCGGAGGATACTACGTCGATGCCCATGCCTTCTTCGGTCATGATTTCGTAGATTCTCTTGAAGGAGCAGGACTTGGATGCAAACAGAGGCTGGCTGGTAGCGCCGAAGTGCTTCTTGAATGCATTGGTGTAAATGCGGCAGTTTTCACGGATCTTATCCTCGTCCATGAGGTAAAGCGGAGTGCCGTACTGCTTTGCCAGCTCGGTTACGTCCTGTCCGGCAAAAAAGATGTGGCCGTTGGCCTTGGTGATGTTCTTGCAGATCATGTTAATTTTTCTCCTTGTATTTTGAATTACAGTTTTAAATCCTCGTCAGTGACTTCGCCCTTGCAAACGATGTTTGTGGGACCGGTCTTGTAGAGATTGACGACCTTTCCGTCTTCAATATCCACATCAATTATAAGGGTGCCGCCGCGCATGTCAACCCTGATATTCTGAGGATCTGCCAGACCCTTGAGAGCAAGGGTGAGTCCCATGGAGCCGGTACCGGTGCCGCAGGCGTAGGTAAAGTCTTCAACTCCGCGTTCCCAGGTTTTTTCCAGAACGTGGTTGGGGCCGATGATCTCATAGAAATTAACGTTTGCTCCCTTGGGGAATTCCTTGGCGTAACGGAGCTTGCGTCCCAGTTCAAAGAGCTTGTTGTGATCGTAATTTGCCAGGTCCTTAATGGGAACTACTGCGTGGGGAAGGTAGGGATCGCCAAGCTCGATGTAGGAGCATTCGATCTTTTCTCCGTCGATCTCAACGGGGTAGTCAAGATAAATGCCGCTGGGGTCATTGAGACGGACCTTATACTGGCGTTCGGTAATGCGCTGTCCGATGACCAGGCCTGCAGTAGTCTCAACGTGCTGAGTTTCGCCTGCCAGACCGTTTTCGTAACCGTAACGGCAGATGCAGCGGGCACCGTTGCCGCACATTTCGCCGAGGGAACCGTCTGCATTGATGAAAAGCATGCGGTAATCAGCTTCGGGGAAACGGCCGGTGGGCTTGGTGACGACCATGAAACCGTCTGCACCTATGGACATGTGACGCTCGCAAAGGATCTTTGCAATCTCGAAGTATTCTTCTTCGGGGCGCTGTTCAACAATGTTATTGATAACGACGAAGTCATTGCCTGCGCCGTTCATTTTCCAGAATTTCATGTTTTCCTCCTAACAAAGGATATCGCAGATATCCAGGTACTCAAAGTGTGTTGTTTTTTCAGTATTAAAGGCTTCTTCGAAGCTTACGGCGATGATCTCGTCGCCGCGTATGCCTATACACTTGCTGTCGCTGCCCATGGCAAGAAGCTGGACAGCGTGGTAAGCAGTACGGCTGGCAAGAAGTCTGTCACGGGCTGTGGGGCTGCCGCCGCGCTGAATGTAGCCCAGAACGACTTTCTTGGTCTCGATTCCCGTCTTTGCTTCCAGTTCTCTGGCAAGATCGCCGGCGGTAATGGGTACGCCTTCGGCCTTGATGATGACGCTGTGAAGCTTGCCGCGGTGCTTGCCTTCCAGCAGCTTTCTGCAGATGGCGTTGATATCTATTTCCTTTTCGGGAATAAGGATCGTTTCCGCCCCGCCTGCAAGTCCGGCGTAGAGGGCAATATCTCCGCACTCTCTTCCCATGACCTCAATGACTGTGGTTCTTCCATGAGCGGAAGAAGTGTCGCGTATATTGCTGATAGTGGCAAGTGCCGTATTTACAGCTGTATCAAAACCGATGGTGAAATCAGTATAGGCCAGGTCGTTGTCAATGGTGCCGGGCAGGCCCATGACCTTGATCCCCGCGTCGCTCAGTTTCTGTCCTCCGTGAAGTGAACCGTCGCCGCCGATGACGACAAGACCTTCGATCTGATAGGTCTCGAGCATGGTCATGGCTCTGGCAAAGCCCTCGTCTGTCATGAAGCGGGTGCTTCTCGCAGTTCCCAGCATGGTGCCGCCTCTGTGGATGATATCAGCGACTGATGAGAGATCCATCTCCATAAAGTCACCGTCGAGAAGGCCTTCGTAGCCTCTTCTGATTCCGTAAACTTCAAAGCCTGCATTTATGCCAGCGCGTACAACTGCGCGGACGCAAGCGTTCATTCCGGGGCTGTCGCCGCCGGAGGTAAGTACTCCGATTCGTTTCATTGCATTAACTCCTTATACTGTTATCGCCGAAGGCGCCCCGGATCTCCGCACGGAAATCGTCAGTGGGGTCGACCCAAAGATCGTAATTAAGCTTGTATTTGTGACCGGTCGCCATGACCATAATGGCCACAGGCATTTCGCCCCGGTGTTTTCTTGCGATGCGTCGGAATATATCAAGGCCCTGCTCTTCGCTGATCCCCGGAGGAATGACGATCTTCATGAGAGGAGGTGCCTGAGCGGCCCTTTCTGCGGCAAGAGCCGCCGCGTTCTGGGCGTCGGAAGCCCGCTGGAGCTTTCCGTTGTAATCGGACAGCATGACCACTCTGTCGGCAAGGACCTTGGGATTATCTTCTTCCTTCAGGTCCAGCTTGCCTCGCAGGAGAACAACGCTGTCTATTTCAAGATTTGCTCTGTCCACCTCAAAGGTCTTGGGGAAGACTATGACTTCAATGTGCCCGTACAGATCTTCCACGCTGATGAAGGCCATCTGCTGGCCCTTCTTGGTCAGGAGCACCTTCTTTTCCGTAATGAGACCTGCCATGGTGACGGTCATACCGTCTTTTATGTTGGGCTCCTCTTCAAGATTGCGCAGACGCTCGGTATTCATGTCCGTGGACTCTTTTATCTTGGTCACCCATTCGTTGAGAGGATGGTCCGTAAGGTAAACGCCCAGCATTTCCTTTTCCATTGCCAGCAGGTCCTGCTTGGACAGTTCGCCGGCAGGAGGCAGCTTGTGCTCAACCTTGGCAATATCCTGCATTCCGGCCATTGTAAATAGGGACAGCTGACCTTCGATATTGTCTCTTGCGGTCTGCTGGGCACTCTCGATCAGTGAACCGATGGCAATGAGCTTCTGGGCTCTGTTGCCGGGGAAGCAGTCCATGCCGCCGGCCTTGATGAGGCACTCAAGAGCAGTCCTGTTGATGCTGTGAACATCCAGACCGTCTACGAATTCAAAGACGTCGGAAGGCATTTTGCGCTGTCTTGCGGCAATGATCTCGTCGCACATACCCTCACCGACGTGCTTGACGCCGAGGAGGCCGTAGCGTATCTTTCCGTTCTCCGTAGAGAAGTGCTTCATGCTCTTGTTGACATCGGGAGCCAGGGTCTCTATGCCCATTTCAGCAGCGTTTCGTATGAGGACGGCCACTGCGTTGGCGTCTGCCGGGTAACTCATCAGGGAAGCCAGGAACTGGGCCGGATAGTGAAGCTTCAGCCAGGCCGTCTGATAAGCGACTACTGCGTAGGCCGCAGCGTGGGACTTATTGAAGGCGTAAGCGGCAAAGCTGGTCATTTCGTCGAATATGGTGTTGGCAACGTCTTCGGAAATGCCGTTGCGCAGACATCCGGGAACGTCTATGGTGCCGTCGTCATTAAGCTTGCCGTGAACGAAATACTCACGCTCCTTGGCCATGACGTCGGCCTTTTTCTTGGACATGGCGCGGCGGACCAGGTCAGCGCGTCCGTAGGAATAACCGCCCAGCTTCCGGACTATGTCCATGACCTGCTCCTGGTAGACTATGCAGCCGTAGGTAGGGGCAAGTATGGGCTCCAGCTCCGGGCAGAGATAGGTGATCTCTTCCGGGTGCTTCTTGCACTTGATGTAAGTCGGGATGGAGTCCATGGGACCCGGTCTGTAAAGGGAAATACCTGCTATAAGGTCTTCCAGACAGCTGGCGCCCAGGTCCTTCATGAACCCGGTCATGCCGCCTGATTCAAGCTGGAATATACCTGTGGTATTGCCGCTGGCAATGAGCTGATAGACTTCAGGCTCTGCGGTACTGATCTTGCTCAGGTCAGGTCTTTCTCCTGTGTCTTTTTCAATAAGGTCCAGGCATTCGCGAATAGCCGTAAGGTTTCGCAGACCTAAGAAGTCCATTTTCAGCAGGCCCAGGTGCTCGATCTCCGTCATGGTGAACTGAGTCGCAAGGCCGTTTTCCGCCATGACCAGGGGAACGACCTCGTCTACAGGCTCGCTGGAAATAACTACGCCTGCAGCGTGGGTAGAGCTGTTTCGGGCAAGGCCCTCCAGAACCCTTGCCGTATCTATTACGTTGCGTATCTGCTCGTCTTCGTCGTAGACTTTTTTAAAGTCAGGACTCTGTTCAAGGGCCTTATCCAGGGTCATCTTAAGATCGTCCGGGATCATCTTGGCTATTTCAAGAGATCTGGCGAAGGGGATCTCCATAACGCGGGCAACGTCTTTAAAGGCTGCCTTTGCCTTAAGAGTACCGAAGGTGGATATCTGGCAGACGTTGTTTATTCCGTAGTGTTCTTTTACGTAGTTTATGATCTCGCCTCTGCGCTCAATGCAGAAGTCCATGTCGATATCTGGCATGGATACACGTTCCTTGTTGAGGAAGCGCTCGAAAATGAGACTGAAGCGTATAGGGTCTATATCCGTGATTTCCAGAGAATAGAGGACTATGGCTCCGGCGCCGGAACCTCTGCCCGGACCTACCATGATGCCGTGGCCCTTGGCCCAGTTGACGTAGTCCCAGACTATGAGGTGATAGCCTACGTAGCCCATGTGCTCAATGGTATCGATTTCGTAGGCCATACGCTCCTTCAGCTCAGGCTTTACCGTAGGAGCCAGAGTCGACATGTCTTCGGGCGGTATTTTAGGCGCTTCTCTGAAAGCGGAAGAAACGTGTTCGGTGGTACCGTAGCGGTATTCCAGACCGGACCAGGCCAGGAACTCAAAGTAGGTGTTCTGGTCGTAGCCTTCGGGAACGGGGCATACGGGAATGTGGTAGTGACCGAATTCAAAGTCGAAATTGCACAGGTCAGCGACCACCTGGGTATTGTCGCAGGCTTCGGGGATGTCGGCAAAAATATTGCGCATTTCCTGCTCTGTCTTGACGTAGAACTGGTCATTGGCAAAGCGCATGCGATCCGGATCGGAGAAGTTGGACTTGGTACCTATGCAGAGGAGAACGTCGTGAGCGCGGGCATCCTCCTGATTGATGTAGTGGCAGTCGTTGGTAGCTACCAGAGGAATGTCCAGCTCCTTGCTGAGCCTCTTCAGCATGGGGTTGATCTTGTATTCCTCCTCCAGGCCCTGGTCCTGAATCTCAAGGAAGAAATTGCCCTTGCCGAAATTGTTCTCCAGCCACAGCGCTTCTTCTTTGGCTCCTTCGTAGTTGTCCATGAGAAGCTCGTGCTGGACCTTGCCTGCCAGGCAGGCAGAGAGGCAGACCAGACCTTCGTTGTACTGGGCAAGAAGCTCATGGTCCACTCTGGGTTTATAGTAAAAGCCCGATTTATAGGCTTCGGATACGATCTTTATCAGGTTCTTGTAGCCCTTGTCGTTTTTAACGAGCAGCACAAGATGGCCCGCCTTCTTATCAAGAATTGAGTCCTTATCAAAGCGGGTTCTGGGAGCAGTGTAGACCTCGCAGCCGATAATGGGCTTAATGTCCTGCTTCTTGCACTGTTCATAGAACTGGACGCAGCCGTACATGACGCCGTGGTCGGTAATGGCAAGGCTGGTCATTCCCAGTTCCTTGGCCTTTGCCACCAGCTTGTCGATGCGGGACGCGCCGTCTAAAAGGCTATATTCGGTATGTACGTGTAGATGTGTAAATGCCATTCTCTGATACTTATTTAAGAAATATGATTAGCCATTGAATTATATCATAAAAAAACCTCCTGTGTTACAATTTATGCAGGAGGCGTAAGCTTTATGGAAAAAGAATTTATAAAAATCTGGCTCGACGACTGGCGTGAAGCGCCCACCGGTTACGTAGGCGTAAAAAGCGTTGACGATGCCAAACAAATGATAGAAAACTGCGAGGCCCAGGGCCTTCCAATCGTCCTTGTGGACTGCGATTACGACCTGGGGATGTACGAGGTCTGCGGCGGCAACGGCCTGGACTTTCTGGAATGGCTGGACCAGAGGGGAACTCACTACCCTGCAGAGGTCCATTCCTCTCACCCGGTGGGGAGCATGAGAATGGAGAATTTCATCGCGTCCTTCTGGCCCTAGAACTTTTACTTGCTGTTTCTGCGGCTTGCCTGAACGGAGAAAAAGACAGAACTTGCCAGCATTACTATGATGATGACGGCAAAGACCCCCGTAGGAAGAGCCATGCCCTTTGCGGAGCATATGGTAATGACAGCAAACAGAGCGGCAATGGCCAGGCGGTCTACAGCCATAAGGCTTCTCATGGAAGCCTGAGCGCCGGGCGTGACCTGAGCGCCGTTATTGCTTCCCGTAAGCTTGCCGAAAGAAACCCGAAAACCGTTGCTCTTTTGGGGAATATTCCAGTACTGTGGAAAAAACTCCAGCACAACGAACAAGATAACAGCCACCCAGCCGAGGATGAGGGGAGCGAGAAGAGAAAGCTTACCTCCGTAGGAATCGGGACTGCCGTCAGCGGAAAAATGACTGGGGACTGCGTCCGGGATTTCAGGCCAGATTATTGCCAGCCACACAGTGGCGGCCAGCATTATGAGCAGACTCAGGGCCATTGCGAGCCTTCGGAGTATTGCGGACAAATTATTCAGCGGTTCCATGATTTTTCCTCCTCGCTATAAACGCGGAAACAAAACAAAGGGCTGCTATTGAAATAAAAACAGTGTTCCATCCTGCTTTTTCAAGAATAAAGCCATAGATCATGCTCTGCAGAGCGGCGCCGGAATAAGCCACAAAACCTATGATGCCCGAGCAGGTAGCCGTAAATACCCGGCCGCCGAGGTCGCAGGCGTAGGCAAAGGACACGCCGCTTATGGCGTAAATAGCAAAGCCTGCAATAAAGAGCATTATGCTGACAAGCACCGATCCGCCGGCAGTTCTGGGATCCAGGGTCATAAAGCTTATGACGGACACCGCGGCCACTATGGCGCTGATCACCACGGCGGGACGTCTGTCGCCGGAGCAGAAGCGATCGGTAAGAACTGGCACCAGAAAAGTACCGAAGCCCATTCCTACAGGCAGAGCCAGGGACTTAAGGAGTCCGGCGGTCACATCAACGCCGAAGCGCTGAGTAAAGTACAGAGGTATCCAGGTAGTCAGTCCGTAGCGGGCAAGACCGCCTATCATGGCAATGACCAGCCATGCTCTGAAAGCCTTAATAGACAGCACGTAGCGGTAGGGATAAAGGGCTCCGTTTTTCTCTATGAGAGCGGCCATTTCCGCTTCTGTTTCGGCAGTCCTGGCATTGCTTTCGGTATATGGCGCAAGGCCGATATCGGAAGGAGAATTCTTCGTAAAAAGCTTGTAGACAACAAGCATGATAACTGGGATCGCCGCAGGAAGAATAAAGCAACCGCGCCATCCCATGCCGGGAAGAAGCTTCAGAGACAGAGCAACAGCCAAGGTGGCACAAGCCTGACCGAAACCTGAGAAGGCCTGCATAAAGCCTGAGGCAAAGCCCCTTTTCCCCGACGGCCACCATCCGGACATAATGGCAAGCCCCGGAGGCCAGGCCATAGACTGAAAGAAGCCGTTGAAGGCCCATATTACGGCAATGACCGCAATGGACTTCTGAAAAGACAGAAGAACATTGCAGGCGGCAGAAAGGCATACGGCCATTACAATAAAGCGGCGTGCACCGAAGAGATCAGCAAGTCTGCCGTTGACCATCTGCCCTATGCCGTAGGTCCAGAAAAGGACAGAGGTAAGAAGGCCTATGTCAGCAGAGTTCCAGCCTTCCTCCTCCATTATGACAGCTGCGGCATTGCCGAGGTTCAGGCGGCAGCAGTAAATAGTCATGTACAGCAAGGCAAAGAGGATCAGAAAGCGCCGGGCATATTTTCTGAATAGTACGTACTCCCCGGGCGTGTAGCCCAGGGAGTTTTTTTCGTTTTCGTTCATTTCCTTACAGCACGACTTTTGCATAGGTAAACTGACCGTCGCAGACCACTGTACCGTCTTCATGAGTCAGCTCGACCGCTGCGATGCAGCTTCTGCTCCCCCTGTGGCGTATGACGGCAGTGGCGTAAAGGACATTATCAGCGCCAAGCTCGGTACTTACGTAGTACTGGAGGCTGCAGCCCTGAGTGACGTAAAGATCTCCCGTCGCCCTGGCAGCGGCACCGCCTACGGCGTCGGCAAGAGCGTTGTAGGCGCCGCCGGTCATGTGACCGAGATGATCGGTCAATTCTTTGCGGTTTGCCAGGCGGCCTACGGCCTTTTCCGCAGTGATCTCAAGAAGTTCTATTCCTAAAAAATCCGAAAATGCGTGCTTTTCCATTTTTTCTCCGTATAAACGCAAACCGGGATACCGAATTGCTTCAGGTCCGCGGTTTGCAGCAAAGTTCTATAATTTTGAAGTATCCAGCTGGTCGTATTTAGCGAGGAGTGCCTTTACCTTCTTTGCGATGATCTCAACGCCGCCCTCTTTGTTGCTCTCAATATTGAGAGGCATGAGAGGATCGTGGAGAGATTTGCGCAGGAGGAACCAGCCGTCGCCGTTGGCTGCGTCGCAGTTGACGCGGACGCCTTCATAATTGGGCTTTTCCAGAGTCATACCGCAGCGGCAGCGTCCTCCGCAGGGATGGGCCTCATCACACTCGCCCTGAGCGATCCAGCTTTCCAGTTCTTCCAGAATGGAGCCGGCGTAGGCTGCAAAATCTTCTGCGTTGACGTTAAGTCTGAATTCTGCCGCTTCAAGAGGTTCTTCAAGAGCCTCCATAAGACTTTCGATGGTCTTGCCCTGAGCCTTCAGCTGAGCAGCCTTAATGACGATCTTAGTGGCCAGGTATGCACCGTCGTCCAGGAAATAGTTCTCCTTGAGCGCGGCGTGACCGGAGGTCTCAATGGCCAGCTGACAATCTTCACCGGCGCCGTTGAGTTCAATTGCCTTATTGATGACGTTCTTATAGCCTCTCTTGAAGCGAAGGTGCTTCAGACCGAGAGGACCGGTAAGGAAAACACCCAGCTGATTGCTGGTGATGCTGTCGGTGACGATAGTAGTGCCCAGGTGGCCTTCTCCCGCAAGGGCAGCGGCAAGAGCAACGATCCCGTTTCGGGCAATGGGTCTGCCCTGGGAATCAACTGCTGCGGCACGGTCCACGTCCGTATCGAAAATCAGACCAAGGTCTGCGCCTGCGGCCTTTGACGCTCCGCAAATAGCCTCCATTGCTTCCTTGTTTTCAGGATTGGGCTGGTGGTTGGGGAAGCTTCCGTCAGGTTCAAGGAAAGCGCTTCCGCTGCAGTCGGCACCGAGAGGCTCCAGCACCTTGCTGACGTAGAAACCGCCGGCTCCGTTGCCTGCGTCGCAGACAATGTGCATTCCGCTGAGGGGCTTGTCTTCTTCAGTTTTGTTCAGGCCCTTGCAGATGACTTCGCGAAGATGAGCACTGTAATAGTCCATAAGCTTGCAGGGAATAATGGCGCCCATGGAACCACCCTTTTCACCATCCTCCAGACCTTCGGCGATTCTGATGAGTTCCTTGATGTCAGGCTTATCCAGGCCGCCTTCGTCGGTGAAATACTTAAAACCGTTGCGGTTGAAAGGCAGGTGGCTTGCGGTGATCATAATGGCGCCGTCAGCTCTGGTAATGGGGAAAATGGTGGACATGAACATGGCCGGAGTAGATGCCATGCCGCAGTCATAGACAAAAACGCCCACAGAAGCAAGGGTTTTGGCGCAGACGTCAAGCAGAGCCTGGCCGCTGAGACGGGAGTCTCTGCCAAGAGCAATAACCAGAGTATTAACGGGCTGGCGGTATTTTTCAGAAAGCCACTGAGCAAAGGCAAGGGACAGATCTCTTGCGGCTTCGGCAGTCAGATTGACGCTCTGGCCTTCAATGCCCTCAAGGGCAATACCTCTTATATCACTGCCGTTCTGCAGTGCTTTATATTCCTTCATTTAGTCCTCCTCATGTGCTTTAAGGGCACGGGCACGAAATTCTTTTTCAATAACACTTCATTATACCCGCAAACTTGCCCTGTGAGCAAGGAATATACGCCATAAAAAATCCCTCCGGAGATCCGGAGGGATTGATTTTTCATTTTGCGCTCAGACTAGAAGTGGAGGATTCCGCCGATCTTTACGAAGATAGGTGCGAATACCAGAGCAACGATAGTCATCAGCTTGATGAGGATGTTGAGGGACGGGCCGGAGGTATCCTTGAACGGATCGCCGACGGTGTCGCCGATAACAGCAGCCTTATGGGTATCGGAACCCTTGCCGCCGGTGCTTTCGATGTACTTCTTTGCGTTATCCCATGCGCCGCCAGCGTTGGACATCATGATAGCGAGGAGAACGCCGGTGATGAGGCCGCCTGCCAGCATGCCGCCGAGAGCAGCTGCGCCAAGCAGGATACCGACAAGGATAGGAGCGATAACAGCGAGGAGAGCGGGAACGACCATTTCCTTCAGGGAAGCCTGAGTGGAGATGGAAACGCACTTTGCATAGTCGGGCTTGGAGGTACCGGCCATGATGCCCTTGTCTTCTCTGAACTGTCTTCTGACTTCCTGGATCATCTGGTTAGCAGCTCTGCCGACAGCGTTCATAGTAAATGCGCTGAACATGAAGGGGAGCATACCGCCGATGAATGCGCCGACGATTACCATGGGGT
Source organism: Clostridia bacterium (assembly GCA_024402995.1). GTDB lineage: Bacteria > Bacillota > Clostridia > Peptostreptococcales > Anaerovoracaceae > JAKSSR01. The sequence continues at coordinate 1,862 of JAKSSR010000024.1, read as the reverse complement.
CGAGGAGGTCGATAGCCTTGAGGCCGACAACTTCGGAGTAGGAAACGAACAGTGCCAGAGCGGTCAGTGCTGCGGAACCGATTGCGAAGCCCTTGCCGATAGCAGCGGTGGTGTTGCCGACGGAGTCGAGGGTATCGGTGATTTCGCGGACTTCGGGGGGCAGTTCGGACATTTCTGCAATGCCGCCTGCGTTGTCGGATACGGGACCGTAAGCGTCAACAGCAATGGTGATACCTGCGGTGGAGAGCATACCTACAGCGGAAAGAGCAATGCCGTAGAGGCCTGCTGCTGCGTAAGCTGCAACGATACCGACTGCGATGAAGAGGATGGGCCATACGGTGGAGAGCATGCCTACGCCGAGCCCACTGATGATGGTGGTTGCAGCGCCGGTCTGGGACTCTTCTGCAATGTGCTTAACACTCTTGTAATCTGCGGAAGTATAGATTTCGGTGATCTTGCCGATAGCGGTACCGACAACAAGACCGGAGATAACTGCGATAGCGCAGGTGAAGTTGTCAAAGAAGACCTTGGACAGGACTACGGAGACAACTGCTGCAAGGATAGCAGCGAGGTAAGTACCCATGTTCAGGGACTTGGCGGGGTTGGACTTTTCATCGCCCTTGACGGACAGGATGCCGACGATGGAAGCGAGAATACCAACGGAAGAAATGATGAGGGGGAAGATTGCGCCCTTGAGGGAATCATAGATAAAGCTTGCTGCGAAAGCAAGGGTGATGCAGGAAATGATGGAACCTACATAGGATTCGAAGAGGTCGGAGCCCATACCTGCAACGTCACCGACGTTGTCACCGACGTTATCAGCGATAACAGCGGGGTTACGGGGGTCATCTTCGGGGATACCGGCTTCAACTTTACCGACAAGGTCAGCGCCTACGTCAGCAGCCTTAGTGTAGATACCTCCGCCGACTCTGCCGAACAGAGCCATTGAGGAAGCGCCGAGACCGAAACCGGTGAGGCATTCCTGAGCGACTTCAGGAGCAAGGATCGCGTATGCTGCGCCAACGCCGAGGATACCGAGACCTACGACGCACAGACCCATAACGGAGCCGGATCTGAAAGCGACGGACAGAGCCTTGTTCATTCCGCCGTCCTTAGCAGCAGAAGCGGTTCTGACGTTACCCTTGGTTGCGACCTGCATGCCGAAGAAGCCTGCAAGTACGGAGAAGGCTGCACCGAATACGTAAAGAATTGCGGTGGTCCAGTTGATGGCGATTCCGAGAATGACGGTGAGAGCTACGACGACGATGATCATGGTCTTGTATTCTCTCTTGAGGAATGCCATTGCGCCCTCGTGGATATAGCCTGAAATTTCCTTCATGCGGTCATTGCCGGCGTCTACGCCGCCGATCCACTTTGCGAGACCGAGAGCGACTGCCAGAGCAACGATACCCACGACGGGAGCAACAATAAGAAGCAGTGTGTTCATTGTTGTATCCTCCCATTGATACGTTGAATGAATAATAAAAATAATAACTGAAAAATTAAAAGGCAAGAGACACTGCATATTCTGCAGAGTCTCTTACTTTATAACCGTAAATTCAGTTGGTTTTCCTACGCGAAAACTACTCGATTGCTACGAGTACCAGTGCGACTACGATGAAAACCAGTGCGGCAACTGCAGTGACCTTTCCAAGGAGTTCATCATAACCCTTGCTCTTCTTCTTTCCGAAGAGTTCTTCTGCGCCGCCTGCGATGGAACCGGACAGACCCGCGCTGCTTCCGCTCTGGAAGAGGACACTGGCGATGAGTGCCAGAGATGCGATTGCTAAAACAATAAGAAGTGCTGTTTTCACTTTTCTTACCTCCAAAATCTATTGTGACCGAATTAGTTTAGCATAGGG